>NZ_RFFJ01000299.1 GCF_003696235.1 Streptomyces triticirhizae
CTCCGCACCAACACCCCCGAACTCACCACCTACCTCACCACCCTCACCCACCACCCCACCACCAACTGGACCACCCTCACCACCACCAACACCCCAAACCTGCCACTCCCCACCTACCCCTTCCAACACCACACCTACTGGCTCCGACCCACCAGCACGATGCCCAGCGGGCAGGACGTTCCCAAGCATCCGTTCCTCACGGCCAGGACCACCGTGGCCCACAACGGCGGGACCCTGATCACGGGCGAGCTGTCGCTGGCCGACCATCCGTGGCTGGCCGACCACACCATCGCCGGCACCGTTCTCTTCCCGGGGACCGGGTTCCTCGACCTCGCCCTGCACGCCGCCGACGGCGCCGGCGTCGAGGACCTGACCATCGAGGCCCCGCTCGTCCTCCCCGAACACGGCACCGTGCGACTCCAGATCAGCATCGAGGACCGCGCCCTCACCCTCCACGCCCGCTCGAACGACGACGAACCCTGGACCCGCCACGCCACCGCGACTCTGAACGACCAACCCGCGCCAGCGACCGTTCCCGAGACACCCGCCACCTGGCCCCCACCCAACGCCCAGCAGATACCCCTCGACACCGCCTACCCCCAACTCGCCGAACGCGGCTACGACTACGGCCCCACCTTCCAAGGACTCACCGCCCTCTGGCGCGACGACAACACCCTCCACGCCACCGTCAGCGTTCCCGCCGCCTCCGGCCCAGGCCACGCCGTTCACCCCGCGCTGCTCGACGCCGCGCTGCACCCGCTGCTCGTCAACACCCCGGACGGCGGCGACGTTCTGCCCTTCGCGTTCACCGGCGTCGCCGCGTTCGCGGAGACCGACGCGGCCGATGGGCCGGCGACGGTGCGGGTGTCGCTCACCCTCACGGGTGCGGAGACGGCGACGCTGAGCCTGGCCGACGACTCCGGCCGTCCGCTGCTGCGGGTCGAGGAGATCGCGCTTCGGGCCGCCGATCTGGCGCGGATCGCGGGCGCCTCGCGGGCGCCGGTGTATGCGCTGGAGTGGCGGGAACCGGCGTCGCCCGCGCGGGGCGCCGACCCGGCCCGCTGGGCCGTGCTCGGGGAGGACGGCGGCGCACTCGCCGGCCGGCTCGGGATCGGTTCCGCCTTCGCCGGTGTCGCCGCGTTGCTGCGTGCCCTGGACGGCGGCGCCGAGGCGCCCGAGGTGGTGCTGTTGCCGTGCCTCGGCGGCGCCGAGCCTGCGGCGGGCGAGCAACTGCCGGACGCCGCACGGGAGATGACCCAGCGGGTGCTCGGGCTGTTTCAGGAGTGGCTGGCCGACGAGCGGCTCGCCGACAGCCGGCTGGTGGTGGTCACCCGCCGCGCGGTCGCGGTGGGCGAGAACGAGTCGGCGCTGGACCTGGCGGCGGCGCCGCTGTGGGGTCTGGTGCGGGCGGCGGAGTCGGAGAACCCGGGCCGGTTCGGGACGGTGGATCTCGACGGGGACGACGCGGCGGCCGTGCTGGCGCTGCCGGCGGCCGTCGGCGTCGGGGAGCCGCAGGTCGCGGTGCGCGGTGGGGTGGTGTCGGTGCCCCGGTTGGGCCCGGTCACCCCGGACGGGAACGCGTTCACCCTCGATCCCGAGGGAACGGTGTTGATCACCGGTGCCACCGGCACCCTCGGCGGGCTGATCGCCCGCCACCTCGTCCACCACCACGGCGCCCGCCACCTCCTCCTGGTCAGCCGACGCGGACCCGACGCCCCCGGCGCCACCCAACTCCACGACGAACTCACCGCCACCGGAGCCACCGTCCACCTCACCGCCTGCGACACCGCCGACCCCCACGCCCTCGCCACCCTCCTGACCACCATCCCCGACCACCACCCCCTCACCGCCGTCATCCACACCGCCGGCATCCTCGACGACGCCACGGTGCCCGCGTTGACGGCCAAGCGGCTCGACACGGTGTTGCGGCCGAAGGTTGACGCGGCCTGGCATCTGCACGAGCTGACCCGCGACCTGGACCTGAGGGCGTTCGTCCTCTACTCGTCCGTGTCGGGGCTGCTGGGCACGGCGGGGCAGGCCAACTACGCGGCGGCGAACACCTTCCTCGACGCGCTGGCCGCACATCGCCGCGCGCTCGGCCTGCCGGGGACCAGCCTCGGGTGGGGGCTGTGGGCGCAGTCCAGCGAGATGACCGAGGCGCTGGAGGTGGCCGATCTGAAGCGGCTGAACCGTTCCGGGATCGCGCCCATGACCAGCGAGGAGGCGCTCGGGATGTTCGACGAGGCGCTCGACTCGCGGGCGGCGCTGCTGTTTCCGGTGCGGTGGGACGTCGGGGCGCTGCGCGCGCAGGCGTCGGCGGGGGCGATCGCGCCCGTGCTGAGCGGGCTGGTGCGGGTGCCGGAGCGACGGTCCGCCGCCGTCGCGGCGGGCGGCGGCGGGGGCGCGTCGTGGGAGTCGCGGCTGGCCGGGCTCGCGGCGCTGTCGGACGAGGAACGGCTGGCGCTGCTGCTGGAGTTGGTGCTGGACCAGGTGGCGGCGGTGTTGGGCCATGACGGGTCGGACGGGATCGATCCGCGCAGGGGCCTGATGGACATGGGGTTCGACTCCCTCACGGCCGTCGAGTTCCGCAACCGCCTCGGGAAGGTGACGGGGCGGCGGCTGCCGACGACGTTGGTCTTCGACTATCCGACGCCGGTCGCGGTCGCCGAGCATCTCCGTTCGGAGCTGGCGCCGGCGGGGCCGGTGGAGTCGGCGCTTCAGGAGATCGACCGCCTCGAGGAACTGCTCGCGGCGCTGCCGGCGGCCGGGGACGGCCGGGCGGGGGTCGGGCGGCGGCTGGCGGAGCTGGTGTCGAGCTGGCAGGCCGCGTCCGGGTCCGGTGCGGGCGCGGGGGCCGGTTCCGGCGCCGCCGGTGCGGAGGATCTGGAGACGGCCTCGGACGACGACCTGTTCGCGGCGTTGGACAACGAACTCGGCCTCGGCTGAACGGAGAGGAGCAGAGAAGAGCGAGCGAACGAGCCCGGTCCCGGTCGAACGGGGCCGGGCTCGTTCGCGCGTGAACGCGGCGCGGGAGCACAGAAGAAAGGGGAGCGGGGCCCGGGTCCTGGAGGGGTGGGACCCGGGCCCCGCTTCGGGGGTGGTCGGTGGTCGGTGGTCAGGCGTTCGCGGTGTCGCGCCGCTGGGCGCGGCCGAGTTCGCGGTCGATGTAGGCGAACAGGTCGGCCGCCGTGGCGTCCTGGATGCGCTGGCGGTCCAGCGCGCGCCGGGCCTCGCTGGCGCTGGGCTCCTCGCTCGGGGTGGCGACCAGGGTGCGCAGGCGGGCGGTGATGTCGCGGCGGAGCGCGCTGTCGGCGGGCTCGGCGGCGAGGGTCGCGGCCAGGCGGTCGAGTTCGGCGCGGAGGGGCTGTTCGGCGGGCGCCTCGTCGGTGGTGGTGACCACGGTGTGGACGTGCTCGGCGAGCGCGGCGGGGTTGGGGTGGTCGAAGACGACGGTGGCGGGGAAACGCTGTCCGGTGGCCGCGTTGAGGCGGTTGCGGAGTTCGACGGCGGTGAGGGAGTCGAAGCCGGACTCCTTGAACGCCCGTGTCGTGTCGACGCGTTGGGGGTCGGGGAGGGCGAGGACGGCGGCGACGGCCTCCCTGACCAGGTCGAGGACCAGCTGGCGTCGCTCGTCCTCGGCGAGGCCGGCGAGGCGCCGGGCCAGGTCGGCGGGTGCGCCGCCGGGTGTGGCGCGGCGGGCGGGGGTGCGGACCAGGCCGCGCAGCGGGTCGGGCAGGGTGCCGGCGGCGGCCTGTGCGTGGAGGGCCGTGGTGTCGAGGGCGGCCGCGACGGTGACGGGGGCCCGGGTGGTGAGCGCGGCGTCGAGGAGGGCGAGGCCCTGGTCGGCGGTGAGCGGCCGGACGCCGGCCCGCTGGGCGCGGGCGAGTTGGGTGTCGCGCAGCGCCTCGGTCATGGTGCTGGTCTCGGCCCACAGGCCCCAGGCGATGGAGGTCGCGGGCAGGCCGAGGGTGTGGCGGTGGGTGGCGAGGGCGTCGAGGAAGGTGTTGGCGGCGGCGTAGGTGGCCTGGCCGGCGTTGCCGACCTGGCCGGCGAGGGAGGAGAACAGGACGAACGCCGTGAGGTCGAGGTGGCGGGTCAGCTCGTGCAAATGCCACGCGGCCTGGGCCTTGGGCCGCCACACGGTGTCGAGGCGTTCCCCGGTGAGCGCCGGGAGGGTGGCGTCGTCGAGGATGCCGGCGGTGTGGATGACGGCGGTGAGGGGGTGGTGGTCGGGGATGGTGGTCAGGAGGGTGGCGAGGGCGTGGGGGTCGGCGGTGTCGCAGGCGGTGAGGTGGACGGTGGCTCCGGTGGCGGTGAGTTCGTCGTGGAGTTGGGTGGCGCCGGGGGCGTCGGGTCCGCGTCGGCTGACCAGGAGGAGGTGGCGGGCGCCGTGGTGGTGGACGAGGTGGCGGGCGATCAGCCCGCCGAGGGTGCCGGTGGCACCGGTGATCAACACCGTTCCCTCGGGATCGAGGGTGAACGCGTTCCCGTCCGGGGTGACCGGGCCCAACCGGGGCACCGACACCACCCCACCGCGCAGGACCAGTTCGGAGGCGTCGGTGGCCAGGGCGGCGGCCAGGGTCGGGGCGTCGGCTTCGTCGAGGTCGAGCAGGCGGACCCGGCCCGGGTTCTCGGAGCGGGCGGTGCGCAGCAGGCCCCACAGGGGTGCGCGGCGCAGGTCGACCGTGGTCGCCGGCGCGGGGCCTGGCGCGGCGTCGCGGGTGAGGGCGACGAGGGTGGTGTCGGCGAGGCGTTCCTCGTCGAGCCAGTCCTGGACGGTGGCGAGCGTTCGCCGGGTGTCGGCGACGAGGACCTCGGGGTTCCCGGGGTCGTCGGGGTTCTCGGCGGCGGGCGCGGTGTGGTCGAGGAGGATCAGCTCGGGCGCGGGCGTGTCGCCCGCCGCGACGGCGGCGGCCAGCGCGGCCGGGTCGGCGTGGGCGGGCAGCCCGGCGAGGGCCGGGAGGTGGGCGGC
>NZ_RFFJ01000003.1 GCF_003696235.1 Streptomyces triticirhizae
CCGGCGGGCCGCGCCGGCCGCCCGGGGCGGGCCGCCTGACGCGGGCACGGCCCGGGCGAGCGCGGGTGGGCGGGCGTCAAGGGGCGTTCCGTGGGCGAGCGGTGAACGTTTCTTCACCGTCGGCGGTGTGGGCGCACGGGGTTACCCGCCCGTAACTTGGCATGAGCCCGTCGCTGTGACTCGGGCCACATCCCCGCGACCCTCGGGTGAGGAGAGCCGCCATGCCCTTCGGGAAGTCCGGACCGCCGAAATCGTCCAAACCGTCGAAGAAGCCCCGATTCGCCCTGCTCGCCGGCCTGTTGGCCCTGCCGCTGCTCGCCCTGCCGGGCGGCGCCGCCAACGCCGCCGCCCCCGCCGACGCCAACGCCGCCGCCTCCGGCGGCGGTTGGAACCGGGCCGACTGCGTCTCCGAGCACCCGCGCCCCGTGGTGCTGGTCCACGGGACCGGGGCCAACGCCACCGTGAACTGGCTGGGCCTCGCGCCCTACCTGGTCGAACGCGGCTACTGTGTCTACTCGTTGGACTACGGCCAGCTCCCCGGCCTGCCCGTCTTCCACGGTCTCGGGCCCATCGAGGAGTCCTCGGCGCAGCTGGCCGCCTTCGTCGACGAGGTGCTGGCCACCACGGGCGCCGACGAGGTGGACCTCGTCGGCCACTCGCAGGGCGGGATGATGCCCCGCCACTACCTGAAGAACCACCAGGGCGCCGCCGACAAGGTCGGCGCCCTGATCGCCATCGCGCCCAGCACCAACGGCACCACGCTGCTCGGCCTGACCGCGCTGCTCGACGTCTTCCCCGGACTCGCCGACGCCATCGACGGGTTCTCCCCGGCGCTGCTCCAGCAGGTCGTCGGCTCGGACTTCCTCACCGAGCTGAACGCCGACGGCTACACCGTTCCCGGCGTGGACTACACCGTGATCGCCACCCGCTACGACGAGGTGGTCACCCCCTACCGGAGCCAGTTCATCGACGAGCCGGGCGTGCGGAACGTGCTGCTCCAGGACCTCTGCCCGCTGAACGTCTCCGGGCACGCCACGATCGGGCTCACCGACCGGATGGCCTTCCACGAGGTGGCCAACGCCCTGGACCCGGACACGGCCGAACCCACCGACTGCCGGCACATCCTCTCCTGAGCCCCGACCCGACCCCGCTAGTCGGCGTAGAGCCGCTGCGCGTAGGCGGGACCGTAGTGCTCCTCCAGCGCCTCCAGCGACTCGTCGGGGCGGTCCAGCGCCTTGGCGAGCCGGGCCCTGGCCGGCAGCGCGTCCGGCCGCCAGGTCTCCGGCTCCCAGGCGCGGGACCGCAGGAACGCCTTGGCGCAGTGGTGGAAGACCTCCTCGATCTCCACCAGCAGCGCCAGCCTCGGGCGGTTCCCCCGGACCACCATCCGGTCCAGGAACGGCGCCCGACTCACGATCCTGGCCCGGCCGTTGACCCGCAGCGTGTCGCCCCGGCCCGGCAGCAGGAAGATCAGCCCGACGTGCGGGTTGCGCAGGATGTTGCGGAAGCCGTCCACCCGGCGGTTCCCCGGGCGGTCCGGGATGGCGAGGGTGTGGTCGTCCAACACCAGGGCTATCCCGGCCGGATCGCCCTTGGGTGAGACGTCGAGCCGGCCCTCGGCGTCCGAGGTGGCGATCAGGCAGAGCGGGGAGTGCGCCAACCACTGACGGTCCAGCGGATGCAGCGCCGTGCGCACCTTGTCCCTGGTGTACGAGGCGGGCTCGCCGACCAGCGCGGTCAACTCCTCCTCGCTGGTGACCTCGTGTGTCTCCCCGGCCTCTCGGGCCAGCTCCGACAGCTCTCCGGTGTCCATCGCCCCGCTCCTCTCCGACGGCTCCACCCCTGTCGGTGACCCTACGCCCACCCACGGACAAACCGGTCGCGGGGACGGCCACCGGCGGCCGCGCGCGGACGGCCGCCGTCTCGGGTCGTGGGACGGCTCGGTTGACAAAGTTAGGTGTGCCTAACCTAAATTGTCGGGGGTTGCCGTGCCGGGTCGAATCCTCAACGGCGGCCCTCGGCACCGTCGTTCGACCCAACCGCCGCCCGGCACGCCGGGCGGGTGCTCAGACGCGCACACCCCCACACAACAGCCGCGACACCCGAGACAAAGGGACGTCACCGACTCATGAGCATGTCCGGCCACGTACCAACCGTGCCCGCGCCCACCCCGCTGCTGGAGCCCGACCTGCTGGCAGCCGACCCCGAGGGAATCGTCGAGGTCGGCCGCCTGGTCAGCGAGTTGACCAGCGAGGCAGCCAAAGCCCTCCGCCGCAGAGGCGGCCCGCTGCCCCCGCTCACCCCCGTCGAACTGGCCCATGTGGTGGACGCCCAGCTCCCCGAGGGGCCGCTGCCCCGCGAGGGCGGCGGCCGGGACGCGGTGCTCGCGCTGGCCAGGGCCTACGCCAGCTACACCGTCGACCTCGCCGACCCCAGGGCCGCCGCCCACCTCCAACCCCCCGCGCTGGGCGTCGCCACCGCGACCGACGTGCTGGCCTCCGCGTTCAACGCCTCCGTCGACACCTGGGACAGCGGCCCCATCGCCGTCGAACTGGAGAGCCGCCTGGTGCGCGCGCTCACCGCGCTCGCCGGCTACGGCCCGCGCGCCGACGGCGTGCTCACCCCCGGCGGCACCGCGTCCAACCTCCAGGCGCTGCTCATCGCCAGGGACACCGCGCTGCGCGCCCAACGCGACATCAGGGGCGAGGGACTGGCCGGACTCGCCACCAGACCGGTCGTCTACTGCTCGGAGTTGGCACACTTCTCGGTGGCCAGGGCCTGCGCCGTGCTCGGCCTCGGCGAGGACGCGGTCCGCCCCGTCCCGGCCGACGCGCACCGCCGGATGACCGCCGAGGCCCTGGAGCTGGCCCTCGCCGAGAGGACCGAAGAGGAACTCCCCATCGCCGTCGTCGCCACCGCCGGCACCACCGACTACGGCTCCATTGACCCCCTGCCCGAACTCGCCGCCGTCGCCGAACGCCACGGGGTCCGGCTGCACGTGGACGCCGCCTACGGCGGAGGCGCCCTCTTCTCCGACCGGCTGCGCCCGCTCCTCGCCGGCATCGAGGCCGCCGACTCGATCACCATCGACCTGCACAAGACGGCCTGGCAGCCGGCCGCCGCCAGCGTGCTCCTCGTCCGCGACGCCGCCGACCTCACCGCCAGCACCGGGCTGCGCGTCGCCTACCTCAACCCCGACGACGACGGCGCCGCCGGCTACGACGGGCTGCTCGGCCACTCCCTGGCCACCACCCGCAGGGCCGACGCGCTCAAAGTCGTCGCCACCTTCCTGGCGTTGGGCCAGCGCGGCGTCGGTGCCATGCTGGAGGCCTGCCACGACCTGGCCACCTTCGCCGCCGAGGCGATCGCCGCCCGCCCGCGCCTGCGACTGACGGCGACACCCGTGCTGACCACCGTCGTCTTCCGCTACGTTCCGGAGCACGGCACGTCCGGCGGCACCGGCGAAGGACCGGCCGACGCCGCCCGCGCCGACGCGATCAACGGCGCCCTGCGCCGCCGGCTGCTGCTCCAGGGCCGCGCCCTGATCGGCCGCACCGACGACGTCGCCGAGGACGCGACCGGCGGCCGCGTCCGGCTGAAACTCACCCTGCTCAACCCGCAGGCCACGCGGGACGACATCCAGGAGCTGCTGACCGCCGTCGAGGTGGCCGGCCGCGCCGTGGAGACGGAGGAACTCCCGTGACCGAACCGGACCTCGACCTGGCGGCCGTGGGCGTCGGCCCGTTCAACCTCGCCCTGACCGCGCTCGCCGACGAGGTGCCCGAGCTGCGCTTCGCCGCCTTCGACCGCCGCGAGCGCTACGACTGGCACCCCGGCCTGATGTTCGACTGGGCCTCGCTCCAGGTCGGCTTCCTCGCCGACCTCGTCTCGCTGATCCGCCCCACCAGCCGCTGGTCGTTCCTCAACTACCTGGTCGAACACGACCGGATGTACCCCTTCTACATAGCCGAACGCTTCCATGTCCCGCGCCGCGAGTACGCCGACTACTGCGCCTGGGCCGCCGCCCGGCTGCCCGGCTGCCACTTCGGCGTCGACGTCACCGAGGTGACCTGGGACCAGGCCGCCGAACGCTGGGTGCTGACCCTGCGCGAGGTCGCCACCGGAACGGTCAGCGTCCGGCGCGCCCGCCACCTCGTGCTGGGCGTCGGCACCGAACCGGCCCTCCCCGAGCCGCTGCGCCGCCTCGCCGGCGAGCCGTCCGGCCAACGGGTCTTCCACTCCGGCGAGTTCCTGCACCGGATCGACGCGGTCGCCGAGGCCGGCGCCCGTTCCGTCACCGTGGTCGGCTCCGGGCAGTCCGGCGCCGAGGTCTTCCTCGACCTGCTGCGCCGCCAGCGCGACGCGGGCTGGGCCGTCAACTGGCTCACCCGCTCCTGGGGCTTCGCCCCACTCGACTACTCCAAGCTGGTCCTGGAGTACACCACCCCCGCCTACATGCGGTACTTCAACGCCCTGCCGCCGGCGACCAGGGACCGGCTGATCGCCTCCCAGTGGCAGCTGTACAAGGGCATCGACACCGAGACCATCGACCTGATCCACCAGGAGCTGTACGACCACCTGCTGGACGGTGACCGGCCCCCGGTGACCCTGCTCCCGGCGACCGCCGTGCGCGGAGCGGAACTCGCCGAGGGCGGCGCGGACTCCGCCGAGGGCGGCGCGATCCGCCTGACGACCCGGCACGCCGACACCGAACGGGAGTCCGTCCTCGCCACCGACGCCGTGATCGCCGCCACCGGCTACGCGGCCCGCCGCCCGGACTGTCTGGCGCCCGTCGAGAAGCTCATCGCCTGGGACGAGCAGGGCCGTTACGACGTCTCCGAGGGCCACCGGGTGGCGACCGTTCCCGAGGTCACCGGCGGGCTCTTCGTCCAGAACGCCGAACTGCACACGCACGGCGCCGCCGCCCCCGACCTGGGCATCGGCGCCTACCGCAGCGCGTTGATCCTCAACGCGGTCACCGGCAGGGACGTCTTCCGCGTCCCGCGCGACACCGCGTTCCAGACCTTCGGGCCGCTCGGGTCGCCGGCCGGACCGCCGCCCGGACCGGCCGCCGGCGGCTGAGCGGCCGGCACACCGGAACCCGTCCGGCGAAGCGCCGGGCGGGAGCCCGTGCGGCACAATCGGGCCAATGAACGGGATGACAGTGCGCATCGACCCCGACTCCGCCGTGCCGCCCTACGAGCAGCTGTGCCTCCAGGTGGCCGAGCAGGCCAGAGGGGGCCGGCTGCCCGTCGGCTACCGACTCCCCACCGTGCGGGCGCTGGCCGCCGAGTTGGGGGTCGCGGTGAACACGGTGGCCAAGGCGTACCGGACGCTGGAGGCCGACGGCGTCGTGGAGACCAGGGGCCGGCAGGGCACGTTCGTCGCGTCGGCGCGGACGGCCGCCGCCCGGGAGGCGGCGGCCGCGGCCGAGGCGTTCGCCCGGCGGGCGAAGCGGCTCGGCCTCGACGCGGACGCCGCCGTGGCGGCGGCGAGGGACGCGGTGCGCGCGGCCTACGCGGAGTAGCTCTCCTGCGGAGCGGTGGGGCGCCCGGGGAGCGCCGTGCGCGCCGCGCGCCGGGCCGGGTGGCCTACAGCGGGTGGTGCACCCACACGCCCGGTTCCACATAGACCGCGATGTCCTGCTCGACGCTGCACTGGACCGGCACCAGCGCGTCGGGCACCACGACGGGACCCGTCGTGTCGAACGGCAGGCCGGTCCAGGAACGCCACTCCGCCAGCGTGCCGGGGATGACCATCGCGCGTTTGCAGGTGCCGACGATCCGGCCGCCGGCCCGGACGTGGACGCGCAGCCACGGGTCCTGCGGCAGGCCGTCCTCGCGGACCAGCGCCGCGTACGCGTCGATCGGCAGGTCAGGAACCAGATGCTTGCGGTTCGGCCGCACCGGCGCGACCAGATGCTCGAACCCGAGGCGGGCCGCGTTCTCCCGCATCGCCGCGAGCATCCGGCCGGACAGGCCGGTGCCCTGGAGGTGCGTGGCCACGGTGATCTCCAGCGCCGAGACGAGGTTCCGCCGCCGGCCGAGCTGCCGGTCGCGCGCCGAGCGCCAGATCACCCCGTCCCAGCCGTCCTCGGGAAGCTCGCCGCGCGCCGGGTCGCCGTCCCAGGCGAACGGCACGCAGTACGCGCGGGCGACCGCCTGGTCCGGAGCCTCGGCGTCATAGGCGACGAACGCGTACTCCGGGTGCGCGGTCCTGACGTCGCTGTAGTACAGCAGGGCCATGGGGTCCTCTTCCATGAACGCGGGCCATGGCTCGCTCTCCACGTTCCCGAAGGACGACTTCAGGTCGGGCCGTTCGGCGACCGTCACGATGCGTAGATCCATGCCCCGGACCGTAGGCCGATCCGCCCGCGCGCCGACACCTGATTTCGCCGCGCGGCGGAGACGCCGCCCGGGAACGGCCCGTCACCGACGTCCCTGGACGTCGAGGGAGGGCGCTTCGCCGCGCTCGGGTGACCGGGAACGGGCGATGCGGTAGGCCGCCCACAGGTCGTCACCGTCGTAGTGGCAGCGGGCGAGTTGGCGGAGGGCGTCGTCGGCGTTCACGGCCACGGTGTGGCTCAGCTCCCGGAACAGGGGGATGTCCGAACCGGAGTCCCCGTAGGCGGTGCGGGAGTCCCGGCCGAGACCCAGCGCCGTGCGGACCCGGTCCACGGCCGTGACCTTGTCCGCCGGCGTGAGAATCCGCCCGGGATCGAGCGCGGTGCGGAACGGCGGCGAGGGCCAGCCGGAGGCCACCCCGGCCTGTCCCGGCGGACGGGGTGTTCGTTCAACGACCGAGCCTCGCACGGCCTCGCGCGGACGTGGCCGCTCCCGGAGTGCGTCCGGTGAGGGCCGGACCAACCTCCGGCCGGGCCCGTCCGGCCGGGGCCCCTTGGCCCCGGCCAGGGCCGGGCAGTGGCCGGGGCCAAGGGGCCCCGGCCACGTCTGTGCTAGGCCCGTCCTGCCAGGGCACCGCCACCCCAGAGCCAGACGGTCGTGTCCGGCGGCAGGTGCCCGTTCGTGAGGCGTTCGCTGGCCAGCAGCACGCCCCAGTTCTTCGGCAACGGGTACGGCTCACCCGAGAAGTTGACCGCGCAGCGCAGCACCGGCGAACGTTCGAACGCGAGCACCCCCTCCGGCGTGGTCAGCCAGCGCAGCGTCCCGGAGCCGAAGCCCGGCTGCTCGCGGCGCAGCCGCAGCGCCGAGCGGTACAGCTCGAGCATCGACCAGGGGATGCCCGACTGGGCCTGCGCCGTCAGGCTCTTCCACTCGGCCGGCTGCGGCAGCCACGGCTTGGTGCCCTTGGGCCCGAAGCCGAACGGCCCGTCGAGCCCGGACCAGGGCAGCGGCACCCGGCAGCCGTCGCGGCCGCGCACGGTGTGGCCCGAACGTTCCCACGTCGGGTCGGCCAGCACCTCCTCCGGCAGGTCCTCGACCTCCCACAGGCCCAACTCCTCGCCCTGGTAGACGTAGGCGCCGCCCGGCAGGGCCAGGGTCAGCAGCGCCGCCGCGCGCGCCCTGCGGGTGCCCAGCTCCAGGTCGGTGCCGCCGCCGGCCGTGTCGTGCTCGTGGGTGCTGGTGTCGCTCCGGCCGTAGCGGGTCACGTGCCGGGGCACGTCGTGGTTGGAGAGCACCCAGGTCGGCGGCGCGCCGACCTCCGCGAGCGCGGTCACGCCCCGGTCGATCACCTCCCGCATGGCCTTGGGCTCCCAGGAGCACTTCAGGTAGGGGAAGTTGAACGCGGTGTGCAGTTCGTCCGGCCGCAGGTAGTTCGCCAGCCGGTCGTCGCGGACATGGGCCTCGGCGACGAAGACCCGGTCGCCCGCGTAGGAGTCGGCGATCTTGCGCCACTCCTGGTAGATCTCGTGCACCCCGTCCTGGTCCCAGTGTGGGTGGTGCTCCCGGTGCCGCTCGTGCTCGAAGAGCGCGTCGGCCGGGATGCCCAGGTCGGGCAGCGCCGGGTCCTTGACGAGGCCGTGCGCCACGTCGATCCGGAAGCCGTCCACGCCCCGGTCGAACCAGAAGCGCAGGATCGACTCGAACTCGTCCCGCACCTCCCGGTTCGCCCAGTTCAGATCGGGCTGTTGCGAGGCGAACAGGTGCAGGTACCACTGGCCGGGGCTGCCGTCCGGCTCGGTGATCCTGGTCCAGGCCGGGCCGCCGAACCGGCTGCGCCAGTCGTTGGGCGGCTGGTCGCCGTCCGTTCCCCGGCCGTCCCTGAAGACGTAGCGCTCCCGCTCGGGTGAGCCGGGCGCGGCCGTCAACGCCTCCCGGAACCAGGGGTGTTGGTCGGAGGTGTGGTTGGGCACGATGTCCAGCACGACGCGCATCCCGAAGGTGTGCGCCTCGGCGATCAGCTCCTCCGCCTCGGCGAGGGTGCCGAACGCCGGCTCGATCGCGCGGTAGTCGGCGACGTCATAGCCGCCGTCGGCCATCGGAGACGGGTACCAGGGGTTGATCCACAGCGCGTCAACCCCCAGTTCCTGGAGGTAGGGCAGACGGGCACGCAGACCGGCGATGTCGCCGATCCCGTCGCCGTTCCCGTCGGCGAAGCTTCTGATGTAGACCTGGTAGATGACGGCGTCGGCCCACCAGGGCGCGGCCGACTTCTGGTCAATGCGGGTGCGGGGCACGTATCTTCCATTCCTCTTGCGAGTTGACCCTGGGAGATGCGCGGTCGACGGCGGCTCACCGCGCGGTGGTGCTGTGCTGGTCCGGTTCAGGTCCCGGCCGAGGTGTGGAGTGATATCGGGGCGGATGTTCCCGAGCCGCGCCGGTGGTGCCCCGGACGACCAGCCGGGTCGGCACCACCACCCGGGTGGGCTCCTCGTCCCCGCCGGACAGGGCGTCCAGTATCTGGCGGGCGAGCAACTCTCCCTGGTGGGCTACGGGTTGCGCGATCGTGGTGAGATCGAGCAGCTCGGCCGTCTCGTGGTCGTCAAACCCGATGACCGAGACATCGTCGGGGGCGGTCAGCCCCATGCGGCCCAACGTCCGCAGGGCGCCGAAGGCCATCTGGTCCGACTCGGCGAAGACCGCCGTCGGCGGCTCCGGCAGGCTCAGCAGCTGTGCCATCGCTGACGCACCCTCGTCGATACTCAGATGACCCGGCACTTCCAGATCCGGGTCGTAGGCAATCCCGGCCTGCGCGAGCACCGTGCGGTAGGCGTGCTGGCGAACGATCGGGGTGGTGAACCCCCGAGGATCTCCGGGGGCGGCGGTGATCATACCGATCCTGCGGTGCCCCAGGTTGATCAGGTGACGGACGGCGGTGCTCGCGCCCTCCGCGTTGTCGATGGAGACGTGCCAACAGCCCGGAACGCGGGTGCCGAGCACGGCGATCGGCACCTCCATCGACGCCAGCGCCTCGCTCTCGGCGGTGGAGAGCGGGAGGTTGAGCACGATCAGGGCGTCCACCCTGCGGCGCAGCGGCATTCTGGTGAAGAACCGCTCGTGCACCCGCTCGTCGCCGAGGTTGTACAGCAGCAGATCGAGGTCGTGGGCGCGCAGCACCGAGTCGATGCCCGCCAACACCTGGCTGTAGAACCAGCGGTTGACGAACGGCACGACCACGCCGACCGTCCCCGTCCGGCCGGAGGCCAGCGAGGAGGCGTGCGGGGAGACCGAGTACGACAGCTCCTCCGCCGCGCGCAGCACGCGCTCGCGGGTCGCCGCCGACACGTTCGGCAGCCCGCGCAGGGCGCGGGAGACGGTCGCGGTCGACACCTCCGCGCGCCGGGCGACATCCATGATGCTCGCGGCCATAACCCTCCGATCACGGCAGTGAGCCGAACGTACTGCCGACCCCGGAGGTAATGCAATCGCTTACATGAAAAGATCTTGTGCTTTCGGCCAACTCGGGGCAGAGGGCGTCAGGTTGACGCCTGATGAACCGACAAAACACCGCAACACCGCGCTGTAAACGTGTGCATGAGAACAGCACACGAGAACAGCGCGGCGCCGCGGATCGTGCCTACCCCTCCAGCCGGGCCAACGCGGCCTCGGCGGTGGCGAGGAACTCGGTCACCGGCGCCTGAGACAGTGTGCCCATCTGGCCCCAGCGAACCACCGTGACCAAGCTCCCTTCCCTGATCACCGCGGAGAGATTGACATCGTGGGCGGACTCGGGTGGCGCGGTGTGCACGCCGATGACCCGCGCGTAGTCCGCGCCCTCCACGCCCCCGAAGTCGTCCCAGGACGCGGTCCCGCCCGGGTGCTGCCACAGCCACTCGGAGGCGCAGTCGGTGCTCGCCTCGTTCAGCACCTCGACCAGCCCGGCGGCCGCGCCCTCGCTGCCGAGGTCCATCACCACCTGGACGGCGTTGGTGTCCAGCTCCGTCCAGTGGGTGACATGGGCGACGTTCTCCTCGGGCAGCAGCGCGTCGTAGCAGAAGACCGGCACCTCGGGGAGGCCGTCGACCGGGCCCTCGCTGTACCAGCCGTCCGGGTGCTCCGGCAGCTCGTCGCCGGTGAGGAACGCGTCCGCCGGTATCGCGGCCGCTTCCGTCGCCCCGTTCGTCCCGGCCCCGTTCGTCCCGTCCGTGCTCGCGATGGCCGCCGTCGCCGTGGCCGGCTGGTCGGCGGTCGCCGTTCCGGTGAGCGTGGTCACCGCCAGCGCGCCGGCCCCGAGCGCCGCGCCGGCGGCGATCGCCAGCCCGCGCACCGAGTTCCGTGTGTGCCGCATCGGCCCATCCCCCTCGTCTGTCATTCCGTTGGTCGTTCCGTGGGTGTCGCTTCTCCGGCAGGCTCGGCGGGGCCGGGGGGCGGCGGCAAGCCCGGCGGCGCCTTCTGGGACGGTGGAACGGCCGGAGCCCCGCTGACGTCGAAGAACGTGAGCCCCTGGAACGCGGAGCGGGACGCCGAACGGGGCGTGGAACGGGTCGTGGACCGAACGCGCGCCACGCGGAGCGGGGACGCTCAACGGGCACGGGATCAACGGTGATCGACGGTGATCAACGGGGAACACACGCGGGGGAGCCGTGGGGGAGTCGAGCAGGGACAACCGGCCGGCCGAGGAGTTGGCGGCCCGGCTGCGCGCGCTCAAGGAGCGCTCGGGGCTGAGCTTCGGCGCGCTGGCCAAGCGCCTGCACACCAGCACATCGACCCTGCACCGCTACTGCTCGGGCGCGGTGGTGCCGGCCGAGTACGCGCCGGTCGAGCGGCTGGCCAGCGCCTGCGGCGCCCGGCCCGACGAGCTGCTCGCACTGCACCGGCTGTGGCTGTCGGCCAACGACGCCAGGAGCCGGCCGCCCGCCGAGCCCCAGGACCCCGAGCCGGCGCTCGCGCCCGCTCCCGAGCCCGCCCCTGAGCCCGCTCCCGAGCCCGGGGCGGCGGCCCCGCCCGCGTCCCGTTTCCGGCGGCGCCGCCCCTGGTCGCTGGTCCTCGTGCTGCTGCTGGTCGCCACGCTGGGCGGCTGGGGGGTCTGGAACGCCCGTCCCTCCGGCGGCGGTTCGGCCGCCGCCCAGGCGAACCAGGCGGCCCGGGACGTCGGGAGCCCCGGCGACGAGCCCGCCCCGCCGGAGGCGGCCGGGCCAGCGCCGCTGGAGTACTCCGTCCGTTCGCACGTCTGGGCCGAGGGCTGCGGGCACCGCTACCTGGTCGACCGCGCCCCGGCCGCCGTTCCGCCCCCGCCCGTGGCCCAGGACGCCGAGGAGTGGGCGACCCAACTGGGCGCGGTGCACGGGGACTCCACCATCCTGGAGGCCACCGTCACGGCCACCGGCGAGGAGCCGGTCGTCGTCGAGGCGATCCATGTGCGGGTGGTGGAGCGCCGCCCGCCGCTGGCGTGGTCGGCGTTCGACATGTCCCCGGGCTGCGGCGGCGCCCTCACCCCGGCCGCCTTCGAGGTGGACCTGGACGCCGAGCGGCCCCAACCCGCGCCCAGGGGCGGCTACGACGCCATGAGCGAACGCGAACTCGCCGCGCCCCACCTTCCGTTCGCGGTCACGGCGCGGGAGCCGCTGGCGCTGCGCGTCGAGGCGCGGGCGGCCGACTGCGACTGCGACTGGTTCGTCGAACTGGAGTGGAGCGGCGGCGGCGAGCGCGGCACGCTGCGGCTGGACGACGGGGGAGCGCCGTTCCGCACCAGCGGTGGGGGAGCGGAGGGGGCGTGGCAGTACCAGGAGGAGTGGGGCGGCTGGTCGCGCGGCTGACCGAAAATGGTCGGTGGAAGTGGGGCAGGATCGGCCCATGAGCAACCTCGACCAGCGGCCGGCCCCCACCCTCTGCGGCGCGGCCCGCCACACCGGGCCGGTGCGGGAACTCCAGGAGGGCCGCCGGGTGCCGCTCGGCGAGTCCACCGTCGTCCGACGGCTTCTGCCCACCTTGGGGCGTCGAATGATCGGCGCCTGGTGCTTCGTTGACCACTACGGACCGGACGACATCACCGACACGCCGGGGATGCGGGTGCCGCCGCACCCGCACATCGGGCTCCAGACGGTCAGTTGGCTGCACGCGGGCGAGGTGGTGCACCGGGACAGCGTCGGCTCGCTGGCCACCATCCGCCCGCGCGAGCTGGGCCTGATGACCTCGGGCCGGGCCATCGCCCACTCCGAGGAGTCGCCCCGCCCGCACCGCGACGCGCCGATCCTGCACGGCGCCCAGCTGTGGGTGGCGCTGCCCGACCAACACCGCCATGTCGCCCCGGCCTTCGAGTACCACGCCGAACTGCCCCGGGTCACCGGCGGCGGCGGGCTCGACGCCACCGTGATCCTCGGCACCCTGGACGGCGCGACCTCGCCCGGCACCGTCTACTCCCCGCTGGTCGGCGCCGACCTCACCCTGGCCGCCGGCACTGACGCCCGGCTTCCGCTGGAGGAGGACTTCGAGTACGCGGTGCTCACCATCGACGGAGAGTCCGAGGTCGACGGGGTCCGCCTCGCCCCCGGCTCCCTGCTCTACCTCGGTGAGGGCCGCGCCGAACTCCCGCTCCGCGCCGACGACCACGCCTCGGTCCTGCTGCTGGGCGGCCTCCCGTTCGAGGAACAACTGGTGATGTGGTGGAACTTCATCGGGCGGACGCACGAGGAGGTTACCCAGGCCCGCCAGGACTGGGCGACGGGTGTCCGGTTCGGCACGGTCGACGGCTACGACGGCCCGCCCCTGGAGGCGCCGCCGCTGCCGCCAACTCCCCTGAAGCCGCGCGGAAGAACGCGCTGACCGGCGGTTTCGTTCGATCCGTTGCGGGTGAGCCGGTCCCATGCAGGCTCCCGACAGAAGGCCGAGAGGTCGAGTTCTCGATCAGTCTCGTGCCCACGGCGGTCTGCTAACGGGGCGCCGGACACCGCGCGTGGCGAGTCGACCCGAGGGCGTCTGTGATGGGGGCTGGCAGGACGGATGCTGACCCAATGCTGACTTTCGTGATGGATCGCCAGGTCCGGTTGGTCTGGATGGGATCGCCCGGGGGGCCGGCTGTCCGTGTGGCTACCCGAGCCTGCGCTGCCTGAC
This sequence comes from Streptomyces triticirhizae, assembly GCF_003696235.1. Lineage (GTDB taxonomy): Bacteria > Actinomycetota > Actinomycetes > Streptomycetales > Streptomycetaceae > Streptomyces > Streptomyces triticirhizae. Next base: position 13,452 of record NZ_RFFJ01000003.1, read on the forward strand.
CCAGGCCTGCGCACTTCGGAAACCTTGAAGCGAATCTTCGCCGACGTCGCCCGCGAGTCCATCGCCGCCGCACCCGCCGAGACACCGGCATGGGTGGCCGCCACCCTCGTCCTCGCGCTCGCCGAGGCCCGCGACACCCCTGAAGAAGCAGCCAGCCGTGCCCTCGGCGTGCTCGACCTGGTCCCTCCACAGCGGCTCCGGGCCACCGCCCGAACCCGTCTGGCCCGACTCGGACGCCTCCTCGACACCGCGACGGTCGGCTCGGCCACGGAGTTGCGGGAACGCCTGAGCACTCTTCCCGCCCCGATCCGAGCCGACGGAACAGCCGCGTAGCTCTCGAACACGACCACAGAGCCGTGCCCACACCGCGAGACGGTTCGAGCTGATGCTCACGGCCGTGATCTCCTCTCGCGGTGTGGGCTTGTCAGCAGTCGTGCCGCACCTTGAGGACAGCGTGATCGCCGGCATCGGGGAACCGCTGGCGTCTGAGAGACAGACGGGCCACGGTGTTCGCGCCACCGGGACCGGTCAGATGAAGGCGGCGTCGGGGCGGTCGGCGTTGACGAGGAGGGGGAGGCGGCGGCGTTGGCCGGCGGCGATGACGGCGTACTGGTAGAGCGCCGGCGGCTCGTGCAGCTCGCGCATCGGCACCCAACTCGCGCCCTCGGCCGGGTCGTTGGACGGCAGCTCCGGGATCACCCCGCCGTCCAGGACACAGGAGAAGCCGGTCAACGCTCCGTCGTCGTCCGTGGTCGGCGTGACGGCGAGCACCTCGGAGAGCGAACGGTCAAGCCCCGTCGTCTCGTTGAGCATCCCCGCGACCTGATCACGCCGCTCGCGCGCACGCGGCCCTGCGTGACGCGCGGTCGGCCGCCGGCTCCCTGGCCGCGGCGGACCGGGCGCTGGACGCCAGCCGGGGCCCGGAGGAGGAGTCACCCTGGGACCGATATATCGACGCGACGACGCCGACCGAGCCGCGCGGGCCCCCCAGCGACTCCTCTCGTCGAGCGCACGCGGCGACCCGCGCTCCCCGCGACAACAACAGACGAACAACGCACTCCCCCAACCCCCGTGAGCCGCCCGTCACCAGGACGCGCCGCCCTCCGAACTCCCCACGCGTCAGCCTTCGTTCCGCGCTCGGCGCTGGCCCACCGCTTTGTGTAACCCCTCACCAACCATGCCAACTCCCTTGGCCCAGAACATCTCTCGTACGCCCTTCACCGCTCGCCACCGTCGCGCTTCTCCTGTGGACCTGCCCGTTCCGGTAGGCGCTTGTGGTGAGGCATTCGGCCTGCCTGGGCTCGGACCGGGAGGCCGTACCCCGCACCGCCTCCGGGTCGGTCACGGGCCGGCGCCCGGTCTCCGTGTTCTCGTGCCGCTTCCGGGCGCGGGGCGCCGCCCTGAGGCGGAGTGCTTCGGGTGCGAGGGCCGGTGACGAGCGCGAGCACCGTCGAGGTGACGACGGCACCGGCGATCACGTAGTAGGCGGGGGCGAGGTCGTCGCCGGTCTGGGAGGCGAGGAAGGAGACGACGAACGGCGCGGTGCCGCCGAAGGCGGCGGTGGCGATGTTGTACCCCAGGGACAGGGCGCTCTGTCGCACCTGAGCGGGAAACAGCTCCGCCAGCGCGGCGGGCGCCGGACCGGAGAAGACCGCGAGGACGCCCGCGAAGACCACCTGCCCAAGCAGCAGGCTGGCGTAGGTGCCCCGCGCCATCAGCCAGTAGACGGGGTACGCCACCAGGGCGAGCGCCAGGGTGGAGCCCAGCAGGAGCGTTCTCCACCCAACCCGGTCGGAGAGCGCCCCGGTGACGGGCAGGAGCAGGATGTGCGCGACCATGGCGACCAGGTTGCAGGTGAGCGCGGTGGACAGCGGCACACCCAGGGTCCCCGCCGTGAAGCTGGGCATACCGATCAGGGCGTAGTACGCGATCGTCCACGCGACGACGATGCCCACGACCAGGAGGACGGTGCGGGTGTGCTGGGTCAGGGCCTCCCTGAGCGGAGCGCGCGCCACCGACCGGTCGCGCGCCAGGCTCCGGAAGGCGGGGGTGTCCTCCAGCCGCAGGCGCAGTCGCAGACCGACCAGTGCGCCGAGCGCCCCGACGAGGAACGGCACCCGCCAGCCGTAGGAGTCGAGCGCCGACCGCGTGAAGGCCGTCGTGACCAGCGTGCTCATCGCGATCCCGCAGACGAAGCCGAGGATGGTGGCGAACTGGTGGAGGCTGCCGTACAGGCCCTTCCGGCCCTCGGGCGCGTACTCGACGAGGAAGGCCGTGCCACCTCCCCATTCGCCGCCCGCCGCCAGCCCCTGGACCATGCGGGCGACCACCAGCAGCACCGGGGCGAGCGTTCCCGCCTGGGCGTGGGTGGGCAGTACCGCGATGGCCAGGGTGGCCGCCGCCATCAGGATGATCGAGGCCGAAAGGGCGTTGCGCCGCCCGAACCTGTCGCCGTAGTGGCCGAACACCGCGCCGCCGACGGGACGCAGAACGAAGCCGACGGCGAAGATGGCGAGGGTGTTCAGGAGCGCGCTGGTGGGATCGCCCTCCGGGAAGAACAGCCGGGCCATGACGGTGGCCAGGTAGGCGTACACCGCGAAGTCGTACCACTCGACCAGAGCGCCCACTGAGCCCGCCAGGACGACCTTGCGAAGGTTTGCCGGAGGGGCCTCGTCCCGCTGTGTCACGGCGCCCCGCCCGCTTCGGACGGGAGGCCCGGCAGGGCGAGAGCGGCGCGCAGGTACACGGCGGTCGCGGTGACCATGTCGTCGACCGCCACCCACTCGTCGAGGCTGTGCGCCTGGGCGAGCGACCCGGGTCCGAAGAGCAGGACGGGCGAGCCGAAGTACGCCGCGTCCGAGCTGGCGGGGAACCCGTGGGGGGCCGTGTCCGGAATCCCTTCCTCCGTGGCGGCGGCACGGACCACCTCGGCCAGGGCGTGATCGTCGGGAAGTTCGTACGGCTCGACGGTCCACCAGGCGTCACCGAGGCTCCATGGCAGCCGGTCGTCCGGTGCGCCGAGCAGCTCCGCGATCTCCGCCCGCACGACGGCCGGGGTCTCGCCCGGCAGCAGCCGGCGGCTGAGGCCGACGCGGCACCGGGAGGGCACGATGTTGGGCTTCACGCCGCCCTCGATGGTTCCGACGTTGACGGTGGGGTGCCCGAGCAACGGGTGGTGGTGGCGCTCAAGTTGCCGTGCGTAGCGGGGGAAGAAGCCCAGGAGTTCCGCCGCGGCGAGGACGGCGTTGGTCCCGTGGTGGGGCACGCTGCTGTGCGTGGCCCTGCCCGTGACGGTCAGGTCGTAGGCGGCCAGTCCCTTGGTGGCGTGGCAGATCCTCAGCTCGGTCGGCTCACCGACGATGACGCCGTCCACGCGCGGACCGGACCGGCCCAGGGCCTTCGCGCCCTCCTGGCGGTACTCCTCGTCGCCGACTCCGGCGATCAACAGCTCACCGTTCGGGGGCAGCCCCCGCTCCGCCAGGACCTCCGCCACCTCGACGTAGCAGGCGAGCGCGGCCTTCATGTCACACGCACCGCGCCCGTACACCCTGCCGTCGCGCACGGTTCCGGAGAGGGCCTCGGGATAGCCGGTCGTCTCGACCGTGTCCATGTGTCCGGCCAGCATCAGTGACCGCCCGTGCCCCGTGGCGCGGGCACGGGGTGAACGGGCGACGAGGTTGTACCGTCCGGGGGCGAACTCCGTGGTTTCGCACGCCCACCCGAGCCCTTCGAGCCGGCGGCCGAGGTAGTCGGCCACTTTCCGCTCTCCGGCCTCGCCGACCGGCGGGGCGCCGAAGGGGTTGACGCTCGGCAGCCCGATCAGGTCGACCAGCGTCGCCGCCAGCCGGTCGCGGTCGATCCCGGCGATGTGACGTGCCGCGTCGTCCGCGCGGCCCGCGGCCGGTGTGCCCACGTGAAACCTCCCGGTTGTTCGGTGCGTGTCCTCGCAGGGCACGACGGGCCGTTCCGGCTTTCTCGGATGTGAACTCCCCCTGTACAGAGGGGAGTTGACGCGGACTCGGCAAGGTGACGACCCGTACACGGCCCGGTACGCGCCGGACCGAGCCCAGGGTGCCCGGGCGTCCGGGAGCCCCGCAAGACGGCCGGGGAGCCCCCGTGGACCGGTTGGCGGAAACCGTACGTCCAGGGGAAGAACGGTTCCGCGCCCTCAGCTGCGCAACGTGGTTCCCGCGACACGATGCGTGGGGGGCCGCAAGACGGCGAAAGCTGCCAACTTCGCGGGGCCCGCTTGTGACGATCACGCGGGGCGTCGTTGAATCTGGTGCGTCATCACCCCCACTCATCCCTGCCGCCCACGGCGTCGCCCGAGGCCACATGCCACGGCCCGGGCACCGGATACCGACCGGCCCTTCCCCAGCGGCCGGTCCCTTTCGCACCACCGTCAACCGCATCGCCCGGTCGCCCTGGTCAGGGCTGTCGAAAAGGAGATCCGAGTGAACGCAACGAACGTGGCACAGACCGTCAGAGGACTGCTCGCCTCCGAGCTGATGGTGGAGGTCCCGGTCGGCCGGATGGACGCGGACGACAGCCTGCGGGACGTCTACGGGCTGGACTCGCTCGGCTTCGTGGAACTGCGTGTGCTGTGCGAGGAGAACTTCGGCATCACCATCTCGGAGGACGACTTCTCGCCCGAGCACTTCGCCACCCTCGGCGCGGTCGTCAGCCTCGTGGAGCGGCTGCTGAAGGAGCAGAAGGACACCGTCGAGCCCGCCGGTTGACGGCCGTCCCGGCCCATCGGTTCAGCACGGGCCGGGCCCCACGGCGCCCGGGGCATCCCCGCCGCCGTCGTACACGCGCACGGAAACGATCAACTCATCGCATCTTCAGGGACGGAGACGCCGTTGTCCGCGCCAGTCAGCACCCGGCTCACCGAATCCGAACTCGACCAGCTCCAGCGAAGTCAGTCCCTGCACTTCAACCACTACGGCCGCCCGCCGCTGCCCTTCGCCTGCCTGGGCGCCCGGGGCGTCGAGCTGGAGGCGGTCGAGCTGGCCGGGCCCCGACGTGGTGAAACGTTCACCCTCTTCGACGCCAGCGGCGGCTACGGCAGCGCCTGCCTGGGCGCCGGCCACGACAGCGTGCGGCGTTCCCTGGGGCGGGGCGTCACCGACACCGGGTACGTGACCGACGAGATCGCGTCCCGCGAACGGGCGGCCCTGCTGGACCAGCTGTTCGGGGCCGAGGGGCTGTGGACGGAGCACTTCCCCGGTGACGCCTACCACGTCGCGGGCCGCAACTCCGGTTCCGAGGGAGTGGAACTGGCCCTCCGGCTGGTCCTCGAATCGCGGTTCGACCCCAGGCGTCTGCGCCACCGCCCCGGGCGCGAGAAGCGGGACACCATCCTGGCGTTCGAGGGCGCCTGGCACGGCTGGACGCACGGCCTGCTGCCCCTCCTCAACCGCCGCCACTACCGGGTCGGTCTGCCGGGACCCGTCGCCGACCACGACTACGGCCTGCGCGTGGAGCACATCCCGTTCGGCGACGAGGGCGCGCTGGAGGAGTACTTCGCCGCCCACTCCGAGCGGCTGCTCGCCGTCTTCGTCGAGCCCGTCCAGGGCGACGCCGGAATCCTGCTGCCCCCGCCCGGCTACCTGCGCCGCCTGTCGGAGATGTGCGGGGACAACGACACCTGGCTGGTCGCCGACGAGGTGCTGACCTTCGCGAAGACCGGCGGCTGGTTCGGTATGCGCGACGCGCGGGGACCGGTGCCCACCGACATCACGGTGATCGGCAAGAGCCTGGGCATGGGCGTGCTGTCGACCTCCCTGGTCATCGCCCGCCGCGAGCTGCGGGCCCGTGCCACCGGCACCATCTCCACCTCCGACCTGCGGCCGCTGACCTGCGCCGTGATACGCGACGGCATCGATCACCTGGTGAGCGAGGAACTGCTCAAACACTCCGTCGCACTGGGCGCGCGGCTGGCCGACCGGCTGCGGTCCGGGCTCGTCGAGCGCTTCCCCGAGATCTACACGCACGCGCGGGGCCTCGGCGTGATGCACGGCGTGGAGCTGTCCGAGACCGCGTCGACCCAACTGGACCTCCTGCGCACCCACCTGATCTCGGCCGGGGTGTACGTCGAGTTCATGGCCGGTGCCGCGAAGCGGTCACACGGCCTGCGCTACGTGTACCCGACGATGCGGATCGCTCCGCCGCTGATCACCAGCGAGGCGCAGGCGGACGAGATCGTCGACCGGCTGAGCGAGGGCACCCGGCGCTTCCGGGAGACGCTGTGACCCCGGCGGACGCCCCCGCTACCGCCGTCGGCACGGTGCGGCGCCGGATCGAGCACGTCGACACCGACGCCTCGGGGGTCGTCCACTTCTCCCGGTATGTGTCCCTCCTGGAGACCTTCGTACTCGACCACTTCGAGGAACACGGCGCGGGTCTGGCCCGGATCGCCGAACTCGGCGCCGACCTCGCCGTCACCGAGCTGACGGTGCGCTACCGCAGGCCGGGCGCCTACCGGGACCCGATCGTGGGGGAGGTCGTCGTGGAGCACGTCGGGGCCGCCCGCGTCCGGGTGGCCGCCAGCCTGCTGCGTGAGGAGACGAACGGCTCACGCACCGAACTCGCCTCCGGAACCCTCACGTTCGCGGCCGTTCACCCGACGACCGGCGGCCCGGTGCCGCTGCCTCCGACTGTCCGTCACACTCTGAAAGGGATCACCCCCGATGCAGCTCGACACGACACCGCAGCCCACTGAACGCACGGCGGCGGTGCCCCCGGCGCGGGAGCCGCAGCGGGGCGCCGACCGGCAGATCGGCTTCTCGGAGCTGAAGAAGTGGCTGCGCCACCGCCACCCGATGATCTACATCGACCGGATAACCGACCACGAGCCCGGGGTCTTCCTCAGGAGCCTGCTGTCGGTCTCCGGAAACCTCGACGCCATCGCGGGGCACTTCCCGGAACGGGCGATCTACCCGGGAAGCCACCTGATGCAGGCGTTCGCGCAGTCCGGGATCATCCTCTACCAGCTGAGCACCAGCCCGCTGGCCGACGACGAACTGACGCTGATCGGTTCCGTCAAGTCGCGGTTCACCAGCCCCGTCGTCCCCGGCGACCAGGTGGTCTTCGACGTCCGGGCCGACCGGCTGGTCGGCACCACGTTCTTCTTCTCGTGCCAGGCCACCGTGGACGGCCTGACGGTCGCCGCCTTCCGTGGAACGCTGACCCGCAGGAAGGTCTCGGACCTCGGCCGTCAGCTGTGGTGACGGCCGGCACCGAGGCCGTCGTCACCGGCATGGCCTGGGCGACTCCGCTGGGCGACGGTCTCCAGGAGGTGTGGCGGCGGCTCTGCTCGGGCGCGACGGGTGTCGCCGACCAACCGTCGCCGCACCGGCTGCGCACGGAGCGTGCCGCCGCCGTGCCCTCCCCGCCCTACCGCCCCGGAGGCCGGGAGGCATGGGAACGGCAGGTCGCCCTCGCGGCGCGCACCATGGACGCGGCCCTGCGGGACGCGGGCGTGGCGGCGGACCACGGGCGGCTGACCCTCGTTCCGGGCACCAGCTTCGACGCCCGGATCGACCGCGAGGCCCCCGAGGAGGACTGGGCCGTGGCGGCAGCCCGCCAACTCGGCCACCCCAGAAGGCCGTTGGTGGTCACCACCGCCTGCTCGGCCGGGGCCGACAGCCTGTTACTCGCCCTGGCACTGCTCCGCGAGGGGGGCGGCGAGGGAATCTTCCTGGCCGGCGGCGTCGACGTGCTGACCGAGGCCAAGCGGCTCGGTCACTCCGCGCTCGGCACGATGAGCCCCACCGGGCTGCGCGCCTTCGACGTGGCGCACGACGGCATGACCCTCGGCGAGGGCGCGGGCTTCCTGGTGCTGGAGGGCGCCGCCGCCGCCCGCCGCCGGGGCGCCCGGGTGTACGCGACGCTGAGCGGCGCGGGTTCGGCCAACGACGCCTTCGGACTGACCGCACCGGACCCGTCGGGGCGCACCGTGACCGCCGCGGTGCGGCGGGCCCTCGCGGGGTCGGGCGGCGTGCCCGGCGACGTGGCCGTGATCTGTGCGCACGGCACCGGCACCCCGGCCAACGACGAGGTCGAAGCCGCCACCGTGCAGCGGCTGTTCGGCGGCGTCCGGAGCGGACCCGTCCCCGTGGTCTTCGGCACCAAGGGGGCGCTCGGCCACAGTCTCGGTGCCACCGGGGCGATCGAGGCGGTGGCCACCGTGCTCGCCCTGCGCGAAAGACAGGTGCCTCCGCTCCACGGGCTCTCCTCCCCGCTGCCGGGGCTGTCGCTCCGGCTGCCCCGTGGGGGGCCGGAGAAGGCGTACGGGACGCGGGGCATCAGCCTCACGCTGGGGTTCGGCGGATTCAACACCTGTCTGCTGTTCGACTCCGGGCCGCCCGCCGGGGATGCCGGAGACGGCGCGGCCACGGCGGTGCCCGCCGGCCCCGCGTCTGACCCGCCGCTCGCCGTCGCCGGGCACGCGACGCTGCGCGTCACCGACCCCGCCTCCCACACCCGCGACAAGCCGTCCTTCTACGCCGATCCGGTCGCCTGGCTGATCGTCTCCGCCGTCGAGGAGGCGCTCGCCCCCTGCCGGGAGGAGGCCCTGGCGGAGCCCGACGAGGTCGCCGTCCTGGTGACCCACGACGGCCAAGCCCTGCCCACGCACCGGAGGATCGCCCGGGACGCGGCGCGCGGCCGCGTCTCGCCCCTGCGGTTCGCCGGCTCCAACCCCGGCATCCTGGCCGGACTCACCTGCCTCACCCTCGGTCTGCGGGGCCCGTCCCTGGTCCTGGAGGCGGACCCGGCGGACGCCGGGAACGCCGGGACCGCGCTGGTCGGGGACTGGCTGCGCACCGGCCGGGCGAGGTACGTGCTGTGGGCCGCCCACCGAGCGGACGGCGACGCGCACACGGCGACCTGCGTGGTGCTCCGTCCCGGGACGCCCGACGACGACGGTGCCGACGGCGCCGGGTTCGCCCGGCAACTGCTCACCGACCCGCCGACCGCCGACGCGGTACAGCGGCCATGAAGGGACACCACGGATGTCTGCCACGGATGACCTCGTGTTGGAACACCGGCGGGTCGCCGAGTTCCTGGACCGCTCCTCCGAGCCCGGCGCGGCGGACGGCCCGGAGCCGTCGCTGGACGACACCCTCGCCGCGCTGGCCGCGCTGGGCCTGCCGCCCGGCAGCGCCGTGCTGCTGGCGCTCTCCAACTCCCTGCACATGCTGCGCCTCTACCTGTCCGCCCTGCTCCTGGGGCTCGTGCCGCTCGCCGTCGCCCCGGCGACCCCCTCGGCGCGCATCCGTGGGCTGGCCAGGCGACTTGACGTAGCGGCGCTGATCGCCGCCTGGCCCGACCCGGAGCGCTACGGCGCCCCGCGCGCCCACCCGGTCCCGGGCGGCGCGGCCGTCCTGCTGAACGACGCGAGCGGCCCGCCCCCGTACCGGGCGGGAGACGTGTTGATGTCGACCTCCGGGACGTCCGGGGCCGCCAGCGCCTGCCTGCACCGGACCTCGTCCCTGCTGCGCAACGCGGAGCGGCACGCCGGGGCCGTGGGGATGCGCGCGGGGGACACCGTCCTCGTCAACCTGCCCCTGTACTACTCGTACGCGATGGTCGCTCAGGTGCTGGCCGCGTACGGGTGCGGTGCCAGGGTGGTGGTGTCCGGGCCGCCCTTCTCCCCGGCCACCTACGTCAAGCAGATCGCTGACCACGGGGTGACCCACTCCTCCATCACGCCGACGATCGTCCGGCGGCTCATCGAAGGACCCACGGGAACGCCGTCGGGCGTCCGGGCGCTCACCGTCGGCGGCGACCACCTGCCGCCGGACCAGGTGGCCCGGCTGCTGGCGGCCCGTCCCGGCGCGGAGCTGTACCTCACCTATGGGCTGACCGAGGCGGGCCCCCGGGTGTCCACCCTCGCCGCGCACGCGGAACCCCCGCGCCGGTACGCCTCCGTGGGGCTGCCGCTGCCCGGGGTCCGGGTCTGGCTGCGCGAGCGGCCCGGCGACGAGGGCACCGGTGAACTCATGGTCGCCAGCGACACGGCGCTCGTGCGCAAGATCTCCGACGCACCAGGAGCCGGACGGACGCTCGCCGCCCCGGGGGTCGTCGCGACCGGCGACGTCTTCCGCATCGAGGACGGCTACCTCTTCTTCCGGGGCCGTCTGTCGGACTTCGTGATGATCCGGGGCGAGAAGGTCTCCCTCAGCTCCGTCCGCCACACCGCGCTGACCCTGCCCGGCGTGGAGCGCTGTGTGACGAGGGTGGGCACGGGGGACGACGGAGAGTCCTTTCTCGAGGTGGAGTTGGCGGTACCCGATCCACCGCCCGACGCGGCGCGGACCTTGCGGCGGGCCCTCAACTCCCTCCTCCTGCCGTCGGAGCGCCCCCGCACCGTCACGGTGACCGAGGCCGACCGGGAGGGCTTCCACAAGTGACCGCGCCATCCGTCCCCCGTGTGCCGACGCGGAGGGGGCCGCACTCCGACGAGGGCCGCGCCGTGCCCCACCGCGACGGCGGCCACGGCGCCCGGTGCGTGGGAGTTCCCCGGCTGCCGGGGCGCGTCAGCGCGCGACCGCCGCAGGCCGAGCCGGGGCCGTCGGGACGCTCCACCGTCGGGAGGGAGGGACAGGGATGGTGAGGGGCTATCTGCTCATCGGGCTCTCCGCGACCGGCTTCGGGCTCATGCCCGTCTTCGCCACGTTCGCCTACCGTGACGGGCTGACCCTCGCCACGCTGCTCTTCCTCCGCTTCGCCCTCGCGGCGGCGGTCTTCCTCCCGTACGCGGTCCGCCACGCCCGCCGCACCGGCCCCCCGAAGCGGGCGGACCTGCTGCGGCTGGTCGTGCTGGGCGGAGTCCTGTACACGGCACAGTCGACGCTGTACTTCTCGTCCGTCAAGCACATCTCGCCCGCGCTGGCCGCCCTGTTGTTGTACGTGTACCCGGCCCTGGTGGCCACGGTGTCCGCCGTCCTCGGCCGGGACAGGCCCTCGCTGGCCGTCGTCGGCTCGATGCTGGCGTCCTTCGCCGGCGTGTCACTCGTGCTGGGCCGCATCGGGACGGACCTGAACGTCGTGGGCGTCCTCCAGGTGCTCGGCGCCGCCGGGGTCTACACCGCCTACATCCTGTACGGCGACCGGGTGAGCGGCAGCGTGCACCCCGTGGTGATGACGGCCTGTGTCTCGGCGGCCGCGGCGGTCTCCTTCCTGCTGTACGGGGCGGCCACGGGCGACCTGAGACTCGACTTCGCCTACCGGGGCTGGCTCTGGGTGCTCGCCCTGGCCCTGGCCTCCACGGTCGTGGCGATTCTCTGCTTCTTCCTCGGGATGACCCTGATCGGTCCGACGCGCGCGTCGATCGGCAGCATGTTGGAGCCCGTGGTGAGCATCGTCGCCAGCGCGGTGCTGCTGAGCAGCGGGCTGACGTGGCTGCAACTCCTCGGTGCCGCCCTGGTCCTGACCGGTGCCACCGTGGGCGTCCTCTCCCGCCGTCCCCCGTCCCCGGGCGCGCCGCCCGCGCTGCCGCCGCAGCTCTCGCGGGACCACGACGCCACGCCACCACGTTCCGGGCAGCCGCCCCCGCGCCGCTGACGGCCGCCGCCCGCCCCTCCCCGAGGAGAACCAGGAGACCCCATGCCCCCACATCCGCTCTTCTGTTCGGCCGATGAGGTCGAGACGCTGCTCGGAACGGACGAGGCCATCGCCTCCCAGCGCCGCGCGTTCACCGCCCTCGCCCACGGCACGGTCGATCTGCCACCGAAGATCATGCATCCGAGCCGCTTCGACGACAGCGTGATGTTCTGTTACGTGTCCCGCCTCTCCGAGGACACCGGCGCCGTCGCCAAGTTCGGCGGCGTCCACCCCGCCAACCGCGCGCACGGCCTGCCCAGCGTGAACGCGGTCGTCGTCGTTCTCGACCCGGTCACCGGGGTCGTCGTCGCGGTACTGGACGGCACCACGGTGACGACCCTGCGCACGGCGGCGGCGAGCGCGGTGGCCGTCGACGCGCTCGCGCTTCCCGAAGCGGACGAGCTGGGGCTGATCGGATCGGGCACCCAGGCGCTGGCCCACGCCCGGGCGATCGCGCGGATACGGCCGCTGCGCGCGGTGCGCGTCTGGAGCCCCACCGAGAGGCACCGCGTCCGGGCCGCCGAGCGCATCGCCGTCGAACTCGGGGTGCGGGCCGACGCGGTGGGCAGCGCGCGGGAGGCGGTGAACGGCGTGCCCATGGTCGCCACCTGCACCCTCAGCCGCGAGCCGGTCGTGCGCGGGCCGTGGCTTTCGCCGGGCGCCACGGTGGTGGGCGTCGGCTCGTTCGAACCCGACCGGCACGAGGTGGACGCGCACGCCCTGCGACGGGCCGCCACGGTCGTCGTGGATGATCCGCGAACCGCCGCCGGACACGCGGGGCCCGTGGTCGCCGCGCTCGACGGCGGCGACCTCGGGCCCGGCGACCTCGTGCCCCTCGGCGAGGTACTGACCGGGCAGCGGGCGGCCCGCTCCTCCGAGCGGGACATCGTCCTGTACTTCAGCGTGGGCCTCGGCCTCCAGGACGCGGCGGCGGCCTGGGCCGTCGTCGACGCGGCCAGGGCCTCGGCCGAGCGACCGGCGGTCGCGCGATGAGCGGGCGCGGGGCCCGGCCGGGCGGCGCCCTGCCGGACCGGGCGTCGGTCGTCGTCATCGGCGGCGGGGTGATGGGCACCAGCATCGCCTACCACCTCGCCCGCGCCGGCGTGCGCGACGTGGTGCTCGTCGAGCGGGACCAACTGGCCTCCGGTTCCACGTCCAAGGCCGCTGGGGGAGTGCGGGCGCAGTTCTCCGACGTCCTGAACATCCAGCTCGGCGCCCGGAGCCTGGAGGCCTTCGGCCGCTTCGGCGAGGAACCGGGGCACGACATCGGGCTGCACCGGGTGGGGTACCTCTTCCTCCTGTCGACACCCGAGCAGGTGGCCTCCTTCGAGGCCGGTGTGCGGTCGCAGAACGGCCTGGGCGTGCCCAGCCGCATGATCGACGTCGCCGAGGCACAACGGCTGTCCCCGCTGATCAGCGCCGAGGGGCTGCTGGCCGCCGCCTTCTCCCCGGACGACGGGTACTGCACCCCCGAGGCGGTGGTGCTCGGTTACGCCGACGCCGCGCGGCGGCACGGCGTGGTGATCGTCCGGCGGTGCGCCGTCACCGCCATCGAGACGAAGGGGTCGGGCATCACGGCGGTCCTCACCTCCCGGGGGAGGATCGCCACGACCGACGTCATCTGCGCCGCCGGTGCCTGGTCGGCCGAGGTCGGCGCCATGGTGGGCGTGGACCTGCCCGTGCGGCCGCTGCGCCGTCAGATCGCCGTCACCGGAGCGGTGCCGGGGATGCCGCCCGACGCGCCCATGACGATCGACTTCGACAGCGGCTTCTACTTCCACGGGGAGGGCCCCGGCGTCCTGCTCGGCATGTCCGACCCCGAGGAGACTCCGGGCTTCCGCACCACGGTCTCCGACGCGTGGCTGCCTCGGCTGCACGCCGCGATGAGCCGGCGCGCCCCCGCCCTGCTGGAGGCACCCGTCACCGGCGGCTGGGCCGGGCTGTACGAAACCACCCCCGACCACAACGCGCTGATCGGCGAGGCGGGCGGCCCCACCCGCTTCCTGTACGCCACCGGGTTCTCCGGGCACGGCTTCCTCCAGGCGCCGGCGGTGGGCGAGGTGGTCCGCGACCTGTACCTCGGCCGGGAGCCCTTCGTCGATGTGTCCCCGTTGCGAGCCGAGCGGTTCGCCGCTCAGGAGGCGCGCCCCGAGGCCAATCTCGTGTGAGCGGAACCCCGTACACCCCGTAACCCCGTAACCCCGGACTCCCAGGCATCCGCGCCACCGAAGCACCGTCGCGACCGGCACCGAAACCGACAGGAGCGGCCGACCGCCATGACCGATGCCCCGCAGCTCTGGATGCGCCGCGAGACCCGCCCTCACGAGCGGCGCGCCCCGATCACTCCGAAGGACGCCCGTCGGCTCGTCGCCGCCGGGGTCCCCGTGACCGTCGAGGACTGCCCGCAACGGGTGTTCCCGCTGTCGGCCTACCTGGCCGCCGGATGCCGGTCCGCCGCACCGGACGCCTGGACCGGCGCCCCGCGCGGCACGGTCGTCGTCGGCCTGAAGGAACTCCCCGACGAACCGGCCGAGTTGGTGCACCGTCATGTCATGTTCGGCCACGCCTACAAGGGTCAGCCGGGCGCCGCGCGCCTGCTGGAGCGGTTCGCGAGGGGCGGCGGCGAGCTGCTCGACCTGGAGGAACTCACCGACGACCTGGGCCGCCGCCTGGCCGCCTTCGGCTACTGGGCCGGGTACGCCGGGGCGGCCCTCGCGGTCCTGCACGCCCGGGGCAGGCTCACCTCGCCCGTCGCCCCGACCACGCGGGCCGCGCTGGACGCCTCCTTGGAACGGGCACCCGACGACCCGGAGTTCAGGGCCCTGGTCCTCGGCGCGCTCGGCCGCTGCGGACGCGGCGCGTGCGACGCGCTGACCGCCGCCGGCGTCGACCCGGTCCGCTGGGACCTGGCCGAAACCCGCCGGCTCGACCGCCCGGCCCTGCTCGCCCACGGCCTGCTGGTCAACGCCGTGCTCAGCACGGCTCCCGCCACCCCGTTCCTCACCCCGCGCGACCTCGACGCCCCACACCGCAGGCTCGCCACCATCTGCGACGTGACGTGTGACGTCGGATCGGAGTGCGACATGCTGCCGATCTACGACGCGGTGACCAGCTGGGAGCGGCCCGTACGCAGACTGCTCGACGCGCCGCCGCTCGACCTGATCGCCCTGGACAACCTCCCCTCGCTGCTGCCCGATGAGGCCAGCGTGGACTTCTCGGCGGCGCTGCTGCCCCAACTGCTCGCCCTCGCCCACGGCCACGACGGCCCGGCCTCCCCGTGGGGCCGTTGCGCGGCCCGTTTCCACACGGCACTGCTGACGGACATCGACCGCACCTCGGGAAGGACCGGACGTGACTGAAGTGAACGGCGCGACCGACGTGATCGCCCCCACCGGCACCGTGCACTGGATGGGGGCCGGCCTGTCCACGGGCAGCGGCCTCGCTGCCGTCCTCCGCACGGCAGCCCGGGTGCGACTCTGGCACCGTGGCGTCGACCGCGCCGAGAAGGCGCTGGACCGGCTCGGGCTGTCCGGGCGCGTCGCCCCCCGTGCCTTCACCCCCGAAGCGCTGAGCGCGGAACTGACCCCAGGCGACATCGTGGTCTCCATGCTGCCTGCCCGCGAACACGACGCGCTGCTGCGCGTGTGCGTCGACCACCGGGTCCATTTCGCCTGTAGCAGCTACGCCTCCGACACCATGCGCGCACTCGACCCGGTCGCCGCCGCGAACGGCACCGTGGTCCTCGCGGAGGCCGGTCTCGATCCGGGCATCGACCATCTCTTCGCCCACAGCCTGATCGGCCGGGCCGGGGAACGGTGGGGCGACGCGCCCGCACGGGTCCGCTTCACCTCCTACTGCGGGGGAGTGCCGGCCGTTCCCAACGCCTTCCGCTACCGCTTCAGTTGGGCGCCCCGAGGCGTTCTGGGAGCGCTGCGCACCCCCGCCCGTCATGTGGCGAACGGCGTCCCGGTCACCGCCGTGCGGCCGTGGGAGGCCGCCGTCACGCGGACGGTCGGCGGCGAGACCTTCGAGGTGTACCCCAATCGCGACAGCGTGCCCTTCATCGCCCAGTACGGGCTTCCCCCGCAGTGGAGCGTGGACACGTTCGTCCGGGGCACGCTGCGCCTGGAGGGCTGGCTCAACGCCTGGGAACCGGTCTTCGCCGAACTGCGCCGTGGTGACGACACGCGGATCGCCTCCCTGGCAGACGAGTTGGCGGCACGTCACCCCACCACCGACAGCGACCGCGACCGCGTGGTCCTGACGGTCTCCCTTGACGTGCGCGACGACGCCGGGGACACCTGGGAGGGCCACTACCTCCTCGACACGGTCGGCGACGCCGCCGAGAGCGCCATGGCCCGCTGCGTGTCCCGGCCCCTGGCGGACGGGGTGGGACAGATCCTGCACGGCCTCCTGCCGGCGGGCCTGACCTGCGCGGCCCGTGGCGCCGACGACTCCGAACGGGCTCTCGCCCGCCTCGCCGAACAGGGCATCGACTTCACCCGTCACCTCCCCGACTGAGCCCCGGTGGGGCCCCCGGCGGGGACGCGGGACGCGCGGGTGGGGTGGTCCCGTACGCTTCCTTCGGTTCCCTCCGGCACCGCGCGGAGAAGCGGGAACCCACCGAGACGGTCAGCCGACCGTGGCAGGGACCCCCGGGCGCCGGCCCGGGGAGCGGACGTCAGATCCCAGCGGTACGACCGACGGTCCTCATGGTGCGACGAGCGGCGGACCACCCGGCCACGTCGCACCGTCGACAGGGGCGCGCACCGCCCCAGGGAGGCATGTTTCATGCACACGGCAGTCCAGCGGGTTCGCGAGGTCCTGACCGAGCACGGCGCCCCGGTCAGCATCGTGGAACTGCCCGACCCCGCCCCGACGGCCGCCGCGGCGGCGGCGCAACTGGGCTGCGCCGTGGGCGCCGTGGCCAACAGCATCGTCTTCCGCGTCGACGGTGAGCCACTCCTGGTCGTCACCAGCGGCGGGCACCGCGTCGACACCCGTCTCCTGGCCGGTCTCCGTGGCGTGGCCCACCGCAGGGTCCGGCGGGCCGACCCCGACTACGTCCTTGAGGTCACCGGCCAGCGCGTCGGCGGCGTCGCCCCGATCGGTCACCCCGAGCCCCTGCCGACGCTGATCGACGAGCACCTTCACACGTACCCGCACATCTGGGCGGGGGCGGGACTCCCCCACACCGTGTTCCGGACGACCTGTGCGGATCTGACCCGCCTGACCGGGGCCAGGACGGCGAGGGTGGCCGGCGCCTGACGGTGACCGGGCTGACCGCGCACGGCGCACCGCGTTCCGGGTTATGTCATGTCCTCTTCCGTTCCCTTCGATTGCTTGCTTCTGTGGAAGCGACCACGAACCCACACTGCCAAACAGCTTGTGCAACACGGGAGTTGCCCATGAGGAAGAGGCAGAAGCCCCGAGCCGCCCGAGCGTTCCCGGTGCGTTCCGCACTGGTGATCGCCGTGGCGGCGGGGGCCCTTCAGACGAGTCCAGCGCACGGAGCCGCCCCGGAGACCTGGACCGTCAGCGGGCCGGCGGGCCCGTCCGGCGTCTCCGCCGAAGTCACCCTCGACGAGGGCGCGTTGAGCTTCTCGGTCGCCAGCGGGGACAGCACCGTCCTGTCCCCGGCCCCGATCGGGATCGAGACCGACGACGCCGACCTGACCCGGGACCTGGAGTTCGCACAGCGCGAGGACCGGACCGTCACCGAGTCCTACGCCATGACGACGGGCAAGAGCGCGCGGCCGGAGACCACCTACACCGAGACCACCCTGTCGTTCACCGGCGAGAACGGGGCCGCGCTCGACATCGTCGTGCGGGCCTCCGACACCGGGGCCGCCTACCGCTATGTGCTGCCGGGCTCGGGCACGGTGACGGTCAACGGCGAGGCGTCCACCTGGAGCGTGCCGGCCGACGCCGACGCCTGGCTGGTGCCCGAACACGCCGAGGACCAGGGCAGATGGCTGCCGACCACGGCCGGCGCCGCGCCGAGCGGCGACTACGCGGTGCCGGCGCTCTTCGAGGTGGACGGCACCTACGCGCTGCTGGCCGAGACCGACCTCGACGGCCGCTACGCCGGCGCCCGCCTCACCCACGAGGAGGGCTCGGCCACCTACACGACCACCCTGGAGGGCGACCCGGTCACCGCCGAACTGCCGCTGGCAACGCCCTGGCGCACCGCCGCGATCGGCGACCTGGCGACCGTCACCGAGTCCAGCGTCGTGGACGACCTCGCCCCACCGTCCCGGATCGAGGACACCTCCTGGATCGAGCCCGGCACGGTCGCCTGGTCCTGGCTGACCGAGCACTCCAGCCCCGGCGACCCCGACCGGCAGCGCGAGTACATCGACTTCGCCCAGCGCAACGGCTGGGACTACGTCCTGATCGACGAGGGCTGGGACCCGGCCTGGGTCCCCGAGGTCGTGGACCACGCGCGGGAGCGGGGCGTCGGGGTGATCCTCTGGTTCCACTCCGACGACCTCGACACCGCCGAGGAGCGCGCCGAGTGGCTGCCGCTGGTGAGGAGTTGGGGCGTCGCGGGCCTGAAGGTCGACTTCGCCTTCGAGTTCGTCCAGCCGACGCTCCAGTGGTACGACGCCATCCTCGCCGAGACCGCCGAGCACGAGCTGATGGTCAACTTCCACGGCAGCGGCACCCTGCGCGGGACACAGCGCACCTGGCCGCACGTGATGACCTCGGAGGCGGTCTTCGGGGCCGAGCAGCAGCAGAACCGGGCCGCGCTCAACACCATCCTCCCCTTCACCCGCAACGTGGTCTCCAGCATGGACTTCACCCCGGTGACCTTCAGCATCGCCAACCGGGACACCACCGACGCCCACGAGCTGGCCACCGCGCTGGTCTTCGAGTCCGGCTGGCAGCACCTCGCGGACAACCCCGAGTCCTACCAGCTGCGGCCCGAGGCGCTGCGCGTCCTCAACCAGCTGCCCACCGCCTGGGACGAGACCCGGCTGCTGGGCGGCCAGCCGGGACAGGACGCCTACCTCGCCCGGCGCGGCGGCGACACCTGGTATGTGGGCGGCATCCGTTCGGGCTCGGCGACCACTTTCGAGACGCCGCTGAGCTTTCTCGGCGACGGCGAGTGGCTGGTCGAGACCGTGCGGGACGGGGACGGCGGGCTGGTCGCGGAGACCAGCGTGGTCACGGGCGCGGACACGCTGTCCGTTCCGGTGGCGGAGAACGGAGGGTTCGCCACCGTCGTCTGCCCCGCCACCGAGGGCGCCTCGACCTGCGGCGGCGGGAGCGCCGGCGGCCTGCTGCGCGGCGCGGCCTCCGGGCGGTGCGTCGACGTTCCCGACGGCGAGCGGGCGGGCGGGACTCCGGTCGCGCTCTGGGACTGCAACGGCGGCGCCAACCAGGTCTGGACCCCCACCGAAGCGGGCGAGTTGAGGGTCCACGGCGACAGCTGCCTGGACACCGCCGGCGGCGCCACGGAGAACGGGACGGCCGTGGTGATCGAGGACTGCGACGGCGCGCCGACCCAGCGGTGGTCGCTCGACGGGACCGGCCCGGTGGTCAACGAGGCGTCGGGCACCTGCCTCGACGCCTATGACACCGGCACGGAGAACGGCACCCCGCTGGTGCTCTGGCCCTGCGGCGGCGCCGGCAACCAGAGCTGGACCCTGGGCTGAGCCAGGGGAGCGGCACGACGGCGAACGGAGACGGCCCGGGAGGCCCAGGGCCGTCTCCGTCAGCCGTGGGCGGCCCGCGCGTCGGCGGCCTGGAGCGTGGTGTTGTGCTCGTGGATCAGCCGCAGCGCCTCGTCCCTGTCCCTGCGGTCGAGCGCGTCCACCAGGTCGCGGTGGAGTTCGTGCCGGTGCGCGATGTACTCGCCCAACGGCTGGTCGCTGGCGGGCAGCACGGTCAGCGTGTGGCGCTCGATCAGGTCGAGCAGATGCGTGTAGAGCGAGCTGAGCAGCGCGTTGGGGCTGGTCGCCGCGATGGCGGCGTGCAGCCGCCAGTTGGCGTGGACGAACGCGACGGGATCGGCCGCGTCCTTGGCCTCCTCCATGGCCGCGATGTGCCGGCGCAGCCCGGCGATGTCGGCCGGGGAGGCGTGCCAGAGGGCGTCCTCGATCAGCAGCGGGTCGAGGGCGTCGCGGATGCGCACCGCGTCGGCGACGTCGTTCGCCTGGGTGTCCAGCGCGAGCACGGAGTTGCCGAGCCGGACCATCGGGGACTGCTCGGCGCTGAACAGCCCGCCGCCCGGGCCCGGCTTCACGGTGACCAGGCCGCGCGACTGGAGGAGGCGCAGCGCCTCGTTGAAGGTGCCGACCGAGACCCCGCACAGCGTCCTCAGCTCCTCCTTGGTGCCCAGCCGGGAGCCGGGCGGCACGCTCTCGACCAGCTCGGCGACCTTCTCGGCGGCGCGCTCGGCGCGCCCCGACGGCGTCGGCCGTGCGGCACGGTCGGGGGTGACCCTCACATCGTCTCCTCAAGCCGTCATATTCATCATGGCGATTGTGCTCGCATCCCTTGACGCTGTGGTGCACCACGTGCAACATCAGGGTAATCATCATGCTGAATTGCCGATGGGGGAGCAAGACCTCCGTTGTCGCTGGCGGCGCGTCGCGCGACTCCCTCGGCAGTCGAGCGGCCGCCCGAGCCGTTCCCCGGCCCGGGCGTTCCGCTCCCGTTCCCCGTCCGGGAGACCCCTATGCGCATCGCCAACCTCTCCGGCCGCCTGGCCCTCGTCGTCGACGGCCGCGCCGTGGACGTCGCTCAGGCAAGCGACGGCCGCTTCTCCGCGGACCCGCAGGCCGTCTTCGCACGATGGGAGGAGTTCCGCGCCTGGGCCGACGCCGCCGAACTGCCGGAGGGCGCCGCGTTCGACCCGGCCGACCTGGGCTCGCCGGCCCCCGCGCCGCGTCAGGTGCTGGCCGTCGGCCTCAACTACCGCGACCACGCCGCCGAGTCCGGCTTCGCCGTGCCCGATGGCCTGCCGCCCGTCTTCACCAAGTTCGCCACCAGCATCACCGGTCCCGTCACCGAGGTGCGGCTGCCGGCGGACGGCCACACCGACTGGGAGGTCGAGCTGGTCGCCGTCGTCGGACGCCACGCCGAGAACGTCGCCGAGGCCGACGCCTGGGACCATGTCGCCGGCCTCGCCGTCGGCCAGGACATCTCCGAGCGCATCACCCAACTCGCCGGCCCTGCCCCCCAGTTCAGCCTCGGCAAGTCCTTCCCCGGCTTCGCCCCGATCGGCCCCTGGCTGGTCACGCCCGACGAGTTCGACAACCCCGACGACCTCGAACTGACCTGCTCGATCAACGGCGAGGAGGTCCAGAAGGGCCGCACGAGCGACCTGATCCACTCCGTGCCCGCCCTCCTCGCCCGCCTCTCCGCCGTGCTGCCGCTGCTCCCCGGCGACGTCGTCTTCACCGGCACCCCGGCCGGCGTCGGCCTGGGCCGGGACCCGCAGCGCTTCCTCGCGGCCGGCGACGAACTCGTCAGCTCCGTCGAGGGCATCGGCGAACTGCGACAGACCTTCGTCGCCTGAAGCCACCGGCCTCGACGGACAAAGGAGTCCCCAGGGGCACCGCACCGACTGACCTCCATCACCATGGGGGTCCCCCAGGTCGCCGAGACCGCCGCCTACTACACCGACTTCGGCCTCACCCCCGAGGACGACGGCTGGTTCGCCACCCAGGACGGCGGCCGGCAGCTGCGCATCGTGCACGCGCCGACCCGCCGCCTGGTCGAGGTGCGCGTCGGCGTCGACAGCCCCGACCTCGACGGCACCACCGCGTTCTTCCGCGACGGCCTCGGCTTCAGGGCCTCCGATTCTTCAGCCAGCCCGAGGTGGAGGACGTGCTCGCCGCCGCCGTCGCGCGCCAGCCCACGGTCACCGTGCGGCGCGGGTGCCGCCGGCGCCTACCCGCTGCGCCGGCGGGACGGCGCCCGGGTCACCGTCGCGGCCATGGGCGCGCGGGGTCAGCCGGACGCCGGGGCGTGCTCGGCGCCGCCGACCCAGACGCGGCGGACGGCGCGGGTCGCGGTGATGTCGGCGAGCGGGTCGCCGTCGACCAGCAGCGGGTCGGCGCCGTAGCCGGGGCGGATCGCGCCCCGGTCCCGCAGCCGGAAGTCCTGCGCGGGCGGGACGGTCGCCGCCAACCGGGCGCGTCGGAGCGGCGGGTGAGGGCGCGGGTTCCGGCCTCGGGACATGATGGGGGCACCGGCCAGGTGCGAGAGGCGGTGACGGCCCCATGAGGGCGAACGACGCGGACAACGAGGCGCCCGGAGACGCCGACGAGCGCCTCGACGGCGACGGCCCGCTGGCCGAGGCCGCCGTCGCCCTCGTCGAACGTCGCGGCGTCGTCGTCGGCTGGTCCCGCGCCGCCGAGGAACTCCTGGAGCGCCCCGCCGCCGAGGTGCTCGGCCGCTCCGTGCTCCGGCTGCTGCCCCGGGCCGAACGGGCCGGGCCGCCGCCGGAGAGCGGCGAGGTCACGGTGGAACGCGGCTCCGGGCGGGCGGTCGCCGTGCGCTACCAGGCGCGGCCGCTGCGGGACGGCGCGGGCATCGCGATCCTGGCCGTCACCGCCGAACGGGCCAGGGAGATCGAACACGCCGAGTCCCTGAGCCGCGCGCTGCTCTCCCAGGACCGGATCGGATACGTCCTGCGGGACACCGAGCTGGCGGTGGTGCGGACCAACGTCGACCGCGACGGGTTCCCCGGCCCGGCGCTGCCCCCGGGCTCCCGGCTCTCCGACGTCATGGGCTCGGCCGACGCGGCGGGCGCGGACGCCGCCCTGCGCGGCGTGCTGGAGACCGGCGAGCCGCTGGCCGGGAACGACCAGCGGGTGCGGTCCACGCAACCGCCGTACGGGGACTGGTCCTGGTCCGTCTCCGCGCTGCGGATGACGGACCGGCGCGGCCGGCCCACGGGCGTCGCGGTCCTGCTCACCGACGCCACCGACCACTGGAAGATGGCCCGCCGCAGCGCGCTGCGCCACCGGGCGGCGCGGATCGGCGGCACCCTCGACACCGAGGGGACGGCCCAGGAGATCGTCGACACGCTGGTGCCGGACTTCGCCGACTACGCCTGGGTCGACCTGGCCGAACCCGTTCTCACCGGGGACGAGCCGCCGAGGTCGCTCAAGGGCGGCGACCTCAACCTGCGGCGGGTGTCGGTGCGTTCCGCGCACGGCCCCTGGCCGTCCGAACTCCTCCAGCCGGGACACGTCGTCCCGGACCTCCCGGACCACCCGATGGTGCGACGTCTCCAGGAGGGCCGCACCATCGTGGTCGACCGGGCCACCCTGGAGGAGGGGCTGGCCGATCCGGCCCGCGTTCGGCGGGCGGCGCCCGAGGGCGGCCACTCGCTGTCGATCGCCCCGCTCTTCGCGCGCGGCCTGGTCCTGGGGGTGGTGGCGGTCTGGCGGGCCAAGCGGCCCGAGCCGTTCGACGAGGAGGACGGCGCGCTGCTGACCGAGATCGCCGCGCACGCCGCGCTCAGCGTGGACAACGCCCGCCGCTACACCCGCGAACACCGCGCCACCATGGCCCTCCAACGGCGGCTGCTGCCCCGGGCCTCCACCGTCACCTCGGTCATGGAGACCGCCGGCGCCTACCGCCCGGCGGCGGGCGGCGCCGGCCTCGGCGGCGACTGGTTCGACGCCATCGAACTGCCCTGTCTGCGGACCGCCCTGGTCGTCGGGGACGTGACCGGCCACGGCCTGCACGCCACCGCCACCATGGGGCGGCTGCGCACGGCCGTGGGGACCCTGGCGGATCTGGAGCTGGCGCCCGACGAACTCCTCACCCACCTCGACGACCTGGTGAAGCGGCTGGCCGGCGAGGCGGACCCGGCGCACCGCGACGTGGTGAGCGCGACGTGCCTGGTCGCGGTGCACGACCCCGTCGCCGGGCGCTGTGTGATGGCCGCCGCCGGCCACCCGCCACCGCTGATGGTGGCGCCGGACGGCCCCGCCCGGCCGGTGCCCATCCAGCCGGGGCCGCCGCTGGGCGTGGGCGGCCTGCCGTTCGAGGCCACCTCCGTGGACGTGCCGCCCGGGAGCGTTCTCGCCCTGTACACCGACGGGTTGCTCCTGCGGTACGGCGACGACCTCGACAGCGGCACCTAGGGTCTCGCGGACCGGCTGGCGCGACTGCCGCGTGCCGAGGGCGACCTCTCCGCGTTGACCGAGGAGCTGATGGCGCCGGCCGGGGGCGCCCCGCTGCGGGACGACGCCGCCCTGGTGCTGGCCCGCACCTCCCGGCTGGCGCCGGACGCCGTCGCCGGCTGGGAGTTCCCGGCCGAGCCCGGGTCCGTCGCCTCGGCGCGCGAGGCGGCGACCGGGAAGCTCGCCGACTGGGGCCTCACGGACAGCATCTTCGCGACCGAGCTGATCGTCAGCGAACTCGTCACCAACGCCGTCCGGTTCGCCGGTGGGCCCGTGGGGCTGCGCCTGATCCGGGGCGGGGCGCTGTTCTGCGAGGTCACCGACCCCAGCGCCACCCAGCCCCGGATGCGCCGGGCGCACACCACCGACGAAGGGGGGCGCGGGCTGTTCCTGGTGGCGCAGCTCAGCAGTCGGTGGGGGAGCAGGTACGGGCCGAGCGGCAAGACCATCTGGGTCGAGCAGGAGCTGCCGGCCTGAGCCGGAGCATCCGGCCGGCGGGTCGGCCGGTCAGGACGCCGGCGCCGCCGCCACCGGGCTGGCGCTCGGCGGCATCATCACCGGCGTCGTCGGCCGAACCCCGCTGCCGGAGTGGGACTTTCACGCGCTGTTCCTCTTCGGCGTCCTCCCCCTGGCGCTGATCCCCGTGGTGTGGCGCATGGTCCCCGCCGTGGTGTGGGACGCCGCCACCAGGTCGACATGGGCCTTGCCCCGCCGCTGGTGCTCGCCGCCGGCGACTCGCTGCCGCTGGTCGTCACCCCGGTCATGCCCGCGCGCGGCGTCACGGACGAGGAGATCGCCCGGCACCCGGCCGAACTGCTGCGCTCGGCCCGGGCCATGTCCGAGGACCTGGGCCACGCCACGCACCAGGACGGCGAGGGCTGAGGTCTCTCGTTCGGGTCTTCGTGGATCAGTGAGCGGCTCCTCTTTGGCTGTTGTCGCGAGCCCGTGAAGATGCGAGAGAGGGGGCCCCGGCCGGGACGGTGAACGGGCGGGGTGGTCGTTGACCGAACCCACCCCTCACCGCCCGCCCAACACCGGACCGTCACCGTCCCCGCGATGAGTTCGACGCGTCGTCACACCCGCGACGGGCCATCCGCCGGGGCAGGCCGGAGAAGCCGGTGCGCGCCACGCACGCCCCCACCGGCCAACCGACCTCCCACAACCCCGCAGTCGCCGCGCGTCCCAGGGCGCGTACCGCCATCCACCACCGTCCCCGGCGACAACAAGCCCACCCCCGGAAGACGCCCCTCCCTTCCCTCTCCCGGCCAGCCCGTCGCAGTCCTTCGTTACGCCCGCACCCGGCCGAACGTGCGCCAGGTAAGCCGCCCACCGGGGCCCGCGCCACAACCTCAACCCCCCACCTCCACAGCCTCGTCAACAACCAACCAGCCAGCCGGGCTTACCCGCACCGGCCACCGGCCCGCAGAGGGACCGGGCACACCCACCGGCCCGCACCCACCACCCGCACCCCCCGCCACTGATCCACGAAGATCCAGAAGAGGGCGACGGCCGTTTTTGGACACGGCGAGATCAACCGTTCCACCAGCGGTTCCCCTTCGGTGGGCCGAACGACGAGGCCGGCGCACCTCGTTGCGGCTTCCGGGCCTGCCCGCCGTCCGGCGGGCAGCTCTGAGCGCCAGGTCACACCATGAACCCGTGGACAGGGGCCGGTTCATCCGCTCCCCGGGTCGCCCCGCGCCCCCGTGGTGTGCCCTCGGGAAAAGTCCATCCTGTCGAACCCCTTGCCCGGGGCATGAGTAGAACGGTATACCAACGTCGGACGGAACCTTTCCGCCACGGGCGCACCGGCCGATGCCGGCCCACACCCCCCATGACGCACCAGACATGGGACGACTCGACGCTGCGCTTACTTAAGTTACTGCCTGAAGTTTTGCGAAGGGCTACTCATGATCAACGGATCGCGCTCGCGCGTTCTCGCCTCCTGCGTCACCGTCACCGTCCTGGGGCTCACGGCCTGCTCGGGGGCGGCACCAACGCGTCCTCCGGGGATGGCCTGATCCTCAACGCCTACGCCGGTGCCAGCGGGACCTTCGTGGAGAACTGGAACCCGCTCTCGCCCACGGTCCTCAGCGGCGCGCAGGGCATGATCTACGAGCCGCTGTTCTACTTCAACAACCTCAAGCCGGCCACCGAGGAGCCGACGCCCCTCCTGGGCACGAGCTACTCCTGGAACGAGGACGGCACCGTCCTCTCGGTCGAGACCCGGGATGGCGTCAACTGGAGCGACGGGGAGCCGTTCTCCGCCGAGGACGTGGCGTTCACCTTCAACCTCATCAGGGACACGCCGGAGTTGAACACCACCGGCACCACCCCGGAGGCCGAGGCGGTCGACGACACCCATGTCACCCTGACCTTCGAGGAGCCGTCCTTCATGGACGCCCCGACGCTGCTGGGCGGCACCTATATCGTTCCCGAGCACATCTGGTCGGAGAAGCCGGACCCCGCCACCGACCCCAACCGCGAGCCGGTCGGCACCGGGCCCATGGTGGCCTCGGACTTCACCCCGCAGTCCTACCTGGTGGAGAAGAACCCGGAGTTCCGCAACGCCGACGACGTCCAGGTGGGCGGGCTGCGGTACCACTCGCTCTCGGGCAACCAGGCCGCGACCGACAAGCTGCTGGCCAAGCAGCTGGACTGGGCGGGGATCTTCATCCCCGACGTCGACAACGTCCTCGGCAACCGGGACGACATCGGCCTGACCTCCTTCGGCAGCCAGCAGGTGGTCCTCGCCACCTGCGCCAACGCCGAACTGGGCTGCGAGGGGCCGCAGACCGACCCGGCCGTCCGGCACGCGCTGTCCGCCGCGCTCGACCGTGACCAGGTGAACCGGCTGGCCTACTACGACAGGGCCGAGCCGATCTCGGCGACCTTCGCGCTGCTGGAGCGCGACGCCGACCTGATCGCGCCCGACCTCCGCGAGCCGATGCCCGGCAGCCCCGACGTCGAGGCCGCCAAGAGCCTGCTGGAGGAGGCCGGTTGGACCATGGGCTCGGACGGCATCTACGTCAGGGACGGCGAGCGCCTCTCCATGAACGTCCAGGTGACCACCGGCTACACCGACTACATCACCGCCCTCGACGCCATGGCGCAGCAGGCCAAGGCGGCGGGCATCGAGCTGGTGACCCGGCAGGTCGCCAACTCGGAGAACACCAGCTCGCAGGGGCTCGGCAACTTCGAGCTGGCTATCAGCGGCATCTTCCAGGGCCGGGGTCCCGACCCGTACTACATCTACGAGACCTACTTCTCCTCCGAGAACACCGGCCCGGTCGGCGAGTCGATCAACCCCTACGGCAACGTCGTCCGCTACTCCAACCCCGAGGTCGACGAGGCGCTCGTGGCCGCCGCCAGCACCGAGGACATGGCGGTGCGCGCCGAGCAGTACGCGATCATCCAGGAGCACATCGTCGAGGACATGCCGTACATCCCGGTCGTCAACAACATCTCGTTCGCGACCTACAGCACGGAGCGCGTGACCGGCTTCCCGACCGAGGACGACCTCTGGGCCAGCCCCGACGTGATCGGCGCGCCGAGCAACGGCCTGGTCATCCAGCGCCTGCGGCCCGTCAACTGACGCCGCCGGCGCACCGTTCCGAGGCAACCATCCATGTATCTCCTGCGGAAACTCGCCTTCTACCTCGCCGCCTTCTGGGCGGCGGTCACCCTCAACTTCCTGATACCGAGGCTGCTCCCCGGCAACCCGGTGGACATCCTCATCGGGAAGCTCGCCCAGCAGGGCCCGGTCGCCCCGGGCACCCGGGACTCGTTGGAGATGCTGCTGGGCTCCGACACCTCCGAGTCCCTCTGGTCCCAGTACGTGAGCTATCTCAGCGGCCTGGCCAAGGGCGACTTCGGGACGTCGGTGACCTACTTCCCGGCCCCGGTGACGGACGTCATCGGGCAGGCCATCCCGTGGACCCTGCTGCTCGTCGGCATCTCCACACTGCTGGCGTTCCTGCTCGGCGTCGGCCTCGGGGCCTTCGCCGGGTGGAAGCGGGGCACCTGGGTCGACTCGATCATCCCGGCCACCGCGCTGCTCCAGTCCGTGCCGTACTTCTGGCTGGCGCTGGTCCTGGTGTACTTCTTCGCGGTCAACCTGGGCTGGTTCCCGCTGAGCGGCGGCTACGACGTCAACTCGGTGCGCCCCGGCTGGTCCTGGGAGTTCATCGAGAGCGCCATCTCCTACGGCACGCTCCCCGCGATCACCATCGTCGTCAGCTCCATCGGCGGCTGGCTGCTGGGGATGCGCAACATGATGGTCTCCACGCTCTCCGACGACTACGTGGTCACCGCGGAGGCCAAGGGCCTGCACCCGGTCAGGGTGATGATCACCTACGCGGCCAGGAACGCGGCGCTGCCCTCCGTCGCCGGGTTCGCCATCTCACTGGGTTTCGTGGTGGCCGGGTCGATCGTGACCGAACAGGTCTTCTCGTATCCGGGCATCGGCAACGCGATGCTGCTGGCGGTGTCGAACAACGACTACGCGCTCATGCAGGGGCTGTTCCTCGTCATCACCATCGCCGTCCTGGTGTCGAACCTGCTCGTCGACCTGTTCTACGGGCTCATCGACCCCCGTACCCGGACCCGGAACTGAGAGGCCGTCCCCATGTCCAGTGTGCTGAACGACACCATGGCCGCCGCCGAGGAGGGCTCCATCGAGGAGGCGGCGGGGCCCCGGCGTCGGCGCTGGCGTGAGCCCAAGCTGCTCACCGGCGCCGGCATCGTCATCGTCATCGTGCTGTTCGGGCTGCTCGGCCCGCTGCTGACGCAGGACCCGTACGCGGTCGACAACATCGGCATGACCCCGCCCAGTGGGGACCACCTGCTGGGCACCACCCAGACCGGCGAGGACGTGCTGGCGCAACTCGCCCACGGCACCCGGGGTTCGCTGCTGATCGGCGTCATGGTGGGCGCCATGACCCTCGGGCTCTCCGCCTTCTTCGGCATCCTCGGCGCGTTCGTCGGCGGCATCCTCGACGAGCTGTTCTCGCTGCTCACCAACATCGTGCTGGTGATCCCCGGGCTGCCGCTGATGATCGTGATCGGCAGCTATGTCGAGCAGAAGAGCATCTTCCTGGTGGCGGGCGTCCTCGCGCTGACGGGCTGGGCCGCCGGCGCGCGGGTGGTGCGGGCCCAGACGCTGTCGCTGCGCGACCGCGACTACGTGCTCGCCACCCGGGTGGCGGGGGAGTCGACCTGGCGGATCATCTGCGTGGAGATCCTGCCCAACCTGCTGCCCGTGCTGTCCTCCGGGTTCGTCTTCTCGATCGTCTTCGCGATCCTCGGCGAGGCCGGGCTCGCGTTCATCGGCATCGGCGCCAGCGACTCCCTGACCTGGGGCACGATGCTCGCCGACGCGCAGAACGGGCAGGCGCTGCTGCTCGGCGGCTGGTGGTGGTTCGTGGCCCCCGGCTTCCTGATCGCCATCCTCGGCTGCGGCCTCGCCCTGATCAACTTCAGCATCGACGAGATCATCAACCCCAAGCTGCGTCCGGCTCGTGCCCGAAAGAGGTCGTCGTGATGGCGAAGGCACCCGTTCTCACCGTGGACGGACTGTCCGTCGACTACGTCACGGACCGCTCCGTCCCGGCCGTCGATGAGGTGAGCCTCCAGATCCACCGGGGCGAGATCCTCGGCCTGGCCGGGGAGAGCGGCTGTGGCAAGTCGACGTTCGCCTACGGCATCAACCAGCTGATCCGCCCGCCGGGCACCATCTCCGGCGGCAGCGTCACCTTCCACGACAGCTCGGGCGAGGACATCGACGTCCTGAAGCTGACCGGGCGGGCGCTGCGCGCCTACCGGTGGGACAAGGTGTCCATGGTCTTCCAGGGCGCCATGAACTCGCTGAACCCGGTCATCCCCGTCCACGCCCAGCTCGGCGACGTCTTCAAGACCCACCGACCGGAGATGAGCCGGGCCCAACGCCAGGCCAGGGCCGAGGAGTTGTTCGAGTTCGTCGGCGTGCCGACGAACCGGCTGCGGTCCTACGCGCACGAGCTGTCCGGCGGGATGCGGCAGCGCGTGATGATCGCGATGGCGCTGGCGCTCTCGCCCCAGCTGATCATCATGGACGAGCCGACGACCGCCCTCGACGTGGTGGTGCAGCGGGACATCATCGAGGAGATCACGCGGCTCCAGCGCGAACTCGACTTCTCCGTCCTGTTCATCACCCACGACCTGCCGATGCTGCTGGAGATCAGCGACCGCATCGCCATCATGAAGAACGGGAGGATCGTGGAGCTGGCCGGGGCCGAGGACATCTTCTTCGCGGCCCGCCACCCGTACACCAAGGAACTGCTGCGGTCCTTTCCGAGCCTCACCGGAACGCGCGGCGACTTCATCCGACACGGCGCCGGCATCGAAGAGTCCGGGGAGGAATGACGATGGCCACTCTCGAAGTGCGTGCACTGAAGAAGGACTTCCCGGTCAGAGAAGGGGTGCGCCGCACCCTGTTCCCGGCGGTGAAGGGGGTCGACTTCGAGCTGAACGCCGGCAGCACCGTGGCCCTGGTGGGCCAGAGCGGCAGCGGCAAGTCCACGGTCGCCCGCATGATCGCCCAGCTGGAGAGGCCGACCGGCGGGGAGATCCTGCTCAACGGGCAGCCGGCGACGTTCCGCAGGCGCGGGATGCGGGAGTACCGCAGCCAGGTGCAGATGGTCTTCCAGGACCCGTTCGCCTCGCTGAACCCGTTCCACACCATCGCGCACCACCTGGAGCGGCCGCTGCTGCGCAACGGCCGGGTCCGGGGGAAGGCGGCGCTGCGGGCCAGGGTCGAGGAGCTGCTGGAGCGCGTCAACCTGACGCCCGCCGACAGCTTCGCCGAGCGCCGCCCGCACGAGCTGTCCGGCGGGCAGCGGCAACGCGTCGCCATCGCCCGGGCGTTGGCGCCCGAGCCGACGGTGCTGATCGCGGACGAGCCCGTCTCGATGCTGGACGTCTCGATCCGCCTGGGCATCCTGCACCTGCTGGCCAGGCTGCAACGGGAGGAGAACCTCGCGGTCCTCTACATCACCCACGACCTCGCGACCGCGCGCCACTTCTCCGACGAGATCCTCGTCATGTACCAGGGGGAGGTCGTGGAACGCGGCCCGGCGGACGACGTGATCCTGCGGCCCACCGCCGAGTTCACCCGCCGCCTCGCCAACGCGGCCCCGGAGCCGGCGCGCACCGAGCGCTTCCGCCGCGCGGCAGCGCGGTACGCCTCCGGCGGGGACGGGGACGGGGACGGGGACGGGGACGGGGACGGGGACGGGGGCGCGGAGCCGTCCGGGGCGCCGGGCGCCCCGGACGCGTCGGGGACGTCGGGGACGCCCTGAACGGCGCCCCGGCGCCGATGCGGAGCCGTCCGGGACGTAGGTCACGTCTGGGATGCCGGACGCGCCGGAGCGGTCCGGGACGCCGGGGCGGTCCGGTCACGCCGGACGCGCCGGAACCGTCCGGGGCGGGGACGTTTCGAACCGCCTTGCCGGCGGCCCGCGTTCACACTCCACGACTGCGAAGGGGCACCACCGATGAGCCTGACCCCGATGCCGGCACCCGACGCCGTGTTCGTCCAGAGCCGGCCGACCGGGCGGTTCGAGCCGGCGACCCGGTCCGGCGACCGTTGGACCCGGGAGGGGGTGGAGGCGCGCGTCGCCGAGGCTCCCGGCTGGTCGACCCTCTCGGTCGCCGCCGGGGGCGGAGAGCTGTCCCGGGTCGCGCTCCGCTGGCGCGGCGGCGTCCCCGAGGGACGCGCGTGCTGGGCGACGCCTGGGAGCGGTCGTACGGCGACCTCGCCTGGGAGGGCGTGGTGCCGCACCGCGTGCTGCCCTGGTACTGGCTGGCCCACGACGAGCGGGCCGGCCACACCCTCGGCGCCGGGGTGCGGACCTCGCCGGCGGCCTGGTGCTCCTGGTCGGTCGACGCCGAGGGTGTCACGCTCTGGGCCGACCTGCGCGCCGGGCAGCGGCCGGTGCGGCTGGGCGACCGCGAGCTGGAGGTCGCCCAACTCGTCCGGCTTGACACGGAGTCGGGGCCGCACGCGCGCACCGCGAACTCGTCGTCGGGCTCGCGCCGGCGCCCGTGCCCAGCGGGCCGCTGGTCGGCGCCAACAACTGGTACTACGCCTACGGGCACGGCTTCGACGCGGACGCGGTGGTCGGGGACGCGCGGATCGTCTCCCGGCCGGCCGGGGACCACCCGGTGCGGCCGTTCAGCGTGATCGACGCCGGCTGGACCCCGGGCGGCGGCACGGGCGGCGGCCCGTGGGACCGGGGCCTGGGCTCCTTCGCCGACGTGGCGGAGGTCGCCTCCCGCATCAGGGCCGAGGGCGCCAGACCAGGGCTCTGGTACCGGCCGCTGGGCGCCGAGCCGTTCATCCACGACGTGTAACCATCCGCGACGGGTGAGCGGTGCGCCGGCCCCGGGCCGGCGCCGGTGGCCACGCCGCCGCAGGGGCGGGGGAGACCGCGGTGGCGTGGCGGGCGGGGACGCCGGGCAGGGCCCGGCGGGCGAGCCCGGCCAGGGTGCGGCCGGGGCCGATGTCACGGAAGGCCGTGCGGCCCAACTCCCCGTGGAGCGTGCCGAGGATCTCCGGACGGGACCGGTCAGCTGGCGGGCGCCCAACTCCCGCCAGCGGTGGCCTCCCTCGTGCGGGCGGGCGTCGACGTTGGCGACCACGGGCAGCGCGCTGGCCCGGAAGCCCGTCAGCTCCAGGGCGCGGCGCGCGCCACGCGGCGGGCCGGCCCCCGCAGTCAGGAGGTGGCCGTGCTGAACGACACGCGGCTGCGCCGGCCGTCCGCCCCGCGCACGCTCCACGTCGGGGACCTGAAGGTGAGTTATGTGCCGGACGGCGCGATGCCGCTCAAGCCCGCCGGGCCGCCGCACCCGGCGGCGTACCGGGCCTGTCTCAACGACACGGGCCATCTGGTCGCCAACATCGGCGGGTCGCTGGTGCGGTGCGGCAACCCGGGCCCGGAGGGCATCGAGGTGGTGGCGTTCACCCGGCTCCACCTCGACCACGTCGGCTGGGCCAGCGTGCGTCCGCCGGTGTTCACCCGGGCCACCTTCGTGGTCCCGGCCGGGGCCTGGGAGGGCCCGGTGCCCGTGCCGCCGCCGGCGCTGCGGCGGCGGCAGCGCCGGGTGGTGCCGGGGGAGGAGGTCTTCCCCGGCGTCCACGTTCTGGCGCTGCCGGGGCACACCGGCTTCACCATCACCTCCCGTGGCGAGCGGCTGGTGGCGTTCGGCGTCGCGCTGCACTCGCCGGTCCAGGTCCGGCACCCCGAGTGGTCCCCGCCGCCCGACCCCGACCCGCGCGGCGCGCCCTTCCGCGACACCGGGACACCGGGTCGGGAGGCGCGCCGCCCCGTTCCGCCGTCGGTGGGCCTGCGCGGGAGGGATGGAAAACGTTCGCCCTTGGGTATTTCCATCGCTGTAAGTCCCGTGATGCCATGGCCAGTCGAAACCCGACGCCGCACACGGCGTCCCTGAGGACCCCGACCGACCGAGGGAGCACCGATGCGCGCCCGCTCCAGAACCGCTCTGATCACCGCCCTGCTCGCGTTGCTCATCGGCCTGGCCGGTGCGCCGCCGTCCTCGGCAGGAGAAGCGATGCCGCACGCCACCGGAACCTTCCGCAACCCGCTCAACACCGGCCCCGACCCGTTCGTGACTCACGCCAACGGGAACTACCACCTCGCCACCACCCAGGGCGACGCCATCCGGATGTGGAGCGCGCCCTCGTTGGCCACCCTGCTGGCCGCCGACCCCGTCACGGTGTGGACCGACACCGACCCGTCCCGCGACCAGCACATCTGGGCGCCCGAGTTCTACCGCTTCAACGAGCGCTGGTACATGTACTACACGGCCGACGACGGCGTGGACGAACACCACCGGCTCTACGTCCTGGAGTCCGAGGGCGACGACCCCAGGGGGCCCTACCACTTCAAGGGCAAGCTCGAACCGCCCAACCACGTCGACGACTTCGCCATCGACCCCGGCATCCTCCAGCACGACGGCCGCCTCTACCTCGCCTACAGCGGCCTCAACGAGTACCAGCACAACGGCCTCAACATCGCCCCGATGTCCAACCCCTACACGGTCTCCGGCGACGCGACAGCCCTGGACGCCGCCGGCGGCTGCCCCGAGGTCCGCGAGGGACCGGCGTTCCTCTACCGCGACGGCCGCACCTGGATGACCTACTCCACCTGCGACACCGGCAAGCCGGACTACCAGGTCTGGATGATGTCCCTGCCCGACGGTGCCGACCCGCTGGTCGCGGAGAACTGGACCCAGCACCAGGGTCCGCTGCTGTCCCGCGACGACGCGGCCGGCGTCTTCGGCCCCGGCCACCACAACTTCTTCACCTCGCCGGACGGGACCGAGGACTGGATCGTCTACCACGCCAAGACCACCCCGGAGTACACCTACTCCGACCGCACCACCCGCGCCCAGCGCATCGGTTGGCACCCCGACGGCAGCCCCGACCTCGGCACCCCGCTCGCGCTCGGCGCGACCCAGGACCTGCCGTCGGGCGACCCGGGCGCCGGCGTGGAGGGCCTCACCTACTGGATCAACGACGACGGCCGCTCCAGCGGCGACGGCACCGTCACCTTCGAGGGCGACTGGAACTCCGGCACCGGCTGCGCCAGCCAGTGCTTCTGGGGCGACGACCACTGGAGCGACCAGCCGGGCGCCACCGCGACGTTCACCTTCACCGGCACCAGGATCGCGTTGCTGTCCGTGCGCGACACCCGCAACGGCATCGCCGCGATCAGCGTGGACGGCGGCCCCGAGGAACGCGTCGACCTCCACGGCCCGATCCGCGTCGGCGAGGCCCTCCAGTACCTCAGCCCCCGACTGCCGCACGGCACCCACACGTTGACGATCCGGGTCACCGGTGAGCGCGACTCCTCATCCTCCGCCGCCTTCGTCAGCGTGGACCGGGCCGAGGTCTACGCCGACTGAGCGCCGGCGCGCGCCGGCCCGCCCCGTGGGGCGGGCCCGGCGAAACCTCGCGAACGCTGCCTAGAAGGCGACGAATCGGGAACGCTCGACCACAGGGAGGTGGCCAGGGCCCCGGACGGGCACCACGGATCAAGGGGAGTGACAGGATGAACGGCATTCGAACGGTGGGACGGGCCGGCGCCCAGGGCAGGGCCGCCGCCGGCGTGGCCGGCACGACCCTGGCGGACGTCTCCCGGGCCCGCGACCTCACCCGCGCCTTCTGCGACAATCTCACCCCCGCCCCGAGCCAGGACCTGGCGGACGCCCTGCTGTTGGCGGTCTCCGAGCTGGTCACCAACGCCCTCCGCCACGGCGGCGGCGGCTTCGCGCTGCGTCTGACCGCCACGCCGGAGGCGGTGGCCGTGGAGGTCGACGACGGCGAGCCGCGCCCGCCGCACGCCCGCAGCCCCGACGTGCTGCGCGGCGGCGGCTTCGGCTGGCCGCTGGTGCTCTCGCTGGCGTCGGGGGTCGCCGTCGTCCCCAGGCCGGGAGGCAAGACGGTGCGGGCCACGTTCCGGCGCGCGGCCGACCTCAACCAGGCCGCCTGACCCGGGAGTCGGGGCGCGCGCCATCCCGCCGTCACAGTGGTTGTCATACCGGTGCTTTGGCGGCCCTTGGGGTGGACACGGCCCTTCTCGGGGCAGAGTGGACGATCGGGATATTAGCCCTTGCGAGTGGATGCCATGATGGTGGTACGGATGGGTCCCGGGAGCCTCAGGAGGCGCCCGGGACCCCGGGGACACGGCGGTTCGCGACGTCCGGCGGGGCGTCGGCGTGTTCGTCAACCCCGTTGCGGGAAAGCTGAATCGTGGGACCGGGATACCCACGTGTCCTTGTGGGGCGTTAGGGTTACCCTGCCCGGACCGGGTGCCGCTGTACGGGTGGGAGAGTCATGAAGCAGATAACAGCGCACGGCAGGCCGCCGCGAGTGCCTGCGATCAACTGCGGGAGCACGGCCAACAGCGCGCGCCTCGACCGTCACCTGAGCGTGCTCGGCGGTCCCGCCGTGCCGGCGGGTGAGACCGAGGAGGCCACCACGCTGATGCGGGAGTTGACCCGCCGCGACCACAAGAGCCCGACCCGGGTCAACCGCACCGCCCGAGTGCTGCTCTTCGCCCCGCTCCGCCGGCTGCGTCGCACGCTCTTCGGCGGGCGCGGCTGAGCCTGGCTGACGCCCCTTTCGACGTTCCCGCCGCCGCCGAGCCCGGTCCGGTCTCCGGCGGCGGCACCCACCCCGGGCGGGCGCCGGGCGACGCCTCCCACGCGTCGCGCTCCCGGTCCCTGGCGCCTCCCGGGACGAGGCCGTGTCCCCACCCTGCGGCGTACTCCCGCCCTGCGGCGGCGCGTTGACGACGCCCGTTCGGCTGCGGGCGCCCGTCGAGCACCGCCCATCCAGCCGAGCCCCCCGTTCAGTTGAGCACGTCGTGCCGCGCGGCCGGCCCGTCCCGTTCACCGTCTGGCTCCTCCGGCTCCTCCGGCTCCGCTTCGCGCTCCGGCGCGCCGCGTTCCGCCTCCACGGTCACCGAGAAGGAGAAGCGGTCGCCCCGGTAGGACATCAGGGCCACGTCCACCACCCGCCCGGTCAGGTCGTGCTCCACGCCCGTGATGTGCAGGATCGGGCTGAGCAGCGGCACCTCCAGCAGCCTGGCCGTGGTGGGATCGGCCAGCCTGGCCTGCGCCGTGTTGTCGACGCGGCCGACCCTGACCCCCGCCACGTCCCGCAGCACCCGCGTCATGGGCCAACGCTCCAGCGCCGAGGGGTCGATGCGGTCGGCGACCTCGGGGTGGATCAGGTTCTCCACCCAGCTCACCGGCTCCCCGTCCGGCGCGGCGCGGCGCAGCCGCCGGAAGCGCACCACCTCGGCGACCCCGGGGAAGTGCTCCACCAGCCCGGTCGGCACCGGCACCGGCACGGGGCCCGGGTCCAGCAGGGTGGTGTGGCCCCCGGACTGCTGGGCGACGATGGTGTCCAACGTGCCCAACAGCCGCACGGGCACCCCGCGTTGGGCCGCCGGCTCGATGAAGGTGCCACGCCTGCGGTGCCGGCTGATCAGCCCCTCGGTCTCCAGCTCCTTCAGGGCCTGCCGCATGGTCAGCACGCTCACGCCGAAGTGCTCGGCGAGCTGCTCCTCGGTGGGCAGGCGCAGCGGCGCGTGGGGCGGGCGCCCGAGTATGGAGGCGCGTAACGACTGGGAGACCTGGTACCACAGCGGGAGCTTGCGGTTCAGGTCGATCGAGTCGGGGGCGAAGACGTTCACGGCTGACGGACTTTCGGGTCGGGAGGCGAACCGGCGCCGGCCCGGCGGGCCCTCGCTACGGTCGCGTCGGGGAGAAACGCTGCTCAAGACCTTGCCACACCTCGTCGTAGCGGCGCTGACGGTGGGAGGCGTCGGCGGCCAGCGCGGTGAGCGCCACCGGCCAACGCGTCTCGAACATGAACGCAAGCCCGTCATCGATCCGTTCCGGGCGCAGCTCGGCCGTGCTGGCCCGCTCGAAGGTGATCCGGTCCGGGCCGTGCGCGGACATCATGGTGTGCAGCGAGCCGCCACCGGGCCGGAAGCCCTCCGCCTTGGCGTCGTAGGCGCCCTCGATCAGGCCCATGTACTCGGTCATCACGTTGCGGTGGAAGTAGGGCGGCCGGAAGGTGTCCTCGCCCACCAGCCAGCGGGGCGCGAAGACCACGAAGTCCACGTTGGCCTGGCCCGGCAGCTCCGACGGCGAGGTCAGCACGGTGAAGATCGAGGGATCGGGGTGGTCATAGCTGATCGAACCCAGCACATTGAACCGGCGCAGGTCATAGAGGTAGGGCACATGGCTGCCGTGCCAGGCCACCACGTCCAGCGGCGAGTGGTCGTACTCGGCGGCCCAGAGCCGGCCGCAGAACTTGGTGACCACCTCGACCGGGCCGCTCGCCTCCTCGTAGGCGGCCGTGGGCGCCAGGAAGTCCCGCGCGTTGGCCAGGCCGTTGGCGCCGATCGGCCCCAGCTCGGGCAGCGTGAACGGCTGTCCGTGGTTCTCGCAGACATACCCGCGCGCCGGCCCCTCGGGCAGCTCCACCCGGAACCGCACCCCGCGCGGGATCAGCGCCACCTGTCCCGGCGAGGCCCGCAGCACGCCCAACTCGGTGCGCAGCAGCAGCGTTCCGCGCTCGGGCACCAGCAGCAGTTCGCCGTCCGCGTCGCCGAACACCCGGTCGGTCATGGGGGAGTTGGCGTGGTAGAGGTGGATCGCCATGCCGGAGCGCAGCCGGGTGTCACCGTTGCCGCCCAGGGTCCACAGCCCGGCGACGAAGTCGGTGCCGGCCGGCGGCTCGGGCAGCGGGTCCCAGCGCATCCGGTTGGGATCGGGCTCGGTCTCCTCGAACGGCGCGCCGCGCAGCGAGCCGTTGCCGATCCGGTGGAACGGCGGATGCGCGGCCGAGGGGCGCAGACGATAGAGCCACGAGCGCCGGTTGTGCGCCCTCGGCTCGGTGAACGCGGTGCCGCTGAGCTGCTCGGCGTAGAGCCCCAGGGGCGCGCGCTGGGGCGAGTTGCGCCCCACAGGGAGCGCCCCCGGCACCGCCTCGCTGCTGTGCTCGTTGCCGAACCCGGTCAGATAGCGCGGCGCCCCCTGGTCCCAGTCGGGGCTCGGCCGTTCGCCGGCGGTCGACGCCGCCGTGGTCGCCTCGTCGGTGTCCATCACACACTCCCGCCGCCGCTGATTCCTCTGATGGTGCGCAGGAATTGACGGTAGGAACGCCGGTCGGGCAAGTCAACGACCCTGCGGAGTCCGGCTCAACAACTCAGCCGTCTGCCGACGGTTGCGATACGGGTGCAACGCCTGGCGCATCGCGCGCAACGCCTGCTCGGCGTCGCCGGACCGCAGCCGCTCCCGCCCGTCGAGGAATCCGCTCCACGCCGCGCACGCCTCGTCCAGCCGGCCGGCCCGCAGCAGGAGTTGGCCGAATCTCGCCTGTGTCAGCGCCCGGCCGCGCAGGTCGGAGGGCGAGCGTTCCACGGCCGAGCGCCGCAGCGCGCCCAGCGCGCCCGGCAGGTCGCCCAGGGCCTCCAGCACCCCGGCCGTCTGGAAGTGCAGCGCGGCGGTCGGATAGCTGTCGAACGGGGCGCCGGCACCGCCCGCCTGCTCGGCCGCCCGCTCCGCCCGGCCGAGCACGGCGAGGGCCTCCCTGCGGTCCCCGCTGCGGGCCAGCACCACCGCCAACTGCGTGCCCACATACGCCTGGTGCGCCGGCGGAGCGCCGTGCGCCCCCTGCTGCGCCGCCTCCGCCAGCTGGAGCGCCGAGGGCAGATGCCCCAGGCGCTGCGCCTGCGCGCTCATCGCGCGCAGCACCACGCTCCAGGCGGTGCGGTCCCCGGACTCCCCGGCCAGCCGCTGCGCGTAGTTGTAGTAGCGCTGGGCCACGCCGTGCAGCAGCCCGTCCTCGTACATGCGGGCCAGCAGGAAGGCCAGCCGGCTGGCCAGCACCAGCAACTCGGCCCGCATCCTGGGCGTCTGCCGGGACCCGAGCAGCGGCACCACGTCGTCGGCCAGATAGGCGGAGAGCGCGCTGCGGGCGTGCCGGCCGCCGTGGGAGTCGATCGAGGTGGCGAAGAACTCCACCGCGTCGTGCAGCGCCTTGGTCTCCTCGGCGCGCTGGCCCAGGCCCCTGAACCGCGCTGGCCCCTGCGGCGGATGCGGCACCACGGCGTCCGCGACCCGGTAGGGGCGCTGGTGCAGCGGCACCCGGCGGGCGGCGTCGGCGTCCGAGCGGCAGAGCGCGGTGAAGCCGGTGACCGGGTCGATCGGCGGGCCCTCGCTGGCGACGTCGGCGAACCCGGCCGCCTCCGGGGTGATCGCCCGGCCGATCCGTCGGGACAGCGCCTCGGCGGCGAGTTGGGGCACCGGGTGGCGGGGCTGGGTGCCCGACAGCCAGTGCGCGACGGCGGTGCGGTCGTAGCGGAGCGTGGAGCCGATCTCGGCCCCCAGGATGTTGACGGAACGCGCCAGCGCCTCCTGTGTCCAACCGGCCTCGGTGAGCAAGGCGCGCAGCCGGTGGTTCGGCCCCTGCCGCTTCTTCATGCCTCCAGTGGTCTCACGCCGGGGGCGCGAGTCGCCAGGGCGCATGGAGGCATGGGGCGCGGTCGCTCTGCACCCCGATCACACGATCGAGTTGCTTTTGGGGCATTCGGTCATGCTCAAGTGGCGTGCGGCGACACGGTGGTTGACCGTATGGGCATGAATGATCCGAACGCGTATGCCACGGTCGTCCGTCCGCCCAAGCCGTCCGAGACCGCGAACCCCCGGAACGCGCCCGCGCGTTGGGCCCCCGAGGCGGACGAGCGGTCCGTTCCCTCGGCCGTCGCCGTTGACCGTCGGACCGTGGGCGGGTGACGGCTGTCCGTTGACCGCCGTCGGTTGACCGCCGTCGGTGGAACGTCGCCCGCCCGGCCCGGCGTCCCGCCACCGCCGGGGCCGGGCCCCGCAGGTGGCGGTCAGGGGAGGAAGCGGGTGACGGTCTCCGCCGCGCAGACCGGCTTCTCGCCGCCCTCCCGCTCCACGGTGACCGCCAGGGTGAGCTGCCAACCGTCGCGCACCGGCTCGGCGTTGACCACCGAGCCCCGGGCCCGCACCCGGGAGCCCACCGGGAGCGGGGCGGGGAAGCGCACGCGGTTGCTGCCGTAGTTGATGGCCATCCGCACGCCTTCCACGCGCAGCAGCTGGGGGGTCAGCACGGGCAGCAGCGCCAACGTCAGATAGCCATGGGCGATCGTTGACCCGAAGGGGCCGTTCGCCGCCCGTTCCCGATCGGTGTGAATCCACTGGTGATCGCCGGTGGCCTCCGCGAACTGGTCGATCCTGCGCTGGTCGACGAGCAGCCAGTCGCTCGGGCCCAGCGGCTCGCCGATCGCCTCCGGCAGGGCGTCGGGCGAGGAGATGATCCGTGGTTCAGCCATCCGGCCAGAATACTCAGCGGTAGCCACGCGGGGGAGGGGTCGGCGGATCAGCCCGAAGCGGTCACCAGCCACACCCCGGCCAGCACCGCCAGCGCGATCACGCTCCCGGCGGCGAGCAGCACGGTGCCAGGGCCCACGCTCCGGTCGCCCGACCTGGCCAGCGAGACGATCCGCCGCTGGGTCAACACCAGGAAGCCGGCCCAGACCAGTGCCGCGCCGGCCACCGCCAACCCGCCGGCCAGCGCCCCCGAGTCCGCCATCACCACCCCGCGCCCCGCGAGCACCAGGGTCAGCGCGAAGGCCAGGGTGGTCCGCCGCCAGGCCAGCCGGGTGCGTTCCTCCTGCCCCTCGCCGGCCCGCCGCCCCTCGCCCGCGCGTCCCGCCGAATCCTCGGGCTCTAGTGGGGCCACAGCAGGGCCCCGATGACCAGCAGCGCCGTGAGCACCGTGCCCACCGAGAGCACGGCGGGGAACCGGCTCAACGGCAGGTCGTCGCCGCGCCGTATGGCCCGCTCGGTGCGCACCCAGTGGTCGACCGCGCGCACCGCGCACAGCGCGCCGCACAGCACCAGCAGCAGCGCCACGGCCGTCCGGAACGCCCACGGCAGCTCGGTCAGGAACTGCTGCACCGCGATCCCGCCGGCGAGCAGCGCCAGGGCGGTCCTCAACCAGGCGAGAAACGTGCGCTCGTTGGCGAGCGAGAACCGGTAGTCCGGCGTCTTCCCCTCGTTCCGCATCCGCTGGGGGGAGAACCACCACCGCACGGCATCCCACGTTCGTCCGATCACGCCCCCGACCCTAGGTCGTGTCCGTAGAGTCTCGTCGGATCAGACCGCGGCGTTGGACGCGGTGCGTCGCAAGGCGCCGGATCGCAGCTCATACCTGGCCGTGTTCGCGCGATGCGGTAACGCGGCGAGGTGCCGCGTATGGCGTCGCGGACCCGGCGAGACTTTACGAACACGGCCTAGGGCCTGGCCGTTCAGAATCGGCCACCGAACGCCCGATCACCTGCACAAGCCGCCCATGACCGATCCATGCATCGCTGCCTCGATCGATCTGCTCTTCTCCGGTCCTCGCGGTTGACGACCCGCTTCCGGGCCACCCAGGATCACTATCGATCGAACGGGAGGATCGTGGGATGGCATATGACGCCGACGTGATCGTGATCGGCGCCGGGCTCGCCGGCCTGGCGGCCACGGCCGAACTGGCCGACGCCGGGCGCAAGGTCATCCTGCTGGACCAGGAGCCGGAGGCGTCCGTCGGCGGCCAGGCCCACTGGTCCTTCGGCGGCCTCTTCCTGGTGAACTCCCC
This sequence comes from Streptomyces triticirhizae, assembly GCF_003696235.1. Lineage (GTDB taxonomy): Bacteria > Actinomycetota > Actinomycetes > Streptomycetales > Streptomycetaceae > Streptomyces > Streptomyces triticirhizae. The sequence continues at coordinate 55,458 of NZ_RFFJ01000003.1, forward strand.
GGAGCAGCGCAGGCTTCGGGTGCGCGACAGCCACGAACTGGCCTGGCAGGACTGGCTGGGCACCGCCGGCTTCGACCGGCGCGAGGACCACTGGCCGCGCCGCTGGGCCGAGGCCTACGTGGACTTCGCCGCCGGCGAGAAGCGCTCCTGGCTGCACGGCATGGGCGTGCGGTTCTTCCCCGCCGTGGGCTGGGCTGAACGCGGCGGCTACGACGCCTCGGGGCACGGCAACTCCGTGCCCCGTTTCCATGTCACCTGGGGCACCGGGCCCGGCGTGGTGGCCCCGTTCGAACGCCGGGTCCGCCGGGCCGCCGAACGGGGCCTGGTGGACCTGCGGTTCCGCCACCGGGTCAGCGGGCTGGCGCGCACCGGGGGAGAGGTGGACACCGTCCTGGGCGAGGTGCTGGCCGAGGACACCGCGCGGCGCGGCGTCGCCAGCAACCGGGAGGTGATCAGCGCCTTCGAACTCCGCGCCCAGGCCGTGATCATCACCTCCGGCGGCATCGGCGGCAACCCGGACCTGGTCCGCGCCGCCTGGCCCGAACGCCTGGGCAGCCCGCCGGCCCACCTGCTCAGTGGGGTTCCGGCCCATGTGGACGGGATGATGCTGGGCATCGCCGAACGCGCCGGCGCGCGACTGATCAACCGCGACCGGATGTGGCACTACACCGAGGGCATCACCAACTGGGACCCGATCTGGGCCCACCACGGCATCCGCATTCTGCCCGGGCCGTCCTCCCTCTGGCTGGACGCCAGGGGCCAACGGCTGCCGGTCCCGCTCTTCCCCGGCTTCGACACCCTGGGCACCCTGGAGCACCTCAGGCGCACCGGGCACGACCACAGCTGGTTCATCCTCACCCGGAAGATCGTCGAGAAGGAGTTCGCGCTCTCCGGCTCCGAGCAGAACCCCGACCTGACGGGGAAGAGCGTCCGCCAGGTCCTCGGCAGGGCCCGCTCCGGCGCCCCGGCCCCGGTGCGGGCGTTCCTCGAACGCGGCCCCGACTTCGTCGTGGAGCACGAACTCGGCGCGCTGGTCCGGGGGATGAACGCGGTCACCGGCGAGAAGCTGATCGACGAGTCCGAACTGCGCCGCCAGATCGAGGCCCGCGACCGGGAGATCGGAAACCGCTTCACCAAGGACCTCCAGATCACCGCGATGCGCGGCGCGCGGAGCTACCTCGGCGACCGACTGATCCGGATCGCCAGCCCGCACCGGCTGCTCGACCCCAAGGCGGGGCCGCTGATCGCGGTGCGGCTGCACATCCTCACCCGCAAGACGCTCGGTGGTCTGGAGACGGACCTCTCGGGTCGGGTGCTCACCGACGGCGGCGAGCCGCTGCCCGGCGTCTACGCGGCCGGCGAGGCGGCGGGCTTCGGCGGCGGGGGGATGCACGGCTACCGCTCGTTGGAGGGCACCTTCCTCGGCGGCTGTCTCTTCTCCGGCCGGACGGCCGGTCGGGCGGCGGCCAAGGCTATCTGACCGAACCGACCGATCCGGCCGGGCCCCTGCGGCACCCGCCGACCGCCAACCCGAGCCCGCGCGCCCTGCGTTGCCCCGAGCGCGCGGGACCCGGGGCGGCCGGCGTCGAGCCGACAGCCCCGGGCCCCGTCGCGCTGTCGCCGGCCCCTCGGGCCGGCGCCCGTCAGGGCTTGGACGGACCGGTGCCCCCCGCCGAACCGCTCTCGTTCTCGTCCGAGGACGCGCCGTCCACGCCGCCGGAGGACTCGGCGATCACGGCCGTCGACCCCGCCTCGGCCACCGCGCCGTTCTCGACGGTGCCCGGGCCGATCCGGATCTCGAAGTCGCCCGCGTACTTCTCGCTGCCCGCGATGACGGCCATCTCCACGACCTCCTCGCCCTTGCGCTCGCGCAGCACCAGGGCATCCCTGCGCAGATCCTTCATCAGCGCGAAGCAGAGGCCCACCATCACCAGGGTGAAGGGCACCGCCGCCAGGATCGTGAGGTTCTGTAGGCCGGCGAGGGCCGGGTTGTCGCCCTCCTCACCGCCCTCGCCGCTGCCCACCAGGAGCATGATCGCGGCGACCGCACCGGTGAGCGCGCCCCAGAAGATGACGACCAGCCGGTGCGGCTCCTGGGAGCCCTTCTGCGAGAGGGTGCCCATCACGATGGAGGCCGCGTCGGCGCCGGAGACGAAGAAGATGCCGACCAGGATCATCACCAGCAGCGAGGTGACCGTGGCGATCGGATACTCGGCGAGCACCGTGAACAGCTGTGCCTCCTCGCCGCCCTGCCCGGCCACGTCGACGCCGCTCTCCTGCACCCGCATCCCGGTCCCGCCGAAGATCGCGAACCACACGAGGCTGACGGCGCTCGGCACCAGGATCACGCCGCCGACGAACTGGCGGATCGTGCGGCCACGGCTGATCCGGGCGATGAACATGCCGACGAACGGCGTCCAGGAGATCCACCACGCCCAGTAGAAGACGGTCCAGCCGGAGAGCCAGCCGGCCACGTCCTCGCCGCCGCTGGCCTCGGTGCGGGCCGCCATCTGCGGCAGCTGGTCGATGAACGAGCCGACCGAGGTGGGGATGAGATCCAGAATGATCACGGTCGGGCCGGCCACGAAGACGAAGATCGCCAGCACGGCCGCCAGCACCATGTTGATGTTGGACAGCCACTGGATGCCCTTGGCCACACCGGAGACCGCCGAGAGCACGAAGGCCGCCGTCAGGAAGGCGATGATCGCCACCAGCAGGCCCTCGCCCACATCGCTCATCCAGTCGAGTTCCTCTATCCCGCTGCCGATCTGGAGCGCGCCCAGACCGAGCGAGGCGGCCGAGCCGAAGAGGGTGGCCACGATGGCCAGGATGTCGATGACCTTGCCGACGCCTCCGTTGGCGCGTCGCTCTCCTATCAGCGGGGTGAAGACCGCGCTGATCGTCTGCCGCCGCCCACGCCGGTAGGCGCTGTAGGCGATGGCCATGCCGACGACCGCGTAGATCGCCCAGGGGTGCAACGTCCAGTGGAACAGCGTGGTCGCCATGGAGGTGGCCATCGCCTCGCCCGAGTCACCGGGGGAGGTGCCCGGGGGCGGGGTCACATAGTGGCTGATCGGCTCGGCGACCCCCCAGAACATGAGCCCGATGCCCATGCCCGCGCTGAACATCATCGCCACCCAGGACACGGTCCTGAACTCGGGCTCCTCGCCCTCCTTGCCCAGGGTGATCCGGCCGTAGCGGCTGGCCGCCAGCCAGAGCGCGAACACCACGAACCCGGAGGCGGCGAGGACGAAGCCCCATCCGGCGTTCTTGATGATGCTGTTCAACGCGTCGCTCGATGCGTCGGCCAGCGAGTCGGTGGCGACGGCTCCCCAGATGACAAAGGCAAGAGTGACCGCTGCGGACACGCCGAACACCACGGGATCCGTCCGTGGCTTTGCGAAGGCGGCCCGCGTGGGCTCTTCCCATGTCGGTGAGTTCTTATCGCCTGGCACGCGATTCCACCTATCTGTAATCGTTATCTTCCCTGGTCAGGACAGGTACCTGCACAGGGCAAGCGGTTGGGTACGCGGGGGCGGCTACCCGTGCTCGACAGGCCCATGCGCGAAGGTTATCGACCCGAGACCTCAGCCGATCGCGGAAAGTGACCGCACTGCTGCAAAAGGTAGCGGGTGGGTCTGACAATGCCCGCGATTGCGGGGTCCCGGGGGGATCTCGGCGCCGCCCCGCTGGCGGCTCTGTGACGCGAATGACACCGGAGAACGGTGGGGCTGGTGGGACCGACGGGGTCGGTGGGGCGGTGGGCTTGGATGCGGGTGCGGCGGGTCTGGTCAGGCGGGGCGGTGTGGGCCCGGAGACTCCGACCGTCCGCTCGGTGGCCGGTGCTCGGTGCTCGGTGCTCGGTGACCGGTGGCCGGTGCCCGGTGCCTGGCCTTGGCCTTGACCGGTGACCGGACATCAGCTGGCCATTGATGAAAGCCAGTTGACCTGGGGGCGGCGGGGGTCGGTCAACGGGATGAAGTGAACGTCCAATGCCGCTCGTTATTGACATGCCCACTTCCATCAACGCGCGTTGCTTGGTACAAACAGTGCCACAGCGACCCCCCATGGAGGTTCCGTGAGACTGACCAGACGCCTGTCGGCCGTCGCCGCACTGATCTTCGGCGTCGTGCTGACGCTGATGGGCGCCGGCCCGGCACAGGCAGCAGCCCCCGCCTATGTGGCCCTCGGGGACTCGTACTCCTCGGGCAACGGTGCCGGCAACTACATCGACTCCAGCGGCAACTGCCACCGGAGCAACAACGCCTATCCCGCCCTGTGGGAGCGGGCGAACAACCCCTCCAGCTTCTCCTTCGTGGCCTGCTCCGGGGCCGTCACCAGCGACGTGACCGGCTCCCAGGTGAGCGCGCTCAACTCCTCCACCGGCCTGGTGAGCATCACCATCGGCGGCAACGACGCCGGATTCGCCGATGTGATGACGACCTGCGTGCTCGGTTCCGACAGCACCTGCCTGAACCGGATCAACACGGCTCGCAACTTCGTCAACAGCACCCTGCCGGCCCGCCTTGACAGCGTGTACAACGCCATCAAGTCCCGGGCGCCCAACGCGCATGTGGTGGTCCTCGGCTACCCCCGCTTCTACACCGAGCCCTCCGGCATCTGCCTGGGGCTCAGCCAGACCAAGCGGCAGGCCATCAACGACGCCTCCGACCTGCTCAACTCCGTGATCTCCGCCCGGGCCTCGGCCCACGGCTTCACCTTTGGCAACGTGGCAGCCGCCTTCGACGGCCACGAGCTGTGCTCGGGCGACGACTGGCTCCACGACCTGGCGCTTCCGACCTGGGAGGCCTACCACCCGACCGCCCTGGGGCACTCGGCCGGCTACTACCCGGTCCTCAACGCCAACGACTGACCCGGCAAGGGCGCGCGACGCCGTGCCCTGCGCTTCCGTCGATGTGGCCGGCGGGGTCCCCGCCCCGCCGGCCACACCGACGCGTCGACGGCGGAACCGCCCCGCCGACGGCGGGAGTTGGCCCTCGGCTCGGCTCGGCTCGGCTCGGCTCGGCTCGGCTCAGGCCGGCCCGGGGCGGTGGGCGAGGATGTAGCCCTGCTGGCCCCGGCCGCGCGCGGGACGCTCGTCCTCGTCCGGCTCTCTGACCAGGTGGGCGTCCACCGCCAAGCCGGCCTCCGTCAACATGGCGATGACGCGGTCGACGGGGAACCAGTAGACGTCGAGGTCCACCGCGTGGCCGTAGCCGTGCTCCAGACGATGCCGGCGATCGCCCACCTTGAAGGCATGGATCAGCCGCCCGCCCGGCGCCAGGACGCGACGGAACTCGGCGAAGACCGCCGGCAGTTCCTCCGGCGGGGTGTGAACCGTGGAGTACCAGGCGACCACGCCCCCCAGCGAACCGTCCGCCAGGTCGAGGTCGTGCATCGCGCCCACCTCGAACCGCAGCCCCGGGTGGGCCCTCCTCGCCACCGCGACCATCTCGGGGGAGAGGTCGATCCCGAACATGCCGGACACCCCGAGGCCGTGTAGATAACCGGTGATCCGCCCGGGGCCACAGCCGAGATCGGCCACCGGAAGCCCGCTTCCGCCGCTCTGGACCAGCTCGGCGAACGCCCCCAACAGGGCGCGTTCCAGCGGTCTGCGGTCCAGGTCCCTCCCGAGCAGCCGGGCATAGTCCTCGGCGACCGTGTCGTAGGCGGTGCGGGTGCGGGCGGTGTGGGGCGGCCGTGAGCCGGCGGGCGGCGGGGGAGAGGAGGCGCGACGAGACATACGGAGAGTGTAGGCATGGGGTCTGACAGTGACTGTCCGTCGTCGGTGGCGGGTGCGCTCACTCCAGGAGGGCGCCGCGCAGCGCCTCGCGCTGTTCCCGCTGCCACCGCTGGACTCGGTCCCAGCGCGCCCAGCCGCCGCTCTTGGCCATCGCCCGTTGGTAGACGGGGTCGCCGTTGGCCAACCGCCCGGCGACAAAGGCGCGTCCGACGGCAGTGGCCTGCTCGATGGCCTCCGGGAGGTCCGCGCGTTCCCGAGGTGTCAGCCCGTAGCCGTCCACGAGCACCCGCACACGGTCGATCGGTTCCAGACCGTCGGGGTAGGAGCCGGCGCGGGACCGTGGGTCGACCATCGGCGCCCAGTAGCGAGCGGCCTGCGCGACGTCCCACAGCGGGCGGCCGGGCGCCGCCAGGTCGAAGTCGATCAGGGCCACGGCTCGGCCGTCGCGGAAGACGGTGTTCTCCGGGCACACGTCGTTGTGGCAGAGCACGGTGCCGCCCCGGGGATCGGCGAGTTCCGTGCTCCAGCGCGTCGACGCGTCGGGCGGCAGCCCGACGGAGGCGTCGTGCAGCCGCCGGAGCAACTCGCCCACCGAGCGCAGCGCGGCCTCGCTCATCGCCCAGTCGGGGAACGGCGGGAGCGGCACATCACCCGGCACGAAGCTCAACCGCTCGCGCCCGTCCGGTCCGATCGCCAGGGGCTCGGGCACGCCGTCCAAGCCTCGGGCCCGGAGGGCGGCGAGGTGGGCGTGGAGCGCCCTGGCCTGGGGCGGAGCCGGGCGGTCCACACGATCGCCCCGGCGGAAGACCGCGCCGGCGTTGGCCATGCCGCCCGCGAGCCGCACCGGCTCCTCGACGGGGTCATCGGATGTCGGGTCGTGGTCGCGATCGCCGGGCGTGGCGGCCATGAAGGACCTGCCTTCCGTGGGAGGTGGGGGCGGCGGGGGCGACGGGGTGGGGCCCGCCGCCCGGCCGTGCCGAAGCTTCGGGACGATCGCTGCCTGCCCCAACCGCCGGCGGCACGCCGGCCGTTCGCACCATGCCGCCGCCCCAGGGCGTGGCGGCGCGTGGCGCCGGCACGTGACGTGGCCACGCGTGCGAGGCGGCGGCTGGCGGACGATCATCACCGCACCATGTTGAACCAGCGGCCACCGCACGGGAATCCCGTGGCGCACCGCCCACCGGGGGCGCGATACTCCGGGCTCGTGAACGCTCCGCTGTCCGGTTCCGGCACCCCCTTTCCCGTTCTCTGGCTCTGTGGACCGCCCGGGGTCGGCAAGTCGACCAGCGGATGGCTGCTCTACCAGCGGATCGCCGCCGCCGGCACACCGGTTGGATATGTGGACATCGACCAGCTGGGCATGATCTACCCGGAGCCGGAGGGCGACCCGGGGCGCTACCGGCTGAAGACCGCGAACCTGGCCTCGCTGGCCGCCAACCACCGCCTCGCCGGCGCCCGTTGCCTCGTCGTCTCCGGCGTGGTGGACCCGCTCCTCGGCGTCGATCGAGGCCAGCTGCCCGGGATCGACCTGACTCTGTGCGGACTGACCGCGCCCCCCGATGAGCTGAGCCGACGCTGTCTCGGGCGAGGCACCCTGCCGGAGGAGCTGGCCCGGGTCCTCGCCGAGAACGAGGAGTTCGAACGCGCTGGCCTGGTGGATCGCCGCGTCGACACCGGCGGCCTCCCGCCCGCGAAGGTCGTCGAACGGGTCCTCGCCGACTGGCGCCCACCCGCGCCCGCGAGCGACGGGCAACCGGCGCCGAACCCGCCCGCGCCCACGCCCGCTTCCCCCAACGGCCCAGTCGCGACGCTGCTGCTCTGCGGCGCTCGCGGGGTGGGCACCTCGACCGTCGGCTGGGAGGTGGCGCAACGACTCCAGAGGGCCGGGCTCCGCACGGGCTTCGTCGACCTCGGACAGGTCGGATTCCTCCAACCCGCGCCCGTGGACGGCCCCGGGGCGCATCGCCTCAGGTCCGCGAATCTGGCGGCCCTGCTCGGCCGGTACGCGACCCGGGGCACCCGCCATCTGGTCGCGGTCGGGTCCCCACGCACCGAGGATGACCTGGCGGAGTACCGGCGTGCCCTGGCCGGGAACCCGCTCACCGTCGGTCGGCTGACCGCCGGCCCCGAAACGCTCGCCGACCGTGTGCGCCGCCGTGGCGCCGGAGAGGGCCCGCAACTGCCCGGTGACCTGCTCATCGGTCGGTCCGAGGAGGAACTGGCCGCGATCGCCGCCGAGTCCGCGCGCGAGGCCCGGCGGCTCGCCGACGCCGCGCTCGGTGACCTGGCCCTGGACACCGACGACCGGAGCGTCGGAGAGATCGCCGACGTCATCCTCCGGCTCTGGGGCCACGCCCCAAGGACAGCCGTGCCCTCCCTCTGACGGGCTGTCGCGAACTCGTCGGGAAACGCCTCCGCGCCCAGGTGACGGACCGTATTCTCCTCGGTGGGAGGGACGACGATGGACGTGGCGAGCGTGGGGGTGCGCCTCGGCTCGGGGGTGGTCGCGCCGCTGGTGCGGCGGCTGTTCAAGAACCCGGGACCGGGGGCCGGCCTGGTCGACAAGCCGGTGCGGATCGACGAGCTGGTGTCCTTCCGAGGCGAGAAGCGCACCCTCGGCGAACGCGAAATGGCCAAGCTCGCCCGCGAGTTGGTCGATCGCGGCCTCAAGGCGCTGGGCACCGAGGGCGCCGCCCTGGCCGAGGAGCGCCCGGCGCTGGAGACGGCCCTCGCCGAGACCCTGCACGGCCTGGGCCGGCTCGACATGGACGACGCGCAGGCGGTCAGACTCGGGGCGGATCGACTCGCGGAGACCCTGCCCGACCGCTCGCGCGAACTGTCCGCCGCCGGCGAGGCGTTCTACCGCGCCCTGGTCCGACTGGCCTGCCTGCACATCGTGGACTTCTTCAGCAAACGCTCGACCTTTGTCGCCCGCACCCTGGTCGAACAGACCCGCCAGAACGAGCGGTTGATCGCCACCCTGGACCTGCTGATCGAGCGCCTGCCGCCACGTTCGACGGAGGACGGCGGCTTCGAGGATCGCTACCGGCGCTATGTGGCCGGACGGCATGGCACGCTGACCATCTTCGGCCTCGACAGGGACGACGAATGGCCGTTGGATGACGCCTATCTGTCGCTGGAGGCCACCCGTCGTGAACCAGGGCACGAGATGCCCGTGGTCGAACGCGCGGAGCGCGCGCTCGCCGGGCTCGACCGGGTGCTGCTGCGCGGGGGCGCCGGCTCCGGCAAGACCACGCTGGTGCAATGGCTGGCCGTCACCACCGCCGCCGACACGGTGCCCCCCGGGCTCAACCACCTGCTGGGTCGCGTTCCCTTCGTCCTCCCGTTGCGCACCCTCGCGCGGGGCGACCGCGAACTGCCGGGCCCCGGCGACTTCCTCTCGGCGGTCAACTGCCCCCACACTCCGCCGGCCGGATGGGCGGAGCGGGTGCTGGCGGCGGGCCGGGCCCTGCTGCTGGTGGACGGCATCGACGAGATCCCCGAGGAACGGCGCCCGGCCACGCGGGCCTGGCTGCGGGAGATGCTGCGGGAGTTCCCAGGCAACGTGTGGCTGGTCACCGGCCGACCGGCCGCCGTGGCCGAGGACTGGCTGGCCCGCGAGCGGTTCGTCGAACTCGCGCTGGCGCCCCTGAGCCCGGCTGACGTCGGCGCCCTGATCCACCGCTGGCATCGCGCGGCGCGGGGCGAGGAGGCGGAGGCGCACGCGCTGCTCCGCGCGGTGCGAGGCCGCCAGGATCTGGCCAGGCTGGCCACCAACCCGCTGATGTGCGCCGTGATGTGCGCGCTGCACCACGCCAGCCACGGCTACCTCCCGAGAGGGCGCGAGGCGCTCTATGAAGCGGCGCTGCGGATGCTCCTGGAGCGGAGGGACCGCCAGCGCCAGGTCACCCACAGCATCACCCTGGACGCCGCCTCGGCGACCCAGCTGCTCCAGAAGCTCGCCTACTGGCTGATCCGCAACGGCGACTCCGAGATGGACCGACCCGACGCCGTCGCCGTCATCGACGGCGCGCTGCCCTCGATGCCGCAGGTGAGGCAGCAGGGCTCGGCCGAGGACGTCTACCGTCATCTGCTGGAACGCTCCGGCCTGTTGCGCGAACCCGCCGAGGGACTGGTGGACTTCGTCCACCGCACCTTCCAGGACTACCTCGCGGCGCGCGAGGCGGTCGAGGCCAGGGACCTTCCGCTGCTGGTGAAGAACGCGCACCGCGACCAGTGGGAGGACGTCGTCCGCATGGCCGTCGCCCACGGACGCCCCGAGGAGCGCGCCCGGCTGCTGAGACTCCTGGTCAGGCGCGGCGACCAGGTCAAGCGTCACCGCCTGCGGCTCCACCTGCTGGCGGCCGCCTGCCTGGAACACGCCACCCAACTCGCCCCCGAGGTGCGGGAGCTGGTCACCGCCCGGCTGACCGAGCTGCTGCCGCCCCGCACCTGGAACGAGGCGGTCGCGCTGGCCCAGACCGGCTCGGTGGTGCTGGAACTGCTGCCGGGGCCGGCGGAGTTGACCTCGGACGAGGAGCGGCTGGCCGTCTTCGAGACCATGCGCCTCGTCGGTGGCGACGTCGCCCTGAACCGCCTGGTCGAGTTCTGCGGGTGCGGTGACGGGGAGGTGGAGCGACGCCTCGCGCTCTGCTGGACCAACTTCGAGCCCGGGTCCTACGCCGAGACCGTCCTGCCCCGACTGCGCCCTGGCGAACCGGTGCTCGTCACCCGTGCCGAGGAGCTTCCCCACCTCGCCCGCACCCGCACTCCTTACACGACCCATGGCTTCGCCCCCGAGCAGCTGGTATCCGCTGGGGTGGCGGATCGTTGCGTGCGGTTGAGTGTCACCGACCCCGTCGATCTCGCCGTGCTCGGGCGGTTGAGTGCCCTCCGGGAGCTGAGACTCGGGCGGGGCGTGCGAGTCCGGGACGTGTCGTTCCTGAAGGGCCTGGGCCTGCGGGCCATCGAGCTGGAGATGTCGGAGGAGCAGCCGTTGCGCGGTCTTCAGGATCTCGACGATCCGGAGACGCTTGTGGTCTGGGCCTACGCGCCGCTGTCCAGGTTGCCGCGGCGGGTCCCCGTCACCTGGCTGACCTGTGTGGAGAACTTCGGGAGCCTGACTCCCGTGCGGGAGTGGCCACGGCTGCGGACCGTGGCCTTCGCGAGCGGCCTGCGCAGGCTGCGGCCGGAGGACTGGCGAGCGCTGAGCGCCGTGGAGCGTCTGGAGACCCTCTACTGCTGGGGTGAGTTGGGGGAGAACCTGTTGGAGTCCGGCGTGGTCCTGACGAACATCCGCCAACTCGGCTTCCACTCGCTGCCACCGGGGCTGGATCTGTCCCGGCTGGCCGACGCCGCTCCCCGCCTGGAGCGCCTCGGCCTGGCCGGGGGAGCCGGCGTGGACCTGACGCCCCTCGCGAGGCTGCCCGGCCTGGGCCAGGTGACGCTCCTTGAGACGGAGTCCGTCAGCGGAGCCGACGCGCTGAGCGGGGTGACCGTGCGGCACAGCTGCTCCCGCTACCGGTCGACCCGCTGAGGACGTCCGTGAGCGGGGACGCGCTACCGCGACATACGGTCGGCCCCGACCGGCCGACCGGATCACGTCCCGCACCCAGGCGAGCAACCTACGCACCGGGCGTCACCAACCTCCCGAGACAGAACACCCAGGCCAGGCGCTCACCGGGGAGTTGAGGTCGGGGGAGTGGTGGCCGTGATCGTCATGGCGCGGTCACGTCCGATCGGGGGCCGGTGCTTCGGGTTACGCTGCGGGCATGGATGGGGCGCGGGGATCGCGGGTCGGGGCGCTGTTGCGGGAGTGGCGGCGGCGGAGAAGGCTGAGCCAGCTGGAGTTGTCGCTACTCGCCGAGACCTCGACGCGGCACCTGTCCTGTGTCGAGACGGGGAAGGCGCGGCCCAGTCGGGAGATGGTGCTGCGGCTGGCGGACGCGCTCGACGTTCCCCTCCGTGAGCGCAACTCCCTGCTCCTGGCGGCCGACTACGCGCCCGCCTACCGGGAGAGCGAGTGGGAGGACCAGGAGCTGACCCAGATCCGCGCCGCGTTGGACCAGATGTTGGCCGCGCACGAGCCGTATCCGGCCGTTGTCCTCGACCGCTACTGGAACGTTCGGGTCGCCAACCGGGCGATGCGCTCGCTCCTGGCCGACGTCCCGCCCCGGCTCCACGAGCCCACGCCGAACGTCTTCCGCCTGGTGCTGCACCCCGAGGGTTTGGCCGCCCGACTGGTGAACCTGGCCGAGGCCAGGGGCCACTTCCTGGGGTACCTGGGGCGCCAGGTCGACGGCACGGGTGACCCTCGGCTCCGCGCGCTCCTTGAGGAGGTGCGTTCCTATCCCCGGCCGGAGGGGCACCGGGAGGACGGGGCGTTCCTGCCGTCGGCCGTGCCGATCCAGGTTCCGTTGCGGGTGCGGTCGCCGCTGGGGGAGTTGGCGCTCTTCGGCACGATGGCGACGTTCGGCGCGCCGGCCGATGTGACGTTGTCGGAGTTGGCGATCGAGTTGTTCTACCCGCTGGATGAGCGGACCGCCGACGCGTTGCGGCGGGCGGCCGCCGAGGCGGTCGGGTGACCGGGCCGGCGGCCCCGTGGTTCAGCGGCCGTTGATCGCCGGGGCGGGCAGCGCGACCGGGACCTCAAGGCGGGCTATCAGCCGGTCGAGCAGCGCCACCAGCAGCGGGTCGTCCTCGTCGGCCGGGAGGGCGGACCAGACCGCGCGCACCCGTTCCGCCAGCCGCAGATGGGCCTCACGACCGCGCGGGGTGAGCCCCGCCACCACCCGCCGCCGGTCGAGGGGATCGACCCTGCGGTGTACCAGGCCATCGTCCACGAGTTGGTCCACCAGCCGGGTCAGGGTCGGAGGCGGAAGCTGGGTCCGGTCGGCGATGGCCGTCATGCCCTGGCCCGGGCTCTCGGAGAGCAGCGACAGCACCCGCCAGGACTCCACCGAACACCCCGTCTCCTCCAGGGCGGTCCGCAGCCTGCGGGCCGCGAGCCGCTCGGCGCGCGACAGCAGGGCGGCCACATCGTCCGGGTGGGACGCGGCAGTTGGGGGCATCTCACTCCTTCGGACGACGGGTCTCCATGGTACAAACGCCGGCGGGCATGGTCGTTCGACGCGGAGGCCCCGCCCCCGCCGGTCGCCCCTCCCGCGCCCCGCCCCAGCGCCCACGCTCCCGCAGCGCCCCGCTCCCCGGCCCGCATCTCGCTGTGCGGCCGCGCCGCCCGGCCCGGCCGCACAGGGGCCATCATGGGCGGATGGCCCTCGGGGACTGGCTCGCGCCCGACGCCGACTCACTCGGCGTCGCCCTGGTGGTGCCCCGGCGCGGCCCCGCCGGAATCTTCGGCCCCGCCTGCGAGTTGTGCGCCCAGCTCGCCGCCGACGAGGTCAACGCCGACGGCGGCGTGCTCGGCCGCGCCCTCCGCCTGGTGCCGGTGGACGGCGGCGCCCCGCCGCACCGCGTGGCCGCCGAGGTCGAGGCGCTGGTCAGCGCCGGCATCGTGGAGGGCGTGACGGGCTGGCACATCTCCTCGGTCCGTCAGGCGGTCGCCCCCAGGGTCGCCCACCGGGTGCCCTATGTGTATACGGCCCTCTACGAGGGCGGCGAGGACTCGGCCGGTGTCTTCCTCACCAGCGAGACCCCCGACGGACAACTCCGCCCCGCCATGCGCCTGCTGGCCGCCGAGCGGCGGGTGCGCCGCTGGTACGTCGTCGGCAACGACTACGTCTGGCCCCGCCGCACGGCCCTCGCCGCCCGCCGCTACGCCCGCGAGGAGGCCGGCCGGATCGTCGGCGAGGACTATCTCCCGCTGGGCACCGAGGACTTCGCCCCCACGCTGCGCCGGATCGAGCGCAGCGAGGCCGACGCGGTGTTGATGCTGCTGGTCGGCAGCGACGCCGTGCGGTTCAACCGGGCCTTCGCCGCGTTGGGTCTGGACCGGCGCGCCCTGCGGCTGAGCACCCTGATGGACGAGAACATGCTCGCCGCCAGCGGCCCCGACGCCACCCGGGGCCTCAGCGCGACCGGCGGCTTCTTCGCCGCCCTGGCCACCGCCGACACCCTTGACTTCCAGGGGCGTTACACCGCCCGGTTCGGCGTGGACGCGCCGGCGCCCAGCGCCCTGGGCGAGTCCTGCTACGAGGGCGTGCTGCTGCTGGCGGCGTTGGTCGGTCGGGCCGGCTCGGTGGCGGTGCCGGCCATCGAGTCCACGGCGCCCGAGGTGAGTTACCAGGGCGCCCGGGGCGAACTGCGGCTGCGCGGCCGGCATGTGCGGCAGCGCATCTACCTCGCCGAGGCGGACGGCATGGACTTCGCCGTCACCGCTGACCTGGACGACTGGGCCTGAGACGCCGTGATACTTCCGAACGGAAGTATTAACCACCGTGAAATTCCCGGGTAATAAGGCGATTTGAAGCTGTGGCGTGCCCTCGTCGGGCGGCGTGGCCCGGCGTTCCCCTCGCACCCCCGGCCGCACCCGCAGCCGCCGGGGACCAGTATCCCCGGTCCGTCCGGGGACAAGGAGGACGAGAGATGCTCCCCATAGCCCGGGTACGCCGACTCGCCGCGATCGCGGTCGCCTCGGCCACCGCCCTCGCCCTGACCGCCTGTGGCGCCAAGACCGGCGAGGAGAGCGCCAACGCCGCCGCCACCGTCGACACCTCCGGCGACACCATCAAGGTCGGCCTGCTGAACTCGCTCTCCGGCACCATGGCCATCAGCGAGGTGACGGTCCGCGACGCGCTGATGCTCGCCATCGAGGAGATCAACGCCGACGGCGGCGTGTTGGGCAAGCAGATCGAGCCGATCAGCGAGGACGGCGCCTCGGACTGGCCCACCTTCGCCGAGAAGTCCGAGAAGCTCATCCAACAGGACCAGGTGGCGGCCGTGTTCGGCTGCTGGACCTCCGCCAGCCGCAAGGCGGTGCTGCCCGTCTTCGAGCAGAACGGCTCGCTGCTGTTCTACCCCGTGCAGTACGAGGGCCTGGAGCAGTCGCCCAACATCTTCTACACCGGGGCCACCACCAACCAGCAGATCGTTCCCGCCCTCGACTACCTGGTCGAGGAGGGCGTCGAGTCGCTGTACCTGGTCGGCAGCGACTACGTCTTCCCGCGTACCGCCAACCGGATCATCCGCGCCTACGCCGAGGAACACGGCATCGAGATCGTCGGCGAGGACTACGCCCCGCTGGGCTCCACCGAGTTCTCTACCATCGCCAACAAGGTCGAACAGGCCGGCGCCGACGCCGTGTTCAACACGCTCAACGGGGACAGCAACGTCTCGTTCTTCTCCGAGTACGCGGCCACCGGCCTCACCGCCGAGACGATGCCCGTGCTGTCGGTCTCGATCGCCGAGGAGGAGGTCAAGAGCATCGGCGCCGAGAACCTGGAGGGCCAGCTGACCTCCTGGAACTACTACCAGACCACCGAGGGCGAGGCCAACGAGGAGTTCGTCGCCGCCTTCCAGGAGCGCTACGGCGCCGACCGCCCCACATCCGACCCGATGGAGGCCGCCTACACCTCGGTCTACCTGTGGGCCGCGATGGTCGAGGAGGCCGGCTCCTTCGAGGTGGAGGACGTCCGCGCGGCGGCCGACGGGATCACGTTCGAGGCCCCCGAGGGCACCGTCACCGTGGACGGCGAGACCCAGCACATCCACAAGACCGCGCGCATCGGCCGGATCGGCGCGGACGGCCTGATCACCGAGGTGTGGAGCAGCGAGGAGCCCATCAGGCCCGACCCCTACCTGAGGGACTACGACTGGGCCGAGGGCCTGTCCTGACCCATGACCGTCATCCTCAGCCAGTCGTTCACGGGCATCAGCATCGGCGCCGTGCTGCTGCTGATCGCCCTGGGCCTGTCCCTGACCTTCGGTCAGATGGGCGTGATCAACATGGCGCACGGCGAGTTCATCATGGCCGGCGCCTACACCGTCTACGTCGTCCAGAAGTCGATCGACTCCGCCGGCACCTCGCTGCTGATCTCCCTTCCCCTGGCCTTCCTGGTCGCCGGCGCCATGGGCGTGCTCCTGGAGTGGCTGCTGATCCGCCGCCTCTACGCCCGCCCGTTGGACACCCTGCTGGTCACCTGGGGTGTCTCGCTGATGCTCCAGCAGCTGGCCCGGGACATCTTCGGCGCGCCCAACGTGAACGCCCAGGCGCCGAGTTGGCTGAGCGGCCGGATCACCCTGGTCGACGGGGAGCACTCGTTGACCCTGGCGCACAGCCGGCTGTTCATCCTGGGCCTGGCGATCGCGGCGGTGGTCGCGCTCACCCTGACCCTGCGCCGCACCTCCCTGGGCCGGCGGATCAGGGCGGTGGTGCAGCACCGCGACCTCGCCGAGGCATCGGGGATCGCCACCGGCCGGGTCGACCGGATCACCTTCTTCATCGGCTCGGGCCTGGCGGGGCTCGCCGGCGTCGCGCTGACGCTGGTGGGCCCGATCGGACCCACGATGGGCACCAACATCATCATCGACGCCTTCCTGGTGATCGTGGTCGGCGGCATCGGCCAGCTGCGGGGCGCGGTGATCGCGGCGTTCGCGCTGGGCGTGTTGCAGGCCGTGATGGAGTACTCGACGACGGTCAGCGTCGCCCGGGTCACCGTGCTGGTCGCCATCGTGGCCTTCCTCCAGTGGCGTCCCCAAGGCATCTACACCCTGCGCACCCGGAGCCTGGCATGACCGACCACCAGACCGAGACCGGGACCGGCAACGGGACCGGCGACGAGACCACGACCGGGAACGGGAGCGGGGCGCGGGGCGCGCGCTGGCGGCTGGCCGGCGGCTACGCGGCGGCCGCCGTGCTGCTGTTCGCCGTGGCGCCCGCCGTGCTGTCCGACTTCCGGCTCGAACAGCTCGCCCGCTACCTCTGCTTCGCCATGGTCGCCGTCGGCATCTCGCTGGCCTGGGGCCGCGGCGGGATGCTGACCCTGGGCCAGGGGCTCTTCTTCGGCCTCGGCGGCTACGCCATGGCCATGCACCTCAAGCTCGCCGACGCCGGCCCGGGACAGCTGCCCGACTTCATGCTGCTCTACGGATCGACCGACCAACTCCCCTGGTGGTGGGAGCCGTTCCGCTCGCCGGTCGTCGCGATCGCCGCCGTCTTCCTGGTGCCGATGGCGGTGGCCGCCGTGATCGGCTTCCTGGTCTTCCGCCGGCGGGTGCGCGGCGCCTACTTCGCGATCCTCAGCCAGGCCCTGGCCGCCGCCTTCGCCATCCTGCTCATCGGCCAGCAGGCCACCACCGGAGGCACCAACGGGCTGACCAACTTCCAGGGCTTCTTCGGCTTCGCCCTCAACGACCCGATCAACCGCAGGACCGTCTACTTCGTCATCGCCGGCACCCTGCTGGCGCTGATGCTCCTCACCCGCCAGCTCTTCCTCAGCCGCTACGGCGAACTGCTGGTAGCCGTCCGGGACTCGGAGGAGCGGGTCCGCTTCCTCGGCTACGACCCGGCGCTGGTCAAGCTGGTCGCCTATGTGGTCTCGGCCGGCATGGCCGGGCTGGCCGGGGCGCTGTTCGTGCCGGCGGTCGGGATCATCTCGCCGGCGCTGATCGGCATCGTGCCGTCCATCCAGTTCCTGATCGGCGCCGCCATCGGCGGCCGGGCCAGCCTGGTCGGGGCGGCGCTGGGCGCCATCGCCGTCGCCTGGGCCCAGACCACGCTCTCCGAGGAGTTCCCCGCCGCCTGGACCTACTTCCAGGCCGGCCTGTTCATCGTGGTCGTGGCCTTCCTGCCCGGCGGCCTGATCTCCCTGCGGCAGCTGCTCACCCGCCGCCGCCCGACCCCCCTGGGAGCGAGCACATGACCGAGGAGGCCCTGCACGGCCTGACGATCTCCGAACTGCGCGTCTCCTTCGACGGGTTCACCGCGGTGGACGGCGTGGACCTGCGGGTCGGCCCCGGCGACCTCAGGTTCCTCATCGGCCCCAACGGCGCGGGCAAGACGACCCTCGTCGACGCCGTCACCGGCCTGGCCAGGGCCACCGGATCGGTGCGGTTCGGCGGCCGGGAGCTGCTGGGCCGGCCGGTGCACCGGATCGCGCGGCTGGGCATCGGCCGCACCTTCCAGACCGCGACCGTCTTCGAGAACCTCACCGTCGTCCAGAACCTCGACATCGCCGCCGGCGCCGGCCGCCGCCCCCTCACCCTGCTGCGGCAGCGCCGTTCGGTGCCGCCCGAGGTGGACGAGGCGCTGACCACCGTCGGCCTCGCGCCGCACGCCCACCGGCTGGCCGGCACCCTCTCCCACGGCCAGAAGCAGTGGCTGGAGATCGGGATGCTGCTGGTTCAGAACGTCGAACTCCTGCTGCTGGACGAGCCGGTGGCCGGCATGAGCCACGAGGAACGGGATGCCACCGGCGCGTTGTTGCGCACCGTGGCGTCCGAGCGCACGGTCGTGGTGATCGAGCACGACATGGAGTTCATGCGCGCCTTCGCCAGCAGCGTCACCGTGCTGCACGCCGGGCGGGTGCTCAGTGAGGGCAGTCCCGCCGAGGTGCGCGCCGACCCCCGGGTGCAGGAGGTCTATCTCGGCCACGCGCCCGAACGACCCACGGCCGCCGCGCACGTGGGGGAGGAGCCCTGATGCTGGAGATCACCGAACTCGTCGCCGGCTACGGCCGCAGCGACGTGCTGCACGGGGTGAGCCTCACCGTGCCCGAGGACGGCGTCGTCTGCGTGCTGGGACACAACGGCGCCGCCAAGTCCACGTTGCTGCGCGCCGTCCTCGGGCTGATCCGCCCGAGCGGCGGCCGCGTGCGGCTGGACGGGCGGGACGTCACCCGCCTGCCCGCGCACCGTAAGGTGCGGGCCGGGCTCGCCTACGTTCCGCAGGGGCAGCAGAGCTTCCCGCAGCTGACCGCCCTGGAGAACCTGCGGCTGGTCGCCGACGGGCGGGGCAGGGACGGCGCCCACGCGCTGGACGAGGCGCTCGACCTCTTCCCCGCGCTGCGCGAACTGGCCGGCCGCCGCGCCGGGTTGCTCTCCGGCGGCCAGCGGCAGCAGCTGGCCATCGCCCGGGCGCTGATCACCCGACCCCGCCTGCTGCTCCTCGACGAGCCGACCGAGGGCATCCAGCCCTCGGTGGTGGCCGAGATCCAGCGCACCATCCTGGAGTTGGCCGGCCGGGGCGGCCTGTCGGTGCTGCTGGTCGAGCAGCACATCGACTTCGCGCTGCGCGCCGCCCAGCGCTACCACGTGCTGGAGGCCGGCCGGATCACCTCCACCGGCGAGGGCGGCGAGGCCGCCAGGGACCGCGTGCGGGAGGCCCTCACCGTCTGAACGCGGCGAGCCCTGGCAGAAAGCCCGCGAGCCGCCCCGCCGACCGGGCACGGTCGGCGGGGCGGGCGGGCTCACTCCTCGTCCGGGCAGACGATCTCGTCCCTGGGCACGTAGTTGGTCTCGTAGGTCTCCCGGTCCACCTCGGCGCCGTCCCGCACGAAGATCCGCTCCACCGTGACGTCGAAGCCCTCCAGCGGCGGCTGCGGAACGCAGTCCTCGCCCTCGCCCTCGCGGCGCTCCGGCTCCTCGATGTTCTCCCGGGGCCCCGTCTCGGAACGGACCTCGTCGAACCGCTTGGTGCCCACGAAGGTCACGGTCACCGAGTCGTTGTCGGCCGAGGCCAGGACGTAGATCGCGTTCCCCGAGTCGTTGCGGAACCGCAGGTCGAGGCTGCCCCAGGCCACCGTGGCCTCCCGGCCCTCCGGGTAGCGCTCGATGTAGAACGAGTGCGCCCCGTACTCGACGATCTCCACGCCGGCGAAGAACATCGCGTTGAAGACCGTGGTGGCCACCGCCGAGACGCCGCCGCCCTGCGCCGTCTGGTACTGGTCGTCGAGGATGATCACGCCCTCGACGAAGCCGTTCTCCTCGGTGCGCTCCCCGACCGTCTCGTTGAAGCTCCACACCTCGTCGGGCAGCACCAGCGAGCCGTTGATCAGCTGGGCCGCGCGGCCGATGTTGGTGATGCGGTAGGGAGCGGGCTCGAACTCCACGGTGAAGCTGGAGATCTCCTCCACCAGCCCCAGGTCGCGGTAGTTCTCCTCGCTGAGGGCCGGCTCCACGGTCTCCATGGGCAGCAGGCCCGTGCGCGCCCGCTCGCCGCCACGGTCGAGCAGCGGCAGCACCGCGTCCCCCACCTCGTCGACGGCGACCCGGCTGCCTTCGGCGCCGCCGGAGGCGACCACGGAGCCGCCGTCGAGGCTCAGCGTCGCGTCGGTCGGCTCCACCGAGGCGTCCTCGAACAGCGGCACCACCCGCTCGTCCTCGACCAGCCCCTCGGCGTCCAGCCGGGGCTCCAGCCGTCCCTCCTCGTCGGGTTCCATCGCGAGATGGTCGCCCAACACCTCGGGGCTCAGGGACACCCGCGCCGAGCCGTCCTCGCTCACCAGCGTGACCGGGCCCGACATCGCCGGCTCGGCGAACTCCTCGACCGCGCGCGCCACCTCGTCCTCGTCGGTGAGCGGCTCGGCCAGCGAGACGGGCAGCCGCACGGGCTGCGCCTCCTCGTTGAGATAGGCGGCGCGCAGCATCTCGACGGAGCGCTCCACGTCCAGCGCGGTGCCGGCCGACGGCTCGGTGACCCGCACCCGGCCGTCCTCGAAGTCCACCGCGCCCTCGGTCACGGCCGCGTCGGCGTGCTCGGCGACGCCGGTGAGCGCCGCCTCGCTGCGCTGCTCGTGCTGCACCACCACGGGGTCGAGCGCGCCGCCGCCGACGCCGAAGAGGCGGCCCAACAGCCCGGGCCGGTCGGCCTGTTCGACGGTCGCCGAGACGTCGAGCAGCAGCCCGGCCTCCTCCGGGTCCACCTCGTACACGTTCTCGTCGTCCTCGCCGATCATCACCAGGACCGGGGCCAGCCGGTCCTCGCTCAGCTCGGCGTTGAGCCGCTCCCTGGCCGCCTCGTCGGAGAGGCCGCCGATGTCGACGCCCAACACGGTGGTGCCGGCGGCTATCCGCCCGCCCCAGAGCATCCCGGCCAGCACATAGAGCAGCACGGTGGCCAGCAGGCCGGCGCCGCCCCACAGGGCCCAGCGCTGCCAGGGGGGAGGGGCGGGAGCCGGTATCCGGGGAGGCTCGGCCGGGATCGGCGGGATGACGGCCACGGAACTCCCTTGAGGCGACGGGCGACGAGCGTGCGACGCGGGAAGTGCGGCCGGGAAGGCCGGCGCCCCGGAAGGCTAGCAAAGAGCGCGCCGCCGGCGATGCCCGGGGCGCGGCACGGGTCGAGGACGGAGCGGACCGGTCAGGCGGCCCCGGGGCCGTTCCCGTTCCTCCACCGGGGCTGCGGCACGCGGTCGCAGGCGGCGGACAGTTCGGCCCACACGGTGCAACCCGACCAGTGGTCCGGGGAGATCACGCCCCAGCGGGCGGCGAGCGCGTCGAGCAGCAGCAGCCCCCTGCCGTTCTCCGCGTCCGCGTCGGCGGCGCGCGGCGGCCCGAGCGAGGGCCCGGCCCCCTCGTCGGCGACCTCGATCCGCAGCACCTGGCCGCTGGACCACAGCAGACATCTGACCTGACTACTCTGCGTGTGCAGGATGGCGTTGGTGACCAGCTCCGAGACGATGAGCTGGGCGTTGTCACAGGTGGTGCTCGGCAGGCCCCAGCCGTACAGTTGGTGCCGCACCCGTCGGCGAGCCGCGGCGACGGAGGTGTCCCTGGCGGGCAACGCGAAGCTCTCGCCCGGCGGTTGGGCGGGCCGCATCGCCGGAGCTGGCAGGGGGGACGGCGGCACGCCGTGAGTAGGAGCCACGGGTGAGGTCGCCTTCCGGGGAACTGGAGCCGTCGTGAGCCGGGTCACGCGTTAACTATGCGTTCTCCTGAGGGCTCTGCGCAAGAGGAGTTCTGCAATTCGCAGAAAGCGAAGAGATCTCTGTGGATGTCGCTACCCGGTGTGGCAAACTTCTATGCAGCGTAGGCGAGATGACATAGGCGCGGGACCAACGAGACGAAGCGGCAAGGGGAACCAAGGTGGCAGAGGCGCGGTCGGGGCCCACCGTGGGACAGATCGTCCTGGGGTTGCGGCTGAAGGAGTTGCGCGAGTCAGCCGGGTGTTCCTTCGCCGACGCCGCCGCCGCGCTGAGCGTCAACACCACGACCGTGCGGCGGATGGAGAAGGCCGAGGTCGGCCTCAAACCCCTGTACGTGAAGGCGCTGTTGGAGCGGTACGGCGTCGGCGCCGAGGAGGCTGAATCCTTTCTCCGGCTGGTGGACGAGGCCAACCGCCCCGGCTGGTGGCACCGGTTCCGCGACGTGCTGCCGGACTGGTTCAGCCTCTATGTGAGCCTGGAGGGCGAGGCCAGCCTCATCCGGGCCTACGAACCACACTGCGTGCCGGGTCTGTTGCAGACCCCGGCCTATGCGCGCGCCCTGCTGCGCACCGGGTTTCCCGGCGCCTCCGACGAGGAGATCGAGCGCCGGGTAGCGCTGCGGATGGAACGTCAGGAGCTGCTCACGCGGCCCCGCGCCCCGCTGCTGTGGGCCGTGGTCGAGGAGCATGTGCTGAGGCGTCGGGTCGGCACGGCCGCGGAGATGCTCCAGCAGATCGACCGGCTGATCGAGGCGACGCAGTTGCCCAACGTCACCCTCCAGATCATGCCGTTCAGCGCCGGACCCCATCCCGGCATGTTCGGGCCGTTCCAGCTCTTCCGATTCGAGATCCCGGAGCTGCCCGACATCATCTACGCCGAAAGTCTGACCGGCGCGACCTACCTCGACGAGCGGCCCGACACCGTGGCCTATCTGGAGGTTCTGGACCGCATGGGTACGCAAGCGGCGTCAGCGCAGGACACCGAGGCTCTCCTCGGTGAGATTCGCAAGGAGCTGACCGCATGATCAAGCACATCTACAACGGGATGCCGGCCAGGGAACTGGGCAGCGAGGGGTGGCGCAAGCCGTGGAGCGGCACCAACGGCGGCAACTGCGTCGAGGCGCTCAAGCTGGCCGACGGCCGGGTGGCGATCCGTCAGTCGACCGATCCCGACGGCCCGGCGTTGATCTACACCATGCACGAGATCGAGACCTTCATCCGTGGCGCCAAGCGCGGTGAGGCCGACTTCCTCTTCGCCTGAGCGTTCCGCCCCGAGCCGTCGAACCGTCCCCCGTGCTTGACCGCCAGTCCACTCGACCCCCACCCCCACCCCCACCCCCACGCCCCTGACCCACCGACCCCCAAGCCATGGCGTGGGGGTCGTTCTCATGTGCGGTCCCGCCGTGCTCGCGGTCCCGCCGTGCTCGCGGTCCCGCCGTGCCGGCCCGGATGTGATGTGGGTCTCAACCGGGGAGGGGAAGATCCCTCGGTCGTTTACGGTTCAACTAACCGTTATCCGTTGACCAACCCCCTCCGGAGGTCCGCTTCATGAGTTCTCCCGTCAAGCTCGCCGTCGTCTACTACTCCTCCACCGGCACCGTCGCGCGGATCGCCTCGGAGCTGGGTGAGGCGGCGACCAAGGCCGGCGCCGAGGTGCGGGTGCTGAAGGTGGCCGAGCTGGCCCCGGCCGAGGCCATAGCGTCCAACGAGGCCTGGGCGGCGCACGCGGCGGCCAGCGCCGACGTGCCGGTGGCCACCCCCGAGGACATCGAGTGGGCGGACGCCGTGATCCTCGGCACCCCGACCCGGTTCGGCAACGTGGCCGCGCAGCTCAAGCAGTTCCTCGACCAGCTCGGCGGCCTGTGGGCGTCGGGCAGGCTGGCGGACAAGGTCTACAGCGGCTTCGTCGGCACCAGCACCCAGCACGGCGGTCAGGAGTCCACGCTGCTGGCGCTCTACAACTCGGTGCACCACTTCGGCGGCGTGCTGGTCGCCCCCGGCTACACCGACCCCGCCAAGTTCGCCGACGGCAACCCCTACGGCACCTCCCACGTGGACGCCCAGGGCGCCAACCCCGTCGACGACGTGACGGTCAACGCCGCCCGGGTGCAGGCCGAGCGCGTGGTCCGCTTCGCCGCCGCGATCAAGGCGGCCTGACCGCAGCCGCCCGAGCGGGCGACACGCGCGAACCCCCGCCGCCCACCCCGAACCCGGGGCGGAGCGACGGGGGTTCGCCGCGTCGAGGGGACGCGCGGTCAGCGACCGGTACCGGTGTGCGTCCGCAGCGCGACCTCGCGGATGAAGACGGTCAGCAGCAGCGAGCCCAGGGCGATGGGCGCGGCCACCAGGAAGACGTCGGCGATGCCGTGCCCGTAGGCGCTGGCGATCACCGTCCGCACCGGCCCCGGCAGCGTGCTCATGTCCGGGATCTGGCCGCCGCCCCCCGCCGGCACCACGCCCAGCTCGGCCAGGCCCGAACGGGAGTACTCGGCGACCCGGTTGGCCAGCAGCGCGCCCAGCACCGCCACGCCGATCGCGCCGCCGAAGGTCCGGAAGAACGCCACCATCGAGCTGGCCGCTCCCAGATCCTGGGGTCCGACCACGTTCTGCGCCGCCAGCACCAGGTTCTGCATGGTCATCCCGACGCCCAGGCCGAGCAGCAGCATGGCGGCGGCGACCTCCCAGTACGGGGTGTCGTAGCGCACGGTGCCCAGCAGCGCGCAGCCGGCCGTCAGCAGCACCCCGCCGGCCAGCAGCCAGGACTTCCAGCGGCCGGTGCGGGTGATCAACCGGCCCGAGACGGTCGAGGAGAGCGTCATGCCGACGATCATCGGGATGGTCATCACCCCGGACATCGTGGCGCTCTCGCCGCGCGCCAGCTGGAAGTACTGCGCGAAGAAGACCGTGCCGGCGAGCATGGCCACGCCGACCAGCAGCGAGGTGGCCGAGGTGAGCGCGATGGTGCGGTCGCGGAAGAGCCGCAGCGGAATGATCGGTTCCGCTGCCCTGGTCTCCACGACGACGAAGAGCACGGCCAGCAGCAGCGAGCCGCCCACCATCGCGAGGGTCTGCCAGGACATCCAGTCGTAGGAGTCGCCGGCGAGGGTCACCCAGATCAGCAGCAGCGAGACCGAGGCGCTGACCAGCACGGCGCCCGCCCAGTCGATGCGCACCCCGTAGCGGCGCGCCCGGGGCAGCTTGAGCGTGCGGTGGAGCACCACCAGCGCGGCGACGGCGAACGGGACGCCGATGTAGAAGCACCAGCGCCAGCCGAGCCAGGAGGTGTCGGTGATCACGCCGCCGATGAGCGGCCCGCTCACGGTGGCGGCGGCGAAGGTCGCGCCCAGATAGCCGCTGTACCGGCCACGCTGCCGGGGCGGGATCATGGCGGCCAGGATGATCTGCGAGAGCCCGATCAGGCCGCCGACGCCCAGGCCCTGGAACACCCGCACGGTGATCAGCATGGCCGGGTTCTGGGAGAGGCCGGCGATCATCGAGCCGATCACATAGATGGTCAACGCGGCCTGGATCAACAGCTTCTTGTCGAAGAGGTCGGCGAGCTTGCCCCACAGCGGCATCGAGGCGGTCATCGCCAGCAGGGTGGCGGTGACGACCCAGGTGAAGGCGGACTGCCCGCCGCCGAGGTCGGCGATGATGCGCGGCAGCGCGTTGGTGACGATGGTGGAGGAGAGGATCGCGGCGAACATTCCGAGCAGGAGCCCGGAGAGCGCCCGCATGATCTCCGGGTGCGTCATGTCCGGAGCCGTGGCGGGCGCCGTTCCCTCGGGCGGGGCGCCCTCGGGCGCGGTTTCGGCCGCCGGGGTCGCCGGCGGCCGGACGATCTCGGGCAGGGTCGCCGGATCGGGTATGGATTCCCTACTGTGCGTGGTCAAACGATCTCCCCATGATGTGGTTCCGCTCGTGACCCTATGACAAGGTGCTTATTACACGTAAACGAATTGGGGAAAGCTTTAGACGTTCTGGGGTATTCCGTACGTTCCCCGGCGCCCGTCCGCGCGCCCGGTTGGGCGAGCCCCTTCCGAATGCGCCCGGTAACGCCGAGCGGTGCTCGTCTATTCCCGGCCCGCGTTGGCGGACGGTGTGAACTCCCGCACACTCACCCGGCGTTGACCAGTCGGTTTCGCGCCGTCAGCCCCCGGCGCCGGTGCGGTGTCGGCGCGGCGCCGACCGCGTTCATTCCGGCGGGAATTCCCCGGCGGGTTTGACAAGACGCCGGCCGCGCACCGACGTTACCCACGCGGCGCCGGGGACGGTCGCGAAAGGGCCGCCGGCACCATTGGGTAGCGTGGGGCGATCAACGACCGCCCGAAGGGACGCCGCTCGGTCATGAGAATTCGCTGGCCCAAGACCACCCGGCGGGCCTGGGCCGGACTGGCGGCGCTCGCGCTGGTGGTCGGCGCCGGCACGGTCGGGCTCGCCGTCGCCGACGACCAGCCGCCCGTGCACCGCACCGACCGGGTCCTGACCATGCCGGAGTCCCCCGACTCCGACACCACCGTCGAGATCGACACCTCCTACTTCGTCGCCGAGGGCGAGGCGCCGCGCCCCGCCGTGCTGCTCGGGCACGGCTTCGGCGGCAGCAAGGAGGACACCCGCGAACAGGCCGAACGGCTGGCCGCTGACGGCTATGCCGTCCTGACCTGGTCCGCGCGCGGCTTCGGGGCCTCCACCGGCCGGATCGGCCTCAACGACCCCGACCGCGAGGTCGCCGACGTCTCCCGCCTCATCGACTGGCTCGCCGAACGCCCCGAGGTCACCCGGGACGGCCCGGGCGACCCCCGCGTCGGCCTGGCCGGCGCCTCCTACGGAGGCGCCATCGCCCTGCTGGCCGCCGGCCACGACCAGCGCGTCGACGCCATCGCGCCCGCCATCACCTACTGGGACCTGTCGGATGCGCTCTTCCCCAACGGCGTCTTCAAACAGCTGTGGGCCGGCATCCTGTTCACCACCGGAGCGGCCGACCCCGGCGTGGGCGCGCCACCCGAAGCGACCGCCGAGGACCCCGGATGCGGCCGGTTCACCGAGGAGTTGTGCGCCCTCTACCAGCGGGTCGCCGTGGCCGGCGAGCCGGACCCGGAGGCGCTCGCCGTGCTGCGGGAGCACAGCCCGGTGGCCGTGGGCGACCGGATCGACGTGCCCACGCTGATCCTCCAGGGCCAACACGACTCGCTCTTCCCGCTGGACCAGGCCGACGCGATGGCCGAGGCGCTGCGCGCCAACGGCGCCCAGGTCAGCGTCGAGTGGCTCTGGGCCGGACACGACGGCGGCATCTCGGAGGCCGAACGCACCGACGCGCGGATCGTCGACTGGTTCGACCGCCACCTCGGGGACGACCCGTCGGTGGGCACCGGGCCGCCGTTCCGCGTCACCCGGATCACCGGCTTCGACACCACCAACGGCGACACCCTGCTCGCCGGCGCGTCGGGCGCCGCCTACCCCGGCCTCCTCGGCGAGCCGGAGACCCTCGAACTGGCCGGCGAGCCCCAGACGTTCGTCAACCCGCCGGGCGGCGCGCCGGCCGCCGTCTCCACCGTTCCGGGGCTGGGCGGCCTCACCGGGCTCGGCGGCCTGGGCGTCTCCCCGGCCATCGACTTCCCCGGCCAGTACGCCCGGTTCGACTCCCTGCCGCTGACCGAGCCGCTCCGGGTCACCGGCGCGCCGACCGTGCGCCTCCGCGTCGCATCCGACACCGGGGCCGCCGTCCTCTTCGGCAAGCTCTACGACGTCGCGCCCGACGGCGAGAGCCAGTCGTTGCCCGCGCAGCTGGTCGCCCCGCTGCGCGTCGACGACCTCGACGACGGGCGCGTCATCACCTTCCAACTCCCCGCCGTCGACTACCCGTTCGAGGCCGGACACCGGCTGCGGCTGGTCGTCTCCAGCACCGACATCGGCTACGCCTCGCCCGCCGGGATCGCCCGCTACACCGTCGCCCTCGACGACCCGACCCTCACGCTGCCCACCGCCCCCGACATCGCCACCGCGCCGGCCGCGCTCGACTGGTGGGTGTGGGCGTTGCCCCTGACGGCGCTCGCCGTGGCGGCCGCGCTGCTCCTCACCCGAAAGCGCGGGGGGCGCACCACCTCCCACGACCCGGCGCTGGCCGAGGTGCCGCTGACCATCACCGGGCTGACCAAGCGCTACGCCAGGAACAGCGAACGCTACGCCGTGCGGGACCTGTCCCTGCGCGTCGAACGCGGCCAGGTGCTCGGCCTGTTGGGGCCCAACGGCGCCGGCAAGACCACCACGCTGCGGATGTTGATGGGCCTGATCACTCCCGACACCGGCGAGATCCGGATCTTCGGCCACCGCGTCGGGCCCGGCGCGCCGGTGCTCTCCCGGGTCGGTGCCTTCGTCGAGGGAGCCGGGTTCCTGCCGCACCTGACCGGCCGCGCCAACCTGGAGCTGTACTGGCGCGCGACCGGGCGCCCCGCCGCCGACGCGCACCTGGAGGAGGCGCTGGAGATCGCCGACCTGGGCACCGCGCTGGAGCGCCGCGTGCGCACCTACTCCCAGGGGATGCGCCAGCGACTGGCCATCGCCCAGGCGATGTTGGGCCTGCCCGAGCTGCTGATCCTGGACGAGCCGACCAACGGGCTCGACCCGCCCCAGATCCGCGCGATGCGCGAGGTGATGATCCGCTACGCCGCCGAGGGACGCACCGTGATCGTCTCCAGCCATCTGCTGGCCGAGGTCGAACAGACCTGCACCCATCTGGTGGTGATGGACGGCGGCCGGCTGGTCGCCTCGGGCCCGGTCGCCGAGATCGTCGGCTCCGGCGACACGGTGCTGGTCTCCACGGCCGAACCGGCCACCGACGCCTGGCTGAAGACCATCCGCCAGGTGCCGGGCGTCGGCGCGGCCACGCGCACCGAGGCGGGCGTGCTGGTCCGGCTCGACGCCATCGGGCCGGAACGGCTGGTCGCGGCCGCGGTCGAGGCCGGCATCCCGGTGAGCGGCCTGGTGCCGCACCGACGCCTTGAGGACGCCTTCCTGACCCTGATCGGCGGTGCCTGACATGACTCCCGACCTCGGCACCGAGGCAGCGGAGCGGGCCGAACGCGCCGCCGCCCCCGGCTACGTTCCCCGCCGCACCCTCCCGCTGCGCGTCGAGGCCGTCCGCCAGCTGCGCCGCCGCCGGACCCTGGTGGTGGGGCTGCTGCTGGCGGCGCTTCCGGCGCTGGTGGCGATCGCGTTCGCGGTGGGCGGCGCCCCCGACGACTCCGAGTCACCGCTGCTGGAAGCCGCCACCGCCTCCGGGCCCAACTTCGCCGCCGTCTGCCTCTATCTCTCCTCCGGCTTCCTGCTGGTGGTGCCGGTCGCGCTGTTCTGCGGCGACACGGTGGCCGCCGAGGCCGGCTGGTCCTCGCTGCGCTATCTGCTGGCGGCCCCGGTGCCCCGATGGCGGCTGCTGACCGCCAAGTTGCTGGTGGCGCTGGGCTTCTCGGCCCTCGCCATGGTGCTGCTGCCGCTGGCCGCGCTCGGCGTGGGCACCGCCGCCTACGGCTGGGGCGAGCTGCGGCTGCCGACCGGCGGCGCCCTGCCGGCGGGGGAGTCCGTGCTCCGGCTGGGCATCGCGCTGGCGGCGATCTTCGTCGGCCAACTGGTCACCGCCGCCCTGGCGTTCTGGCTCTCCACGGTCACCGACGCCCCGCTGGGCGCGGTGGGCGGCGCGATCGGGCTGACCATCGTCGGCTCCATCCTGGACGCCATCACCGCCCTGGGCGACTGGCGGCAGCTCATCCCCGCACACTGGCTCTACGCCTGGCTGGACGCGCTGCAACGGGACGTGGAGTGGAACGGCATGGTGCGCGGCGGCGCGGTCTCCCTCACCTACGCGCTGGTCCTGGTGGCCCTGGCCTACCGCCACTTCGCCCGCCGGGACATCGTCTCCTAGGTCGTGTCCGGACAAACCTAGAATGCCCGGATGCCTCTCTACATCGCGGACTACGATCCTTCCTGGCCCTCCCAAGCGGCCGACGCCATAGCGGAGTTGGCGGAGGCCGTGCCCGGCCTCTGCCGGACGGCCGAGCACGTGGGCTCCACCTCGGTACCGGGGCTCGCCGCCAAGCCCATCATCGACCTGATGGTCTCGGTCACCACCCTGGACGACGTGACCCCCGAGCGGGTGGCCGCGCTGACGCGGCTCGGCTACCGGTTCGAGGACGTCGGGATGCCCAACCGGCTGTTCTACTTCCGCGAACACACCGCCGGAGCGCGCGCCGGCGAGCGCAGCCACCACCTGCACATCGTCACGGCCGACAGCTGGGACACCCGCAACGAGCGCCTGTTCCGCGACCACCTGCGCGCCCACCCCGAGGTCGCCGCCGAGTACGAGGCCGTCAAGCGCCGCCTCGCGGCCGAGACCGACGACGGGTTCCTGTACACCAAGGCCAAGACCGAGATCATCCAACGCGGCGTGGACGCCGAGCGCACCCGGCGCGGCCTGCCCCTCGTCACGGTCTGGGAAGAGGCGTAGGGGCGTCCCGCCGCGCCGGCCGTGACGGGCGCGGGCCCTCCCCGCTCCGGGGAACGGGGAGGGCCCGCGCGCTGGTCACGCCGGGGGGCGTGCGATCAGACGTGGATCAGACGTGCGATCGGAACCGCGATCGGAACCGCGATCAGAACTGCAACGCCCAGGAGTTGAGGGTGCCCTGGTCGAGGCTGGCGTTGTCGGTCACCGTCAGGGTCCAGGTGCCGTCGGCCGCCACGCCCGCGCCCGGGATGCGGTAGGTGGCCACCAGGTCGTCCTGGCTGCCGCCGGCGCGGTCGCGGAGCACCTGGCTGGCGCCCTCCGGGTTGGTCAGCTCGATGGTGAGGTCGCCGATCCACGTGTGGCTGATGTCGAGGTCGACCTCGAAGACGCCGGCCAGCTCGCCGACGCCGCTCACCTCGATCTCCGAGGTGACCGAGGTGTTGTCGACGATGGCCACGGGGGTGCTGTTCTCGAACCGCTCGCCGGTCGGCGGGTTGCCGGGGCCCGAGCCGTCGCCGCTGATGTTGAGCAGGACGTTGGCGGTGCCACCGGGGACGCCGCTGAGCACGTCGCCCAGCCCCGCGCCGACCAGCGCGTCCTCGACCTCGGCCGGGGTCGCGTCCGGGTTCTCGGCCAGGTAGAGCGCGGCGGCGCCCGCCACGTGCGGGGTGGCCATCGAGGTGCCCGAGATGGTGTTCTCGGCGGTGTCGCTCGTGTTCCACGCCGAGGTGATCGCGCTGCCCGGCGCGAAGATGTCGACCACCGAACCCACGTTGGAGAACGGCGAGATGGAGTCGGTGTTGGTGCTCGACCCCACCGTGATGGCCTCCTCGACCCGCGCCGGGGAGCTGAGGGAGGCGTCGGCGCCGTAGTTGTTGCCGGCGGCGACCGCGTAGGTGATGCCCGTGTTGATCGAGTTCCGCACCGCCGTGTCCAGGGTGCTGTTGGCGCCGCCGCCGAGGCTCACGTTGACCACGGAGGGGCCGGAGGCGTTGGCGGTGATCCAGTCCACGCCGCCGACGACGGCCTCGATGGTGCCCGAGCCGTTGTTGTCGAGGACCCGGACGGAGACGAGGTCGGCGTTCTTGGCGACGCCGTACTCGGTGCCGCCGGCGGTGCCGGCGACATGGGTGCCGTGCCCGTTGCCGTCGTTGCCGTTCCCGCCGTAGGCGTCGAAGCCGAAGGTCGCCCGGCCGCCGAAGTCCTGGTGGGTGTGGCGGATGCCGGTGTCGAGGACGTAGATGGTGACGCCCTCGCCGCCGTGGTCCGGGTAGGTGTAGGAGTTGTCGAGCGGCAGCGAGGGCTGGTCGATCCGGTCCAGGCCCCAGGACGGCGGGTCGGTCTGGGTTGCGGTGGTGAACACCCGCTGGTTGTGGGTGACTTCGGCCACGGCCGGGTCGGCGGCCAGGGCCCGCGCCTCCGCCTCGGTGGCCTCGACGGCGAAGCCGTCCAGCGCGTGTCGGAAGACGCTGGTCACCTCCGCCCCGTGGGACTCGGCGAGGGCCTCGGCGGTCGCGGCGACGCCGCTGGTCACCTCGTCGCTGTCGAGCGTGACGAGGTAGCTGCCGGGCACGATGTTCTCGGCACCGGCGTTGGCGATGACCCCGAGGGGGGCGTCGCTGGCCTGGGCGCTGGCCGGTAGGGCGATTCCGGCGAGGACCACGCCGATGGCGGTGGCCAGTCCGGCGCCGCGCCGAAGTCGCGCCGACTTACGCGTCTTGTCCATCAGGCAACTGCTCCTTGTGAGGCGCATAGGGGGACTCTGCGATGAACGGTTTCAGCGTGCCCATGTCAAATCGTGATTTCCATGAGCACGTCACAACTGTCGATCTACGCGTGCAGATGCGCAAGGTCGCGACGGGATGCTTCACACGAACGACATCTCCTCGTAGCGGCAGGCGAGTTGACATCCCGGCGCGGGGTCGGCTGAGCGATCCGCCGCGCCTGTCGCGCGGGGGCCGTGCCGGACCTGAGCGGCGGCACCTGCCGGGCCCGCTCAGCTCCCGTCTGACCGGGGGATGTCGAACGGCCGCCGCCGCGCCGCCCGTCGGGTCCCGTGCGGCGCGCGCCGCACGGGACCCCGCAGCGGGACCGGCTCAGTCGTCGCCCTCGAACGCGTCGCCGATCTCGTCGATGATCTCCGCCGCGACCATGCCGCCGACCACCCCGGCCGCAAGACCGGCGACCGCGCCGCCGATGCCCATGCCGCCGCCCCCGTGGTCGTCGTGGTCCTTGTGCCCGTGGTGGCCCCCGCCACCGAAGAGACCCCCGGAGCGGCGCTCGCCGAGCTGCCGCAGCCAGGAGTCCACCAGCGCCGGGAAGTCGGTGCGCCCGACCTCCTCGTGGCTGACGGTGAAGAGGTTGAGCGCGTCGCCGCCGCCCCCGAAGAGCCCGCCGCGCCGGTCGGCCTCCAACACCACCGTCAGACCGGACGGGTTGGCCAGGAAGCTGATCTCGACCTCACGCATCGCGTGCGCGTGGTTCGGCCCCGGGGTCAGCTCGATCTCCTGGTAGAAGGGGAGGGTCTGGCCCGAGCCCCGGATCTGCCCCAGCTCCAGGTCGGCGGAGCGGAAGCCGAAGCCCAGCTGCCCGAAGGCGTCGAGCACCGCCTCCTGCACCGGCAGCGGACGGATCATCAGCGGGTCCAGGTCACCCTGGTCCACCGCGCCCGCCACCGCCAACTCGGTGCGCACTCCGAGCGGCACGCTCAGCGGCTGGCCGAAGACCTCGGTGATCGGCGTCTCCCAGGGCAGCTGGAAGGAGAACGGGATCGACAGCTCCTGCTCCTCCGCCAGCCGGAAGCCGCCGCCCACCACGACCCGGTGGAACTTCACCGTCCCGTGCCGCTCCTCGTCCCCCCGTTCCGCCTCGACCTGGGCGGCGAGGTCGAGGGTGACCTCCGTGATCTCCACGTCCATCGAGCCGCCACGCACCAGCACATCGCCGGAGACCGTGTCGCCTGGCAGCACCGTCTCCCGGTGCAGCACCGTGTCCACGGACGGGCCACCCACGCCCAGCTTCCCGAGCAACCGCTTGAACACCATGCCGGCGTTCTCCTCCTGTGTCGTCGCGACGTCCCCGGTCGGCCGGTCGGCCGCGTGCCCTGTGCCGCGTCGCCGAAACTGTCGACCGTTCAGTTGGTTCGGACAGTTCAACTG
The DNA here is from genome assembly GCF_003696235.1 of Streptomyces triticirhizae. GTDB lineage: Bacteria > Actinomycetota > Actinomycetes > Streptomycetales > Streptomycetaceae > Streptomyces > Streptomyces triticirhizae. Next base: position 88,673 of record NZ_RFFJ01000003.1, read on the forward strand.
CCGCCGGACGTCGGCCGTTCCCGTTTCCGACGCGGTTTTCGCACCACGCTATCGCGTCCGCGCCGCCCCGGTGGCGAAACCGTCGGTGGCCGCCACCAGGCGTTCGACCATGCCCGCGTCGGCGGCGCCGTGCCCGGCCTCGTCCACGACCGTGAGCGCGCAGTTCGGGCCCCAGCGGTGCGCCAACTCCCAGGGCGTGCCCAGCAGATTGCCCGGATCGAGGCTGCCCTGTACCACCGCGCCCGGGATGTCGGCGAGTTCGGGCGCGCGGCGGAGCACCTCGCCCTCGGGGAGCCAGGAGCCGGCGCTCCAGTAGTGGGTGACGATCCGGGCGAAGGCCAGCTGGAAGGCGGGGTCGTCGTAACGGGACGGGCCGCCGGCGTGGCCCACGTCGATGGCCTCCTCCCAGTCGCACCAGGCGCGCGCGGCGCGGGCCCGCACCTCCGGGTCCGGGTCGTGGAGCAGCCGCGCGTAGACGGTGGGCAGGTCGCCGTCCCGGTCCTCGGGCGGCACCGCGTCGCGGAACGCCCGCCAGGCGTCGGGGAAGTAGCTGCCGAGGCCCCGGGTCAGCAGGTCGGTCTCGGCCCGGCGGCCGGTGGCCAGGCCCATCAGCACCAGCTCGCTCACCCGCTCCGGGTGCCGCAGCGCGTAGACCAGCGAGAGGACCGAGCCCCAGGAGCCGCCGAAGAGCAGCCAGCGCTCCACGCCCAGCGCCTCGCGCAGCGCCTCCATGTCGGCCAGCAGGTGCTCGGTGGTGTTGGCGGCGAGGTCGACCTCGGGCTCGGCGGCGTGCGGGGTGGAACGGCCGCTGTTGCGCTGGTCGAAGAGGACGATCCGGTAGGCGTCCGGGTCGAAGAACCGCCGGCTGCGGGGGCCGCACCCCGAGCCCGGACCGCCGTGCACCACGAGCGCCGGCTTGCCCTCGGGGTTGCCGCAGGTCTCCCAGTAGACCCGGTGGCCATCGCCGACGGACAGCCAGCCGTGGTCGTGGGGCTCGATCGGCGGATACAGCGCGGACATGACGGCCACCCTTCGGAGCGCGTAATCTGACAGCGCTGTTATATCAGTGCTGTCGGAAGTCCGTCGCTCGGTTATCGTGCTGGCCATGTCCACCCAGCGCCCCCTCACCGGCATCGGCACCCGGCTGCGGCATCTGCTCGACCTGTTGGAGGCGGACCTCGCCACCGTCTATCCCCGGCTGGGCCTCGCGGACTACCGGCCCAGGTACACCCCGGTGATCCGCGCCCTCGTCGCCCACGGGCCCAGCACCATCGGGGAGTTGGCGCGGGCGATGCGGGTGACCCACTCGGCGGCCAGCCAGACCGTCGCCCAGCTCGGCCGCCGGGGCCTGGTCGAGCTGAGCGTGGGACGGGACGCCCGGCAGCGCGTGGTCCGGCTGACACCGGAGGGGGAACGGCTGCTGCCGGTGCTGGAGACCGAGTGGGCCGTGGCCGAGGCCGCGGCGGCCGACCTCGACGCCGAGCTGTCCGTGCCGCTGGCGACGCTGCTCGGCGAGCTGGAGCGGGCCCTGGAACGGCGGCCCTTCCGGGAGCGGGTGGCCGAGGCGGCCGAGGCCGTGACGGCGGCGGAACGCGCGGCGGGCCAGCCGTTCGGCGCCGGTGGTGGTGCGGCAGCGCCGGCGGCGGGGCACGATGAGGGGCATGAGCACTGAGGTCCGGGACAACAGCCAGCTCGGCCGGTTCGAGGCGTGGCTGGACGGCGAGTTCGCCGGCTTCGCCGAGTACACGCGCGAGGAGCGGCGCGTGATCTATCCCCACACCGAGGTGCGGATCGGCTTCGAGGGGCGGGGCGTGGGCGGCGAGCTGGCCACGGCCGCGATGGAGGACGCCGAACGCCGGGGGCTCAAGGTCGTCGCCACCTGCCCGTTCATCGCCGGCTGGCTGACCAAGCACCCGGAGTACCAGCACCTGGAGGAGGCCACCCCGTAGCGGCGGGTGGCGGCCGGGGTCCGTTCAGCCCTGGCCGCGCAGCCGGTCCAGCTCGCGCCGTTCGCGCTTGGTGGGTCGGCCGGCACCCCGGTCGCGCACCGGCACCGCCGGGATCTCCACCCGGGGCGGGGGCGGCGGGCTGTTGTCGATCAGGCACTCGGCGGCGGTGGGCGCGCCCACGCGCTTGCGGATCAGGCGGGTCACCTCGACGATCCGCTCCCGGCCGGCGTGCCAGACCCGCACCTCGTCGCCGATCCGCACCGGCTGCGCCGGCTTGACCCGCTCGTTGTTGACCTTCACATGGCCGGCCCGGCAGGCCGAGGCGGCCATCGACCTGGTCTTGATCAGCCGCACCGCCCAGATCCAGGTGTCCACGCGCACGCTTCCCTGCTCACCAGCCATGGCATCGACTCTAGCCCTGCCGGCGGCGGTGCGGGTGGGGCCGCTGGCGGTTGTTCGGCGGCGGCCCGGCCCGGGCGGGGCCGCCGCCGCCGGGAGCGGTCGGGGCGATGCTGGTGAACGAGCGGCGCCGCCGTGGCCTCGCCGGCGCGAGCGGCGCGGGCACTCAGCGCGGTGGCGTGGGTCAGGGCTGCCGGAAGACGAGCAGATAACGCCAGAACAGCAGCCGGCGCACCCGGGAGCCCGGCAGCAGCCGGGCCGCGTCGGAGCGGATCTCCGCGAGCGGGACGGTCGGCCGCCGCACCGGCGCCCTGACCAGGTCCCGGGGCCGGCCGCGCAGCCGTTCCCCGGCCGCGACGGTCAGCCGGGCCACGGCGTTGACCGGCGCGGCCGCCAGGCTCACCGCCCGGTCGGCGGGCGTGCGCTCGGCATAGCAGCCCAGCACCACCAACACCCCGCCGGGCGCGAGCGTCTCGCGGAGACGAGAGACCGTCGCGAACGGGACATGGTGCAGGCTGGCCAGGCAGGTCACGAAGTCGTAGTGCGCGTGCGGCAGTTGGTGTTCGGTGATGTCGGCGTGCAGATAGCTCGGGCCCCGGGGCGGGGGCGCCGAGCGCGCGCGGGCCGCCGCCAGCGCCTCGGCGGAGGAGTCCAGGGCGTCCACCCGCGGGCCCAGGCCCGCCAGCCGCCGGGCGAACGTTCCGGTGCCGCAGCCGACGTCCAGCGCCCGCCGGGCACCGCGCGGCAACTGGCGCAGTACGGCGCGGTGATAGTGGTCGTTGTGGTCGAACGGCACAGGGGTACGGTACGAGATCCCCGGCGCGAGCGACTCGGCGGCCACCGCCCGACGCGGCCGCCCACCCGCAGGGCCTCCCGGCCGCGAGCCGCGCTCGGCTCAGCCCAGGGGCACCCGCGCCCCGCCCGGCAGGGACGCGCGCCAGCGGACCTCCGCCGGCAGCAGCACCGGCGCCTCCGGCGGCTCAGCGTCGTGCTCGACCAGCCTGATCAGCAGCTCGGCGCAGGCCATCCCCAGCGCACGCGGATGCAGATCGACGGCGGTGGTCGGCGGAGCGGTCATCGCCAACGTCGGGCTGTCGCCACAGCAGGCGAGCAGCACGTCACTGCCCACCCGGCGGCCAGCCGCCTCCAGCGCGGTCAGTGCCCCCTGCACGATCGGCTCGGAGGAGAGCACCAGCAGGTCGGTGGCCGGCTCGCGCGCCAGCAACTCCCCGATGACCCGCCGGTGTTCGGCCACCGACAGGTCGCCGAAGCGGCTCTCGCCCGTGGCGCCGGGCAACCCCTGGTCGGCGCACCAGCGTTCGAACTCGGCGCGCAGCAGCACGCCCCAGCCGCTGTTGGCGTCCGGGCCGACGAACGCGGGCCGCCGCACCCCGTGCGCCGCCGCCCGGTCCAGGATCTGGCGGAGCGCGCCGGCGTGGTCGGCCGCGATCACCGGGCAGTCGGGCATCCCGTCGGGCGGGTGTTCGCCGGCGACCACCGGCAGCCCGGAGTCGAGGAGTTGGCGCGCCCGCAGGTCGTCGGCGATGGGGTCGGCGATGATCACGCCGTCCACCCGGGGCACCCGGTTCCGTGGCACCTGCGGGTTGCTGGAGAGCAACGTCAGGTCGTAGTCCGCGCGTTGGGTGCCGTCCAGGACCCCGGTGACAAACTCGCGAAAGTAGTCGGAGGCGAAACGGTCGCCCGCGTGCAGATGGTGTAGCCCGATGGACCGGACCGATCCGGTGCGTAGGCCCTGGGCGACCGCGTTGGGGCGGTAGTTCAGCTTCTGGGCCGCCTCGACGACGGCCCGCCGGGTCGCCTCCGTCATGCGTCCGGTGCCGGAGAGCGCCTGCGAGGCCGTGCTGGGCGAGACGTTCGCCGCTCTGGCCACGTCCTTGAGCGTGACGGTCTGGCGCCTCATGGCGACATCATACGAGCGCCCGTTCGCCCGCTCGCGAGAAGCGACGGCCGGCGGGCGAACGGCCGTTCGTCGGCGGCCGAAAACAGTCGCCCATGTTACGGGCGGGATTCGGCCGTGGGTCGGGCCGTCGGCGGCCGGGCCCGAGGTGCGCCAGCTGTGTAAACACCCCGCCGCGCACCCTCGTTGGCCATTGACGAATCGATTTGGCAGTCCCTAGTTTCGGGTCCTGCCCGAACGAGACGGCGCTCCGGCCGTGCGGCGGGACAACGAGGTTCGCCCAGCGGTGCCCCTCCCCCTCGGGGGCGAGGAGGGCTCCGGCACCCGCCTTATCGGGCCAGTCATGGCAACTCCCCGGAGAGGACTCATGTCCGAACAGCGCAGCGACTCCCCGCAGGACACACCCCGGCCGTCCGACCACGGCCCCGAGGGGCACACCCACGGGCCCGAGGGCCATCATCACCACGACTTCGGCGAGGGCTTCTGGGAGCAACCGCCCCGGCTGGGCAAGGGACTTGAGGGACACGGCGCGGTCGACGACCTCAACGTCGGCCGCCCGCCCGGGCCGATCTTCGTCAACCGCAAGGGCGAGGGCGGCTTCGCCGGCATCCAGACCTTCGCGAAGCTGCCCGTCTGCCTCACCCCCGAGGACCTGGTGGCCGGCGAGATCGACGTCGCGATCTGCGGCGTGCCCTGGGACGCCACCGCCTCGGGCCGCAGCGGCACCAACCACGGCCCGCTGGCCATCAGGGCCTGCGACTACAAGGGCGGCTACGGCCGGCCGCACTACTCCCTGGACGTGCGGGTCGACGCGTTCGAGACGTTGAAGGTCTGCGACTACGGCGACGCCCCGATCCGGGTCGGCAACACCTGGACCACCTTCGAGGAGATCCGCAGGTTCGTCGGCACCATCGTGGACTCCGGCGCCATCCCGATCATCCTCGGCGGCGACCACGCCACCACGTGGCCGTCGGCCACCGCCCTGGCGGACCACTACGGCTACGGCAAGGTCGGCATCGTCCACTTCGACGCTCACGCCGACACCGGCACCGACACCCCGGGCAGCCTGGCCAGCCACGGCACCCCGATGCGCAAGCTGATCGAGTCGGGCGCGGTGCCGGGAAAGAACTTCGTCCAGGTCGGTCTGCGGGGCTACTGGCCCGATCAGGAAACGATCGACTGGATGGAAGAGCGCCAGATGCGCACCCACTTCATGGCCGAGATCAACCGGGACGGCTTCGAGAAGGTCCTGGAGCGCGCCGTGGACGAGGCGCTGGACCAGGCCGACCACCTCTACATCTCGCTGGACATCGACGTCGCCGACCCGGCCTACGCGCCCGGCACCGGCACCCCGGAGCCGGGCGGCCTCACCAGCATCCACGTGCTCACCGCCGTCCGCCGCCTCGCCGCCGAGGTGGGCATCGTCGGCATGGACGTCGTCGAGGTCAGCCCGCCCTACGACGACCGGGGCGAGATCACCGCGCTGCTCGCCAACCGCGCCGTCCGCGAGGCGCTCACCGGCATCGCCATGCGCCGCAAGGGCCTGACCGAACCCGACTACCTGCACCCCGGCGCGCTCGGCCCCGGCCACTCCCGGGCGCTGCGGGACAAGAGCTGAACGGCCACCGGCGTCCGCAGCCTCCGACGAGAGCCCCCAACGAGCGCCCCAGCACGAGGAGTTCCCCATGAGACGGCAATCCGCCGCCCGGCGCGCCGCCGCCCTGGCCGCCACGCTCGCCCTGACCCTGGCCGCGACCCTGACCGCCTGCGGCGGCGAACAGGGCACCACCGGCTCCGCCGCCCCCACCGACGGGGTGCTGCGCGTCGGCCTGCTCAACGACATCGGCCAGCCGCCCGACCCGGACGTCTACTACTCCGGCAACGGCCTGGCCCTGACCACCAACATGTACGAGGGGCTGGTGCGGTACGAGCCCGGCGTGGACACCGCCACCATCGGGCCCGCGCTCGCCACCGACTGGCAGGTCTCCGAGGACAACACCACCTACACCTTCACCCTGCGCGAGGACGTCACCTTCCACGACGGGACCCCGTTCACCGCCGAGGCCGTCGAGGCGTCCTTCGACCGGCGCACCGCCGTCGGCGCCGGCCCCGCCTACATGGTGGCCGGCGTCGACTCCGTCGACACGCCCGACGAGACCACCGTGGTGATCCACCTCGCCGAGCCCAACTCGGCGTTCCTCGACTACCTCGCCTCGCCCTACGGCCCCCGCATGATCAGTCCGACCGCGCTGGCCGAGAACGCCGGCGACGACCACGCCCAGACCTACCTCAGCACCCACTCGGCGGGCACCGGCCCCTACCAGCTGAGCGTCGCGCGGGTCGGCGAGCGCTACGAGATGACGGCCCACGACGGCTACTGGGGCGGCGAACCCACGTTCACCACCATCGAGTTGCCCGTCTACACCGACACCTCCGCCATGCAGCTCGCCCTCAACAACGGCGACCTGTCGACCATCATCGGCGCGGTGCCCTCCGCCTCCCAGGCCGACTACATCGAGGACGACGCCGTCCAGGCGTACAGCCTGCCCTCGTTCCAGGTCGGGGTCCTCTACATGAACCCCAACCGCCCCTTCATGGCCACGCCAGAGGCGCGGCGGGCGATGTTCTCCGCCGTGGACTGGGGGAGCGTCATCGACCAGGTCGTCGCCCACAAGGCGGAGCTGGCGACCGGCAGTTACTCGCGCGGCGCGCTGCCCGAGGGCGTGGAGAGCCGCGAGATCACCCACGACCCCGCGCCGCTGGCCGACTATGTGGCCGGGCTGAGCGGCGCGGAGAAGACCGTCCTCATCGGGCACAGCGCCTCCTCCGCCGACGACGCGCAGATCGCCAACATCATCGCCGCCCAGCTCCAGGGCCTCGGCCTGGACGCGACCATCACCAGCTACCAGACCTCGCAGGTCTTCGGCGAGTTCGCGACCAACCCGGCCGAGGCGCCCGACCTCTTCCTCTCCTCCGGCACCTGGCCCGACTCCAGCAACCCGTACATGTACGGGCACGTGTTCTGGGACCAGGACGGTGGCCTCAACCACCTCCAGTGCTTCTCCGATGAGACCACCGAACTCCTCGCCGAGGCCCTGGTCTCCGGCGACCCCGCGACCTACGGCGCGGCGGCCGAGGCCAACGAGGCGGCGGCCTGCACCCCGGCCTGGGCCTATGTCAACGACTTCGTCGTCGCCCAGCCCTGGTTGGGCGGGGTGGAGGAGGCGCACAGCATCGCCGAGCCCTACACGCTCGACTTCCACGCGCTGACCGTCGAGTCGGCCGACGCGTCCGACTCGGCCGGGGACGAGTAGCCACCCGGGGGACGCCGCCGCCCGGCGTCCCCCGCCCGGCGCCCCCGTCTCCGTCCCGAAGCAGCGACTCCGCCGAAGGAACCCCATGTCACACCGCCGGTCGGGCCAGCGCCCCACCCGCGCCGCCGACCTGCCAGCGAGCTTCTGGTGGCTCTGGTTCGCCGTCCTCGTCACCTGGACCGGGCGCTTCGTCGTCCCGTTCATGACGCTCTTCCTCACCCGCGACGCCGGGCTCAGCACCTCCGAGGCCGGGCTGATCGTCTCCGGCTACGGCGGCGGCGTGGTGCTCTCCGCCCTCGCCGGCGGGGTCCTCTCCGACGTCATCGGCCGCCGCCGCACCCTGCTGGGCAGCCTGCTGCTCTCCGCCGCCACCATGACGGTGTTCCCGTCCTTCCCCCAACCGGCCGCCATCGCCGTGCTGTTGTTCGTCTTCGGCCTGGTCAACGGCGCGGCCCAGCCCTCGGTCGCCGCGCTGATCACCGACCTGGTGCCGGCGGCCCACCGCCGGGCCGCGTTCGCCTACAACTTCTGGGCGGTCAACCTCGGTTACGCGGTGGGCCCGCTGCTGGCCGGGTTCATCGCCGACCACGCCTTCGAGTACCTCTTCTACGCCCAGGCCGGCGTGCTGGTGGTGGCCGCGACCATCGTGCTGGCCCGCGTCACCGACGCGCACGCGCCCCGCGCGTTCCGCGCCTCGCGCGCCGCCAGGACGGCCGGCGCGCCCGCCGAACCGGCCGTCGGGCTGGGGCAGGTGCTGCGCGACCGGGTGTTCGTCACCTTCACGCTCGCGATGCTCGTCTACTCGGTCGTCTATGTGCAGTCCACCTCCTCGCTGCCGGTGACCATGGTCGAGGACGGCTTCTCCTCGGGCGAGTACGGCTTCCTGCTCACCCTCAACGGGGTCCTGCTGTGCGCCCTCCAGATCCCCTCCGCGCGGCTGGTCGCGCGCTGGCGCCGGGAGGCGGTGCTGGCCGGTGCCCTGCTCTTCACCGCCCTCGGGGTCGGCCTCCAGGCGCTCGCCAACTCCTGGCTCTTCTACGCGATGGCCGTCTCGGTCTGGACGCTGGGCGAGATGGGCGCCCACCCGGCGGCCCAGTCCATCGCCGCCGACATGTCGACCCGGCGGGCGCGAGGGCGCTATCTCGGCACCTACGCCCTGGCGTTCAGCACCGCCACCATGATCGGCCCACTCGCCGGCGGCACCGTGCTGCAACACCTGGGCAGCGGGCCGCTGTGGGTCGGCTGCGCCGTGGTCTGCGTGCTGCTGGCCGGCTTCCTGACCCTCACCTCACCGGCGCGCGAACGGCGGCTCGCCACGCCGGTCGCCGACGACCCCTCCGACGACCCGTCCCCGTCCCCGCCGCCCCTTCCCGACCCCGGCGCCGTCGACGGGGCCACCCCCGCCACCACCGACGCACCCCTGAGCGATCCCGCAGCGCGGCGGGACCGCGTGGACCGGCCAGGCCGCTAGGACGCCGGCCACCCGCCGACGGCCTCGGCCGTCGGCCCTCGGCCACCGAACACCCGGGAGGACCACCGATGTTGGACACCCAACCCGCCACCCCCGAATCCGCCGCGCCGACCGCCGAGGCGCCCGACACACCCGTGGCGACCCTGCGCGACCTGCGGGTCAGCCTCTCCCGCGACGGCACAAGCTCCGAGGTGCTCCGGGGCGTCGACCTGGACATCCGGCCCGGCGAGGTGCTCGGCCTGGTCGGCGAGTCCGGCTCAGGCAAGAGCGTCCTGGCACTCGCCCTGCTCGGCCTGCTCCCGGCCGGCTCCGCGCCCCGGGTCGCCGGCCAACTCCGCGTCGCCGGCGTGGACATGGTCAACGGCGCCGAGGAGGAACGCCGCCTGGCGCGACGCGAGAGCCTCGGCGTCGTCTTCCAGGACCCGATGACCTCCCTCAACCCGACCATGCGCGTCGGGCAGCAGGTCGTGGAGGCGGCCGGCAGCGCCGACGAGGCGATCCGACTGCTGCGCGCGGTGGGCGTGCCCGAACCCGAGCGGAGGATGCGGGCCTTCCCCCACGAACTCTCCGGCGGGCTGCGCCAGCGGGTCATGATCGCCATGGCCATCGCCGGCGGCCCCCGGCTGATCGTCGCCGACGAGCCGACGACGGCGCTCGACGTCACCGTGCAGTCCCAGGTGCTGGGCGTGCTGCGGCGGCTCAGCGACGACCTCGGGTGCGGGGTGCTGATGATCACCCACGACCTGGGCGTGGCCGGCCAGATCGCCGACCGGATCGCGGTGATGTACCGGGGCAGGCTCGCCGAGGTCGGCCCCACCCGGCGGGTGTTGAACGAGCCGCGACACCCCTACACCCTGGGCCTGTTGGCCTCCCGCCTGGACTTCGACACCGACCGGGACAGCCCGTTGCGCACCCTGGTGCCCGAGCCGGCCGGCGGCGCGGCGGTGGCCGGCTGCGCCTACCACCCGCGCTGCCCGCTGGCCGTCGACCGCTGCCACGCCGAACTCCCCGGCCTGCCCGAACTCCCGGTCCGGCCCGAACACTCCGCCGCCTGCTTCCGCGCCGAGGAGTCCCGCGACCGGCTGCTGGAGATCGCCCACCGCGAGGCGGCGGCCGCCGATGCGGCGAAGCCCACCGGGCCGGCCGAGCCCGCCGAACCCGTCGTGGGGGACGCCACGGCCGTCGAACGGGAGGACCGGCCGGCGCGACCCGGCGTCGTCCTGGCCACCACCGAGCTGGAGTGCCGCTTCACCGTGCGCGACCGCCGGGGCCGCAAGGCCCCGCTGGCCGCGCTGCGCGGGGTGACCCTCGACATCGAGGCCGGTGAGTCCCTCGCCCTCGTCGGCGAGAGCGGCTCCGGCAAGTCCACCCTGCTGCGCGTCCTCGCCGGACTCCAGAAGGCCACCGGCGGCGGGATCACCGGGCCCACCGGCGGCGCGGTGCAGATGGTCTTCCAGGACGCGGGCGCCTCCCTCACCCCCTGGCTCACCGTGCGCGAACTGCTCACCGAACGCCTGCGCCGCCCACGCCTGGACCGCGCCGAGCGCCACCGACGCGTCGTCGCCGCGCTCGACTCCGTCGGCCTCCCCGAGGCGACCCTCGACGCCCGGCCGGCCGAACTCTCCGGCGGCCAGCGGCAACGCGTCGCCCTGGCCAGGGCCACCATCGTCCCGCCCAGGGTGCTGCTGTGCGACGAACCGACCAGCGCGCTGGACGTCTCGCTGGCCGCCCACGTGCTCAACCTGATCCAACGCCTCCGCGCCGAGCTGGGGATGACCGTCGTCTTCGTCACCCACGACCTGTCGGTCGCCCGGATCATCGGCGACCGGATCGCCGTGATGTACCTGGGACGGCTGGTCGAGATCGGCTCCGCCGACGAACTCGTCGCCGACCCCAGGCACCCCTACACCCGCGCGTTGCTCTCGGCGGTGCCGGGACTGGACGTCGAACTGCCCACCATCGAGGGCGAACCGGCCAGCCCGCTCGCGCCGCCCAGCGGCTGCGCCTACCACCCGCGCTGCCCCGTCGCCACCGAGGAGTGCGCCGACACCCTCACCGGCATCCAACTCGTGCCCATCGGGCCCCGACCGCCGGGACCCGCCCGCACCGCGCCGCCCTCCGCCCGCCGGGCCGTCGCCTGTGTCCACCGAGGGGAGATCTGATGGCCGCCCTGGTCGCCGGCGTCGAGACGCCGACCCGAAGCCGCCTCCCACGCCGCCACCTGGTCGGCGGACGGCTGTTGAACCACTGCCTGCTGGGCCTCGTCGGCCTGGTCACCCTGGTCGCGGTGCTCGCGCCGCTGCTGGCCCCGCACGACGCGGTGGGCACCAGCGGACAGCTCTACGCCGGCATCGGCAGCCCGGGCCACCCGCTGGGCACCGACGGCATCGGGCGCGACCTGCTCTCCCGAACTCTGCTGGGACTGCGCACCAGTTGGCTGATGGCGCTGGCCGTGGTCGCCCTCGGGCTGCTGGTCGGCGGGATCGTCGGGCTGCTGGCCGGAGCCTTCGGAGGCTGGCTCGACGCGGTGCTGATGCGGGTCACCGACCTGTTCCTCGCGCTGCCCGGCACCCTGGTCGCCGTGGCGGTCGCCGCCGCGCTCGGCTCGGGGCTCGGCAACACCTTCCTGGCGATCTCCGTCGTCTGGTGGCCCTACTACGCCAGGATCGTGCGCGGCGAGGTTCGCGCCCTGGCGGTGCGACCCCATGTGGAGGCCGCCCGGATGGCCGGCGTCTCCACGCCCCGCATCATCCTCCGCCACCTGCTGCCCGGCGTGGTGCCCTCGGCCGTGGTCACCGCGAGCCTCGACGTCGGCAGCGTGGTCCTGGTGCTGGCCAGCCTCTCCTTCCTCGGCCTCGGCCAGTCAGCGCCCGCGCCCGAACTGGGCGCCGACACCTCACGGGCCCTGCCCGAACTCCTCACCCACTGGTGGATTCCGGTCATCCCCGGCGTCACCGTGATGCTGCTCAGCCTGGTCGCCAACCTCGGCGGCGACGCGGTGCGCGACCTCATCGCCCGGCGCGGCCGCTGACGCCCCGGGCTCTCCGCTCACGAAAGGCCAACGGCCATGACGTTCCGTTTCTTCGGCACCCGGCTGGCGTCCCTGGTGGCGCTGCTGCTGGTGCTCTCCGTGGTGCTGTTCGTCCTCCAGGAGATCTCGGCGACCGACGCCGCCGCGGCGACCCTCGGGCCGACCGCCTCGCCGGAGGCGATCGCCGCCGAACGCGCCAGGCTCGGCCTCGACGGGCCGCCCGTCGGCCGCTATCTCGACTACCTCGGCGGGCTGTTCACCGGCGACCTCGGCACGTCGTTCCGCACCAAGCGGCCGGTCACCGAGGACATCGGCAGCTATCTGCCGGCCACCCTCGAACTCGTCCTCTTCGCCTTCCTGCTGGCCCTGCTGCTCGCGCTGCTCTTCGCGCTCTCCAGCACCCTGCGCTGGCGGGGCGCCGGGGCGCTGCGCGGGCTGCTCTTCGTCTCCTCGACCGCGCCCACGTTCCTGCTGGGCATCTTCTTCCTGATCGTCTTCTACCAGCAGTTGGACTGGCTGCCGGCCAACGGCCGGGCCAGCGGCGGGGCCGCGACCGACGGGCCCACCGGGTTGCTGGTCGTCGACGGGCTGCTGGCCGGCGACCCGGCCGCCAGCGTGGACGCGCTGCGACATCTGCTGCTGCCCGCGCTGGCGCTCGCGGTCGGCCCGGCGCTGGCCATCGGCCGCGTCTTCCGCTCCAGCCTGCGCACCACCCTGGACGCCGAGTACGTCCGCACCGCCCGGGCCAAGGGCCTGGGTGAACGCGCCATCGTGGTACGGCATGTGGCGCGCAACTCGGTCAACGCCGCGCTCTCCATGACCGGCCTCCAGATCGGCTTCATGTTCGCCGGGGTGCTGGTGGTCGAGAGCGTCTTCAGCTGGCCGGGGCTCGGCAGCTATCTGGGCGCCAGCATCCCGGTCTCCGACTTCCCGGCCGTCGCCGGGGTGACCTTCGTCCTGGGCGCGGTCTACATCGTGGCCAACACCGCCGCCGACGTCCTCCAGGGCGTGGCCGACCCCAGGGTTGCCGTCTGAGGCTGCCGTCTGACGGCGCGGGGCGCGTGGGCGCGTTGCGGCCGTCGGGCGAGCCGCGGTCGTCGGGGAGTCGGCTTGACGGAACGCTGCTGCAAAGGAGTGAGCCTGCGAGAACTCGGCGCTCCGCCCGCGTTGAACAGCGTGCGCCGACCACCCCGGCGCACCCCCAACTCGGATGGAGCGCCCACTCGATGAACACCCCAGGGAACATTCCGGCCAGCTCGGGGAGCACCGCGCGGCTCGCGGGATGCGCGGCGGCACTGGCGCTGCTGCTCGCCGGCTGCGCCGGCGCCGGTGCGGCCGACGACGAGGACGGCGGCGCCGCGCCCCAGCCCTCGCCGCTCGCCACCGCCCACGCCGTTCCCAGAAGCGAACCCAGCCCCGCCGCCGGGCCCCACGGCCCGGCCGACCGGGACCGTGCCACCCCCCAACCGACCGACGCGACCCCGGCCCCCCCGCCGACCCGCGCCCCCCCGCCACCCCCCCCCCACCGCCCGACGCCGACCGCCGTCCCCACCCCGACCTCGACCGTCGAACTGCCCAGCTCCTTCTGCGCGTTCCCCGACCCGACGATGAACGCCGTCTGCCGCTCGGCCCTGGGAAACTAGGTGGGTTCTTCGGGGAGGCCGGTGACGCGGTCGGCGCACTCACCCCCGATAGGTCTCCAACAGCCGCAGCCAGATCTCGCTCATCGTGGGGAACGCGGGAACCGCGTGCCACAGGCGGGAGATCGGCACCTCGCCCGTCACCGCGATGGTCGCCGCGTGCAGCAGCTCCCCGGCGCCCGAGCCGACGAAGGTCGCCCCGACCAGCACCTCCCGATCCAGGTCCACCACGGCCCTGGCCCGCCCTCGATACCCCTCCGCGTAGAGCGCGGCGCCGGCGACCGAGCCGAGGTCGTAGTCGACCTCGCGCACCCGCAGCCCCGCCGCGCGGGCGGCCTCCAGGGTCAGGCCGACCGAGGCGGCCTCCGGGTCGGTGAACACCACCTGTGGCACCGCCCGTTGGTCGGCCGTGGCGACATGTCGACCCCAGGACCGGTCGTCCACCGCCTCGCCGCGCGCCCTGGCGACGATCGCCTCGGCGGCGACCCGCGCCTGGTACTTCCCCTGGTGGGTGAGCATCGCCCGATGGGTGACGTCGCCCGCGCCATAGAGCCAGCCGCCCGGGACGCCCCGCACCAGGAGCGTGTCGTCCGTCGCCAGCCAGTCGCCCGGCGTCAGGCCGACCGTCTCCAGGCCCAGGTTCTCCGTCCCGGCCCTGCGGCCGGTGGCGAAGAGCACCTCGTCCGCGATCACCGCGTTCCCTCCGGAGACCTCCAGCACCACCGGGCCGGACTCGTCCGGCCGCCGCAGCTCCGAGACCGAGGCCCCCGTCCGCACCTCCACGCCCGCCCTGGCCAACCCGTCGGCCACCAACTCCCCGACGAACGGCTCCCAGTGGGGCAGCAGCCCCGGACCGCGCGCCAACAGGGTGACGCTCGCGCCCAACGCCTGCCAGGCCGCCGCCATCTCCACGCCGACCACGCCGCCGCCCACCACGGCCAGCCGGTCCGGCACCCGGGCCGCCGACGTCGCCTCCCTGCTGCTCCAGGGCCGGGCCTCGGCCATCCCGGGCAGGTCAGGCAGCGTCGCCCGGGAACCGGTGCACAGCGCCACCGCGTGTCGGGCCACCAGCCGCCGCTCGCCGCCATCGGACGTGGTCACCACGACCGTCCTCGGACCGGCCAACCGCCCCTGGCCACGCACCAGTTCCACCTGGACCGAACGCAGCCACTCCACCTGTGAGTCGTCCCGCCAGCCGCTGGCGAAGGAGTCCCGGCTGGCCAGCACCTCCTCGGCGGCGAGCCCGCCCCGCACCGCCGCCCTGGCGCCCGGCACCGCCCTGGCGGCGGCCAGGGCTGCCGGCGGACGCAGCAGCGCCTTGCTCGGCATACACGCCCAGTAGGAGCACTCGCCTCCCACCAACTCGCGCTCCACCAGGACCGTGCGCAGCCCGGCGGCCTGCGTACGCTCCGCGAGGTTCTCCCCTGGAGGGCCGCCACCGATCACCACCACGTCAAACGTGTCGGCGTCCGTGGCACCGGCGCCGAACTCCTCGGCGCCGCCTGGGCGATCCGTCATACCGGTCAGCTCCTTGTCATCGGTGGGGCAGAGCATCCCCTCGAAGGGGTCCCCTCCGGGGAGGGCCTCCCTGGGGAACGGACCGCCCTGGGGAAGGGACCGCCCTGGGGAAGGGACCGCCCTGGGGAAGGGGACGTCTACCCACTCACCGTAGGACGGCACCGCCCGGCATTCCGGCCACCGTGCCGTGCCGTGCCCAGGCTCACCGTCCCGGACCGCTCCCGTCCGGCTCGGGGCGCACGGCCTCGGCCGGAGGCGGGGCGTCCGCCGTCGGCTCGGGCGAGGAGGCGGGCCCGCCCCCGGCGGCCCCGCCGGGTATGACCACCCGGGTGATCGAGTACCCGGGCAACTCCGGCCCGGCCCCGCCGTCCGTGAACTCCACATCCGGCAGTTGGGCTGTCGCCGACGGGTCGGCCTCGCCGTACTGGTACGCCTCGGCGGAGGCGTCGCCCAACCCGGTCACCGTCAGCGGAACGGACAGCGGCGATGTCGACTTGTTGATCAGCGGCACGGTCAGCGCGCCGTCCTCGGCCCGCTCGGCGGCGAAGACCGACACCTGGTCGGAGTCCTCGCTCGTCGCGCTGCCCCCCGTCTCCCCGAACCGCCCGCCCGCACCGTCGTAGTTGAGGAACATCCGGAACGGGTAGGCCCCCGGGTCCACCGTCACGGCGGGTCCGTCCGCCGCCCGGGCGGTGGCCGTGTCGGCGTCGATGACCAGCACCGAACCCAGCCCCACCGCGCCCACCGCGACCAGGGAGACCAGCGGGCGGAGGCGGCGGCGTGCGGGATGTCCGCGCGGGGGACGCTGACCGCTCTGGAAGAACCGTCCTCGGGTGGTGGGGGAGAGGCGGCCCGAGCGGGCCACGACGCTCATGGGAGTGCTCTCGGCGAAGCGCTCGAACCGCATCCCGTCAAGGGTGTGCGAAGCGCCGCCGCCTCGCCCAACGGGCCACTCCTCGACCGGACTTCGCGCGGTGCCGGCGCGGCGGTGGGCGGCGCGGGCGGCGGCCGCGCCGGGAACGGCCGTATCGGGAACGGCCGCGCCGGGAGTCGTGCGGCGGCGCGGCGACGGCG
>NZ_RFFJ01000030.1 GCF_003696235.1 Streptomyces triticirhizae
CGCGGACGGTGTTTCGCCCGATGTCGGACACGAGCGGTACGCCCCACGTTCACCGGGTCCGGATGGGGTGCCCTGGTGATATCGAGAACCAGCCCACCCCCCGCCCTCCTCGCCGCAACCCGCCGCCGCTTCCTGACCGTTACCGGTGCCGCCGCCGCGCTCGCCCTCTCCGGTGCCCTGCCCGGCATCGCGTCGGCGTCGGCCGCGACGGCCGCCTCCCGCCTCCCCGCCGACCCGTTCACCCTCGGCGTCGCCTCCGGCGACCCGCTGCCCGACGGCGTCGTCCTGTGGACCCGCCTGGCCCCCGACCCGCTCGCCCCCTTCGGCGGCATGGACCAGCGGGACCACCGGGTGGACTGGGAGGTCGCCGCCGACGAACGCTTCCGGCACATCGTGCGACGCGGAACGACCACGGTCCGCGCCCAGTTCAGCCACACCGCGCACGTCGACGTCCGGGGCCTGCGGCCCTGGCGCGAGTACTTCTACCGCTTCCGCGCCGGCGGCTTCATCAGCCCCGTCGGGCGGACGAAGACCGCGCCGTCCCGCGACCAGCTCGTGCCGCGCCTGTCCCTCGCCTTCGCCTCCTGCCAGGCGATCTGGGAGGGCTGGTACACCGCCCACCGCGACCTGGCCGCCCGCGCCCACGACGTCGTGCTCTTCCTCGGCGACTACATCTACGAGTTCGGCATCGACCGGGGCATCCGCCCGACCGACGGCGACGAACGCAACACCCGCGAGTCCGTCACCCTCGACGACTACCGACAGCGGTACGCCGCCTACAAGTTGGACACCGACCTCCAGGCCGCGCACGCGTCGGCCCCGTGGATCGTCGTCTTCGACGACCACGAGGTCGTCGACAACTGGGCGGACCTCAGCGCCGGCAGCGCCCCCGCCGACGAGTTCCTGGTCCGCCGGGCCAACGCCTTCCGCGCCTACTGGGAGCACATGCCGCTGCGCGCGCCCCAGTTCCCCGAAGGCCCCGACATGCGGCTGCACCGGCGGCTGCGCTACGGGCGGCTCGCCGAGATCTCGATGCTCGACACCCGCCAGTACCGCGACGACCAGGCCAACGGCGACGGCACCAAGCCGCCCAACGACGCGACCGCCGACCCGGCCCGCTCCATCCTGGGCTTCCCACAGGAACGTTGGCTGCTCGACGGACTCACCGCGTCGCGGTCGCGCTGGAACATCCTCGGGCACCAGACCGCCATCACCCTGCTCGACACCGTGAGCGGCCCCGACGTGGCCGTCCCCATGGACACCTGGGACGGCTACAGCGCCTCCCGCGACCGGCTCCTCGGCGGCATCGCCGAACGCGGCATCCAGAACGTCGTCAGCCTCGCCGGCGACCTGCACCGCAACATCGCCGGCGACCTCGCGCTCGACTTCGCCGACCCCGCATCCCGCGTGGTGGCCACCGAGTTCGTCGGCACCTCCATCACCTCGGCGCTGGACGGCGAGGACCTCGACGCCGGGGGCCGCGTCCTGCTCGACGAGAACCCGCACATGAGGTTCGGCAACTTCCAACGCGGCTACGTCAGCTGCGAGATCACCCCGGACCTGTGGCGCTCCGACTTCCGGGTCTGCGACCGGGTCACCGTCCCGAACGGCACCGTCAGCAGCCGCACCGTCCTCGCCGTCGAGAACGGCGTCCCCGCCGTCCAGCAGGCGTAACGCCCCCGAGGAGCACCATGAAGACCACCGTCGCCGCCGCCGGCCTGCTCGCCGCCGCCGTCACCGTCACCGCCGTTCTCGCCGTTACCACCGCCGGCCCGACCGCCACGGCGGCGGGCGCCGGGCGTTCCGACGTCGTGCTCTCGGCCACGCCGACGAGCCTGACCGCCAACGAACTCCCGTGCCTGCCCACCTCGTTCGACGTCACCCTCACCAACACCGGCCGGCAGCCCGTCTTCGCCGACGCGACGCTGGCCGCCGACGAGCCGATCGACCTCAGCCACGACGTGTTCTCCACCTACCTGCCGGCCACCGACCCCGACCAGCCGGTCTCCCGCACCGTGGACGTCCGCGTCCCGCCGGGCACCGAGGCCGGCACCTACGACGTGACCGTCACCAGCGGCCGGCAGCGCGTCGTCGTCCCGGTCACCGTCGAGGCCGTCCCCGAGCCGGGCCCCGGCGCCAACCTGGCCTTCGGCCAGCGGGCCACCGCCTCCTCCACCCACGGCAGGTTCACCGCCTGCGGCGCCGTGGACGGCGACAGCGACTACCTCAACTGGTCGACGAAGACCGGCTGGAACGACGCCGACAGCGGGAAGTTCCCCGACTGGCTGGCCGTCAACTGGCCGGAGCCGGTCGAACTCGGCCGCGTCGAGACCGTCACCTACGGCACGCCGTCCCGGCCCGCCGCGCTCCAGGGCATCAAGGACTTCGACGTCCAGATCCACTCCGGCGGTGAGTGGCTGACCGTCGGCTCCTACCGCGACAACACCCTCGACCGCGTCGTCACCACGTTCGACCCCGTCACAACGGACGCCGTCCGGGTCCTCGTCCACGCGTCGAACAGCGGCGACTACTCCCGCATCCTGGAACTGGAGGCGTACGCACCGCAGTAGCGACCACAACCCGCCCGGCGTCCCCCCGTGGTCAACGGGCGGGGGCCGGGCGGGAGTTGTCCAGGGCGAGGTGGACGGCCAGGCCGCCGAGCACGCCGCCCATCACATAGCGCTGGGCGCGCAGCCAGCCCGGACGCCGGCCGAGGAACACCGCGATCGCGCCGGCCGCCAGCACGCACGAGCCGTTCACCGCGACGCCGATCACCACCTGGACGCTGCCCAGCACGAAGCCCTGCGCCATCACATGGCCCGCCTCCGGGTCCACGAACTGCGGGATCAGGGACACGTACATCAGGGCGATCTTCGGGTTGAGCAGGCAGGTCATCAGCCCCATCGTGAACAGCCGCCGCCGCGACTCGGCCGGCAACTCCCGCCGCTCGAACGCCGACACCCCGCCCGGCCGCAGCGCCTGCCACGCCAGCCACGCGAGATACCCGGCACCGGCCAGCTTCACCGCGAGATAGAGGCCGGGAACGACGGCGAAGACGACGGAGAGGCCGAGGTTCGCGGCCGTGAGATAGATCAGGAACCCGAGCGCCACCCCGCCGAGCGACGTCAGCCCCGAGGCGCGGCCCTGGGTGATCGACCGCGACACGAGATAGAGCATGTTCGGCCCGGGCGTCAACGCCATCCCGAGCGCGACCGCGGCGACCCCGGCCAGTGCGCCTGTTGTGATCATGTGCCCAGAATCCCCGAGGCGGTTGGCCTGCACCAGTGAAATCTTCTGTGGGGGATGCGGAAGCGTTGCTTAACCCTCCGAGGTTCCTCCCCCGGCGGGCCCCGGCCCGCGCCCGGCTGCGGCCCGGGCCGGTCCCCCTGTTCCGGCCGTGCCGCGCGTGATCCCCGTGGAGTCCCGGCGCCCGACGCGGGCGTTCCCCCCGGACGCCGGACGCCGGACGCCGGACGCCGGACGCCGGACGCCGGACGCCGGACGCCGGACGCCGTATGCTCGGCCTCGGTCGGCTCAGGCGGACTCCATCAGCTCCCTGAGCCGGGTCAGGTCGGCCGCGACGGCCTCGGCGTCGCGGTCGAAGTCGGCGTCGCTCATCCCCTCCCGCCTGCGCAGCGTGAAGACCACCTCGCTGCCCTCGCCGTAGGCGATCACCCGGAACGGGTTGTGGACGGTCTCCCCGTTCGGGAGCGTGACATCGTGGTCGAGCACCCCCAACTCGTTGCGCGGGGCGAAGGTCACCACGATCCGTCCCAGGGGAGAGTCCTCCGCGACCCACCGGCCGTCGATCCGCTCGATGGAGGTCCCCAGGCCATGGGCCCACGCGGGCAGGTTGGCCGGGTCGGAGGCGTAGGCGTAGACCTCGTCGGGGGCGCGATCGATGGCGACGCCCAGGTGGCGCGATTCCCTGTCTGTGCTGGTCATGACCGTGAGGCTAGTCAGCCAACGGCACCGCGCTCTTGAACGAATCGGCCGCGCCCGAGCGATCGGGCCGCCCCGGCCGGCCACCCCCACCCGGCCGCCCGTCCCCGAAGGCCCAGCGGCCAGCGCTCAGCGCCCGGCGTCACCGCTGGGAGAACGACCGCTCCCCGTGCACCGCCAACTCCGCCAGGACCGCCTCGGGGTCGCCCGCCTCCACCAGCTCCAACAGGTGCCGGTGGCGGGCCACATGGACGTCCAGGTCCTCGTAGTAGCGTTCCCGAACGTACAGGTTGCGCGCCATGCACAGCAGCAGCTGCCGGTGGAGCGAGGCGTAGATCTCGTCGATCCGCCGGTGCCCGGCCAGGGCCACCAGCGAGGCGTGGAAGGCGTAGCCGTTCTCCACCAGCGCCGCCCGGTCCTCCCGTTCGGCCGCGCGGTCCATCCGTTCCAGCGCCTCCCGGCAGGCGGCGAGGCGTTCGGGGAACCGCACGGGGACGCCGAGTTCGACGGCGGTGCGTTCCAGGGCCGAGCGCAGCGTCAGGATCTCGTAGACGTCCTGCTCGGTCAGCGTGGTCACCGTCGCGCCCCGGCGGGGCTGGACCAGGATGAGCCCCTCCTGTTGGAGCAGCCGCATGGCCTCGCGCAGCGGGGGCCGGCTGATGCCCAGGCGTTCGGTGAGGCTCAGTTCGATCAGCCGCTCGCCGGGCCCCAGTTCGCCGGAGAGGATCATCTTGCGGATCGCCCCGGCGGCGAGTTGCACCAGGCTGGGCGGGTCCAACTGGCCGTTCCCCGTGGGGTCTTCGGGGGACGACGCCTGGGGGCTGACACGGGAGGCCATGGGCAGCCTTTCTGGGCTTCAACGGATCTCACATTGTGCCGATCGCGTGGCCGGCGGCAAGGACGTCCACGGTGGCGGCACTTCACCGCGACCGGCGCTCGCCGCCCGGAAGAGCGGCCCGGGCACGCCGCGTTGGTGCGCGGTCACGCCAAGGATTACATCGTTCCAAGGGCTTGTCGCCGGTCCGTGCCTATTGTAGACAATAGGCCAGCCAACGGGATTCGAGTCGACTGAGGACTGAGATCGATGGAGAAAGCTGAGCTGCTGCGCCTCTTTGACGGCCTGCGCGTCGCCGACGTGCGGGACGGCATGGACTGGGCGGGGCTGCACGCCAAGGGAACCGTCTCGCCCGAGATCACCCCGCTCTACCAGGGCGCGAGGCTCACCGGCATCGCGCGCACCATGAGGTTCCGGCCGACGGAGAAGGCGGTGCCGCCGCTGACCCCCGAGGAGTACACCGAGTGGGCCGGGCGCTGGTACCGGGAGCTGTACCCCAACAGGATCACCCCGACCATCGAGCAGGGCGACATCGTGGTCGTCCAGTCCGCCGGGCTACCGGTGGGCGAGATCGGCTCCAACAACTCCCTGGAGTGGCACGCCGCCGGCGCCACCGGCATCGTCACCACCGGCGGCGTCCGGGACACCGACGAGTGCGTGATGCAGCGGGTGCCGATCTTCTGCCGCTACCGCGCGCAGTCGATGGTGCAGGGCCGCGTCGAGTTCGACGCGCTCCAGGTGCCGGTGGACATCGGCGGGGTGCTGGTGCGGCCCGGCGACATCGTGGTCGCCGACGGCGACGGCGTGATCGCCGTCCCCGTGGAGCACGCGGTCACCGTCGCCAGGTACGCCCGGCAGGAGCTGGAGAACGACAAGGTCGGCCGGCGGGCCCTCTACGAGAAGCTCGGCCGCCCGCTGGACGACACCGTCCGCTGAGCCGCGCCCCGGCGGCGATCCGCAGGGCCACCCGGAAGCGGCCGCCCAACCGCCCCGTCCCCGTGAGGAGTTCACCATGGCAGCACCCGAACGCGCCCACGCCCGCGTCGGCTTCGTCGGTCTCGGCAACCTCGGGCTGCCCATGGCGCGCACCCTCGCGGCGGACGGCTGGCGGCTGGCGGTGCACGACGTGGCGGCCGGCCGCGAGGTGCCCGAGGGCGCCGAACGGGTCGCGGCGGCAACGGAGTTGGCCGACTGCCAGGCGGTCTGCCTGGCGGTCCCCGACGACGCCGCCGTGCTCGGCCTGCTGGAAGACCCCGACGGGCTGCTGGCCCGGCTGGCGCCCGGCTCCCTGGTGCTGGTGCACAGCACCGTGCTGCCGGCGACCGCCCGCGCGCTGGCGGAACGGGCCGAGGTCGCCGGGGTCGGGCTGGTCGACGCCCCGGTCAGCGGCGGCGCCGAACGGGCGGCCAGCGGGGAGTTGACCGTGATGGTCGGCGGCAGGACCGAGGTCGTCGCCGACGCCCGCCCGCTGCTGGAGACGGTCGGCGACGAGGTGCGCCACGTCGGCCCTCCCGGGGCGGGCGCGGCGGTCAAGCTGGCCAACCAACTGATGATGTTCGCCGCCCTGGCCGGCGCCCACGAGGCGCTCGACCTGGCGGCCGCGCACGGCGTCGCGGCCGAGGAGGTGCTGGCCGTCGTCGCCGGCTCGACGGGGGACTCCTGGGTGGCGCGCACCTGGGGCTTCTTCGACCGGGTCGCGCACGCCTACGACGCCGGCGCCACCCCGGTGAGCGAGCGTCCCTGGAGCAAGGACCTGTGGGAGGTGACGGCGGCCGCCCGCGCGGCCGGCGTCCGCCTCCCGCTGGCCGGGCTCCTCGCCCAGACCATGGCCGACCGCGTCGAGGAACACGCGCGCACGGCCGAGGAGCGCGGCCGGCGTTGAGCCGGCGCGCCCTCACGACCCCACGCCGATGTGGAGGTTTCTCGATGCGGCAACACGACCCCGGCGCGGCCGGGACCCAGGTGACGGCCGGGCCCCCGGCGACGCCACGGGACCGAAGGGACCGGTCACGGGACCGACGCGCCGGCCGTCGCGCGGCGGCCGACAACCGGGCGGCCTACGCCTTCCTGACCCCCTGGCTGATCGGGATGCTGGTCTTCACCATCGGCCCGATGCTCTTCTCGCTCTATCTGGCGTTCACCCGCTACGACCTGTCCTCGGCCCCCGAGTGGGTCGGACTGGCCAACTTCGAGCGGATGTTCACCACCGACCCCCGCTACTTCGACTCCGTGAAGGTGACCCTCACCTATGTCGCCTGGTCGGTGCCGCTGCTGCTGGCCGTCTCGCTCGGCCTGGCGCTGCTGCTCAACCGGGGGATGCGCTTCCTGACCGGCTACCGGGCGCTGTTCTACATGCCCTCGCTGATCGGCGGCAGCGTGGCGGTGGCCGCGCTGTGGCGGCAGATCTTCGGCGAGGAGGGGATCGTCAACAAGGCGCTGGCGCTGGTCGGGATCGAGCACACCAGCTGGGTCGGCGACCCGAACTCGGCGCTGCACACCATCGTGATCCTCCAGGTGTGGACGTTCGGTTCGGCGATGGTGATCTTCCTCGCCGGGCTGCGGCAGATCCCGCGTGAGCTGTACGACGCGGCCTCCGTGGACGGCGCGGGCGCGCTGCGCCGCTTCCGCAGCGTCACGCTGCCGATGCTCTCGCCGCTGGTCCTCTTCAACCTGCTGCTCAGCGTGGTCAACGCGTTCCAGGCGTTCACCAGCGCCTATGTGGTGAGCAACGGCACCGGCGGCCCGTCGGACTCGACCCTCTTCTACACCCTCTACCTCTACGAACAGGGCTTCGCCCAGCTGAACATGGGGTACGCGGCGGCGATGGCGTGGGTCCTGGTGCTGGGCCTGGCGCTGTTCACCGGCTTCCTCTTCCTCAGCTCCCGCTACTGGGTCCACTACGGAGACGAACGATGAGCGCGCACGCCACCGCCCCCGTCAGAGGTCCGCGCCAGGTGGGAGGGCCCCGCCGGCCCGGAAGGCCGCGCCGTCCGCTCTTCGGTAACCGGCCCACGCGCAGCCCGCTGCTGCGGGCCCTGGTCAAGCACAGCGTCATGATCATCACGCTGACGCTGATGCTCTACCCGCTGCTGTGGATGTTCGGCGCCTCGCTGCGCCCCGACAACCAGGTCTTCACCACGCTCGGGCTGTGGGGCTCCGACCTCACGCTGGACAACTACGCGGCCGGCTGGTCCGGCGGCGACCAGCTGAACTTCTCGCGGTTCTTCCTCAACTCGCTGACCATCACGGTGCTGTCGATCGTCGGCAACCTGCTGGCCTGCGCGCTGACCGCCTACGCCTTCGCT
Organism: Streptomyces triticirhizae; assembly: GCF_003696235.1. Taxonomy (GTDB): domain Bacteria; phylum Actinomycetota; class Actinomycetes; order Streptomycetales; family Streptomycetaceae; genus Streptomyces; species Streptomyces triticirhizae. Next base: position 8,083 of record NZ_RFFJ01000030.1, read on the forward strand.
CGGCTTGAGTTCCGCTTCAAGAAGACGCTCTTCGCCCTCGTCATCGGCACGCTGCTGCTGCCGTACCACGTGACGCTGGTGCCGCAGTACATCCTCTTCAACCAGCTGGGCTGGGTGAACACCATCCTGCCGCTGGTGGTGCCGAAGTTCCTGGCCACGGACGCGTTCTTCATCTTCCTGATGGTGCAGTTCATCCGCGCCCTGCCGTCCTCGCTGGACGACGCCGCCCGGATCGACGGCTGCGGCCACTGGGGGATCTTCTGGCGGGTGGTGATGCCGCTGTCGATCCCGGCGCTGGGCACCTCGGCGCTGTTCACGTTCATCAACACCTGGAACGACTTCCTCGGCCCGATGCTCTATCTGACCGAGCCCGACAGCTGGACCGTCTCCCAGGGGCTCGCCTCGTTCCTCGACGCGACCGGACAGTCCGCCTACGGCTCGCTGTTCGCGATGTCCACGCTCTCCCTCGTGCCGGTGCTGGGCTTCTTCGTCGCCGCCCAGAAGCTGCTGGTCGAGGGCATCGCCACCAGCGGGCTGAAGTGAGGAGAAGACCCATGGCACACGCGACGCTCCGCACCCGCCCGCTGCTGGGCCTCGGCCTCGGGCTGCTGATGACGGTCCTCGCCGGCTGCGGCCAGTCGCTGCCCGACCACAGCGCCGACGAGCTGCGCGGCCGGGGCGACATCGCCGGCGGCATCCGCTTCTCCTGGTGGGGCTCGGCCAGCAGGAACGACAGGACCAACGCCGTCGCCGACCTCTTCGAGGCCGAACACCCCGGCGTCGAGGTCAGGCGCGAGGCGGCCGACTTCGGCAACTACTTCAAGCGCCTCAACGTGCAGGGCGCCGGCCGCAACATGCCGTGCGTCACCCAGCTCCAGGCCCGCACCCTGGGCGACTTCACCGCCAGGGACGCGCTGCTGCCGCTGGACCCGATGATCGAGTCGGGCGCCATCGACGTCAGCGACATCCCCGAAGCCGTGCTGGACACCGGCCGGGGCGAGGACGGCAGGCTCTACATGCTGCCGACCGGCGCCGCCTACGACGCGCTGATGGTCAACGAGACCCTCGCCGAGGAGGCCGGCGTCGCCCTCCCCGAACCCGGCTACGACTGGGACGACTACGTCACGTTCCTCCGCGACGCCGCCGAGGGGCTGCCCGACGGCATCCCGGCGACCGCGCTGCGCGGCGGGCTGCCCAACTTCTTCATCGCCTATGTCCAGGGCCTCGGCGAGCACATGTTCGACGGGAACCAGCTGGGCTTCTCCCGCGAACTCCTCGTCGAGTACTGGGAGATGTGGGAGGAGATCCGCGCCGAGGGCCTCGCCAACAGCCCCGCCGCCAACGCCGAGGAGCCGCCGTCGCCCGAGGCCAGCTATGTGGCCAGCGGCGACGTCCTCTCCGACAACCGGCCCGGCAACGCCCTCACCCCGATCCAGGGCACCCTCGACGGCCAGGGCGAGGGCCAGCGGATGACCAGCCTCCCGCTGCCCAGCGGCCCGGCCGGCCAGGGCAACGTGCTGATCACCTCGGGCCTGTCCATCCCCCGCAACTGCGCCAACGTGCCGACCGCCGCCGCGTTCCTCGACTTCTGGGCCAACGACCCGCGCAGCGGCGACACCTACGCCTCGGACAACGGCGCGGTCACCAACACCGAGCTGCTGCGACGGCAGTTGGACGACCCCGAGCTGCCCGACCTGAAGAAGCGCGAACTCGCCCTCTACCAGCGGATCGTGGCCGACGACCCGTCGATCGTGCTCTACCCGCCGGGCTATCTCGCGGTCTTCGAGTCCGCCTTCACCCGCGCCTACGAGGACGTGGCGTTCGGCAACCAGACCGTGCCCGAGGCCGTCGACACGTTCTTCGCCGAGGCCAACGACGGGTTGGCCCGCTAGCGGCGGCCGGCCGCCGGGGCCCCGCCCGGCGGCCGGCCACCCGACCAGCCACGGGCCGAACCAGCGCACCGACCAGGAAGAGACCTCATGTCCGATCACGCCAGGGACGACGACACCGCCGCCAGGGACAACCCAGCCGCCACGCACGACACGGCCGCCAGACACCACGCGGCGGACGAAGGGCGGCCGAGCGGCGCCGCGTTGGCCGGCATCCGGGTGGTCGACCTCACCCAGGTGATGGCGGGCCCGTTCTGCACCATGATCCTCGCCGACCTCGGCGCCGACGTGATCAAGGTGGAGAACCCGGGCGGCGGCGACCAGACCCGCCACTCCTGGGGCGAGACCGACGACGGCCGGGACAGCACCGCGTTCTTCGCGCTCAACCGCAACAAGCGCAGCGTGCTCCTCGACCTCAAGACCGAACGCGGCCTCGCCGACCTGCACCGCATGGTCGCCACCGCCGACGTGGTGGTCCACAACTGGCGCCCCGGCGTGGCCGAACGCCTCGGCGCCGACCACGCCACGCTCAGCGCGCTCAACCCGCGCCTCGTCTACGCCGCGATCTCCGGCTTCGGCACCACCGGCCCCTACGCCGACCGCCCCGGCTACGACCTGATCGCCCAGGGCATGGCCGGCGCCATGTCCGTCACCGGCGAGCCCGACGGCCGGCCGGTCAAGAACGGGCTGCCCGTCGGCGACCTCGGCGCCGGGATGCTGCTGGTCAGCGGGATACTCGCGGCCCTGCTCCACCGGGAGCGCACCGGCGAGGGGCAGCGCGTGGAGACCTCGCTCTTCGAGGCGGTGCTGGCGATGTCGGTGTGGGAGTCCACCGAGTACTGGGCCACCGGCGCGCCACCCCGCCCGCTGGGCTCAGCCAACCGGATGTCCGCGCCCTACCAGGCGCTGCGCACCGCCGACGGCTACCTCACCATCGGCGCCAACAACCAGCGGCTGTGGCAACGGCTGTGCGCCGCACTGGAGTTGGGCGAGCTGGTCGACGACCCGCGCTTCGTCACCAACATGGACCGGATGCGGCACCGCGACGAACTGGCCGCGCTGCTGGAGGAACGCCTCGCCGCCGACACCACGGAACGGTGGGTGGACGCCCTGCTGGCCGCCGGGGTCCCGGCCGGGCCGATCCAGGACTACGCGCAGGTCCTCGACCACGACCCGCAGGTCGCCGCGCGGGAACTGGTGCGGGAGGTCGACCACCCGGTCGCCGGCCGCGTGAAGGTGCTGGCCCCGCCGCTGCGCCTGAGCGCCTCGCCGGCGGCCATCCGCCGCCACCCGCCGCTGATCGGCGAACACACGGACGAGGTACTGGCGGAGTTGGCCGGTCCCGCCGCGCGGCGGCGGGGCCGGAACGGGGAGGAGGCGCCGTGAGCCACGCGGAGCGCGCCGGCGCCGGGGGCGACGGCGCTGAGCCGAAGGCGGGCGCCACCGGCGGGGCATCAGCCGCGCCGAGCGCGGGGGCCTCCGACGGTCGGGGGATCGCGGCGGGTGCGACGGCCTCCGGCGGGCCTGCGGCGGGCGGTGGAGGCGCGGTTGGGTCTGCGGCCGGCGGAGCCGGTGCCGGCCCGAGCGGCGATGCCAGCCTGGCGCCCGAGGGCGCCGGCGGTGGCGCGCGGTACCCCGCCGGAGGCGAACCCCCCACCGGAGGCGCACCAAGCCCCGCCGGAGGCGAACGCCCCGCCGGAGGCGGCCAGGTCCGTGCCGGCGCCCCGGGCGCCGGTGCTCCGCGGGACCCCGCCGGAGGCGCCCGCGCCTCCGGCTCCGTAAAAGTCACCCATCGCGGCGCCGTCGTCGAGATCCTGCTCGACCACCCGCAGCGGCGGAACGCGTTGACGTTCCGGATGTACGAACAGCTCGCCGCCGCCTGTGAGATCGCGGACGGCCCCGAGGTGCGGGCCGTCGTGCTGCGCGGCGCCGGCGGGGCCGCGTTCGCCGCCGGGACGGACATCCGGCACTTCACCGAGTTCCCGACCGAGCCGGAGGCCGCCGCCGAGGCCGGCCTCGCCTACGAGCGGCGCGTCGGCGCCGTGTTGGCGCGGCTGCTCGCGCTGCGCGCCCCGCTGGTCGGCGTCGTCGAGGGGCCCGCCATGGGCGGCGGGCTGGCGCTGGCCGCCGCCTGCGACCTGCTGCTCGCCACCCCGGACGCCACCTTCGGCGCGCCCGTCGCCCGCACCCTCGGCAACTGCCTGCCGGCGCCCGTCGTCGCCCGTCTCGCCGACCGGCTCGGCACCGCGCGCACCATGGCGCTGCTGCTGACCGCCCAACGCCTCGACGCGCGGGAGGCGTTGACCGCCGGTTTCGTCCACCGGCTGGTGGCGCCCGAGGAGCTGCCGGCCGCCCTGGACGAACTGCTGCAACGGCTCTGCTCCCAGGCCCCGTTGACCCTCGCGGCGCTCAAGGAGACCGAGCGCAGGTTCAGTTCCGCCGCCGCCCGCGTCGACACCGACGACCTGCTGCGCCGCTGCTACGGAAGCCGGGACTTCCGGGAGGGCGTCGCCGCCTTCCTCGACCACCGCACGCCCCGTTGGGAGGGCCGCTGACCCATGCCGACCATCGACGCCCACCACCACTTCTGGCGCGTCGCCCGCCAGGCGCAGCCCTGGCGCGACCCGCACCACCACGCCGCCATCGCCCGGGACTTCGAGCCGGAGCACCTCGCGGGCGAGCTGGCCGCCGCCGGCGTGGACGCCACCGTGCTGGTGCAGTCCGTCGACTCCGCCGAGGAGAACGACCGGCTGGCCGCCTACGCCGCGCGCGCCCCGTTCGTCGCCGGCCTGGTCGGCTGGCTGCCGCTGGCCGAACCGGCCGCCGCGCACCGCGAGTTGGATCGGTTCCGCGCCGACGCGCTGTGCGGGGTGCGGACGTTGGTCGGCCGGGACCCGCTGCGCTGGCTGCGCGACCCGGCCACCGTCGAGCTGTGCGAGCGGCTCGCCGAGCGCGGCCTGTGCTGGGACGTGGTGCCCGTCACCCCGGAACAGGTCAGCGCCGTGGGGGAGTTGGCCGAGGCGGTGCCCGGCCTGCGGATCGTCGTCGACCATCTGGCCAGGCCGCCGGTCGAGCGCGGCGCGCCCGGCGAGGCGGCCGACTGGTCGGCCCGGCTGGCCGCGCTCGCCGCGAACCCGGGCGTCGCGCTGAAGGTGTCCGTCGGCATCGACGTCCTCACCGCCTGGGAACGCTGGGACGCCGCAGCGCTGCGCCCGTTCGTCGCCGAGGCGGTGCGGCACTTCGGCCCGGAGCGGCTGATGCTCGCCAGCAACTGGCCCGTCTCGCTGCTGCGCCGCGACTACGGCGGAACGCTGGCCGACCTCGCCGCCCTGCTCGCCGACGCCGGCCTCGACGAGGACGGGCTGGCCCGGGTCCGTGGCGAGACGGCCGCCCGATGGTATGGGGTGGCCGCATGACAGAACGAGACCTCTCCCAGCGGCAGCTCGTCACCTTCGACGGGCACACCCCGCGCGTCGCCGACTCCGCCTGGCTGGCGCCGAGCGCCACCCTGATCGGCCGGGTCACCGTCGACGAACGCGCCTCCGTCTGGTTCACCGGCGTGGCGCGCGCCGACGCCGAGACGATCGGGATCGGCGCCGGCAGCAACGTCCAGGACGGCTGCGTGCTGCACGCCGACCCCGGCTTCCCGACCCGGCTGGGCGCCGGGGTCTCCGTCGGCCACCGGGCCGTGGTGCACGGCACCGTCGTCGAGGACGACGCGCTGGTCGGGATGGGCTCGGTGCTGCTCAACGGCTGCCACGTGGGCCGTGGCGCGCTGGTCGCGGCCGGCGCGGTGCTGCTGGAGGGCACGGAGGTGCCCCCGGGCAGCCTGGTCGCCGGCGTCCCAGGGAAGGTGCGGAGGGAACTGACCGAGGAGGAGGCCGCCGGCCTCCGCGCGACCGCCGAGCACTACCGGCGGCTCGCCGAACGCTATCGGGCTCTGGGCCCGGGAAACGAGGGGGAACCCCCGTCATGACCGACACGTCGCCGCAGCCCGCCGAACCGCCCACCCCCGCCGGCGAGTCGGCCCCCGCCGGTGAGTCGACGCCCGTCCCGGAGACGGCCGCCGCCACCGCCGACACACCGGCGCCGTTCGAACTCGGCGCGCTGCTCCCGCCGTTGCTGCCCGAGGACGCCGAACGGGCCGTGCTCGTCGGCCGGGTGTGGGACCCGGCCGTCGCCGGCCCCTGCGTCGTCACGCTGCGCGGCGACCGGCTCGTGGACCTCACCCCGCAGGCGCCCACCGTCAGCGAGCTGCTGGAGCGCCCGGACGCCGCCGCGTTCGTCCGCGCGGCGGGCGAACGGGCCGACGCCGGGCGTTCCTTCGACCTCGACGCCGTGCTGGAGGCCACCCTCGCCGGCGACCGCGACCGGCCGCGCCTGCTCGCGCCCTGCGACCTCCAGGCGCTCAAGGCGTGCGGCGTGACGTTCGTCCGCTCCATGGTGGAGCGGGTCATCGAGGAGCGCGCCAAGGGCGACCGGGGCGGCGCGGCCGAGGTGCGCCAGCGGGTACTGGCCGCGATCGGCGGCCGGCTGGAGCACCTGGTGCCGGGCTCGCCCGAGGCCGCGCGGGTCAAGGAGGTGCTGACGGCCGAGGGCCTGTGGTCGCAGTACCTGGAGGTCGGCATCGGCCCGGACGCCGAGGTCTTCACCAAGGCGCCGGTGCTCTCCGCCGTCGGCGCCGGCGCCGAGATAGGCGTCTGGAGCCGCTCCGAGTGGAACAACCCGGAGCCCGAACTCGTCCTCGCCGTCGACTCCGTGGGCCGCGCCGTCGGCGCCACCCTCGGCAACGACGTCAACCTCCGCGACGTCGAGGGCCGCAGCGCGCTGCTGCTCGGCAAGGCGAAGGACAACAACGCCTCGACGGCCGTCGGCCCGTTCCTGCGGCTCTTCGACGAGGAGTTCACCCTCGACGACGTGCGGTCGCTGGACATCACGCTCACCATCACCGGCCGCGACGGCTTCCAGCTGGAGTCCGTCAGCTCGCTCTCCGAGATCAGCCGCGACCCGCTGGACCTCGTCGCCCAGACCATCGGCCGCCTCCACCAGTACCCGGACGGGCTGCTGCTGTTCACCGGGACCATGTTCGCGCCGACCCAGGACCGGGACGCGCCGGGCGAGGGCTTCACCCACCACCTCGGCGACGTGGTGCGGATCGCCACGCCCCGGCTGGGCGCCCTCGTCAACGTCGTCACCCACTCCGAGACCGCCGAGCCCTGGACGTTCGGCGTCCGCGCGCTGATGTCCAACCTCGCGGAACGGGGGCTGCTCACATGACCAGAACGCCCAGGGTGGTCGTCGCCGACCAGGCGTTCGGCCAGGTGACCCACGAGCGGGCGGCCGCCGAACGGTTCGGCGCCGCGTTCGCCGAACACCACTGCACCGACGAGGCCCAGACGGTGGACGCGGTGCGCGGCGCCGATGTGGTGTTCCTGAACTTCGCCCCGATGGGCCGCCCCGCGCTCGCCGCCCTCGCCCCCGGCGCCACGGTGATCCGCTACGGCATCGGCTACGACAACGTGGACGTGGCCGCGGCACGGGAGTTGGGCGTGCGGGTGGCCAACGTGCCCGACTACGGCACCGAGACCGTCGCCGACCACGCGGTGGCCTGCCTGCTGGCGCTGCTGCGCCGGCTGCCGGCCTACGACCACGCGATCCGGGCGTCCGGCTGGGCCGGGCCGGCCGACGTCGGCTCGCTGCCGAGCCTGGCCGCCACCACCGTGGGGCTGGTCGGCACCGGCTCCATCGGCCTGGCGGTGCGGGAGCGGCTGCGCCCGTTCGGCTGCCGGGTGGTGGCCAGCGACCCGTACGCCGACCCGGCGGCGCTGGCCGCCCGCGACATCCACCACGTCGCGCTGCCCGAGCTGTTGGCGGCCTCGCACGCGGTGACCCTGCACGCGCCCGCCACGCCCGAGACGGTCTCGCTGCTCGGCCGGGAGAACCTGGCGCTGATGCGGCCGGGCGCGGTGCTGGTCAACACCGCGCGCGGGGCGCTCGTCGACCACGCGGCGCTCGCCGAGGCGCTGGCCGCCGGCCGGCTGGCCGGGGCCGCCCTCGACGTGCACGACCCGGAGCCGCTGCCGGCGGACTCACCGCTGCGCGGGCTGCCGCAGGTGATCCTCACCCCGCACGCCGCGTTCTACTCGGACGAGTCGCTGGACGCGTTGCAGCGGCTGGCCGCCGAGGAGGCCGCCCGGGCGCTGGCCGGAGAGCCGCTGCGCTGCCGCGTGGCGTGAGACGGGGCGACGGGGCGACGGGGTGGGGGTGCGGTGCGGGTGGGGTGGTTGGGTGCGGGGTTTGTCTGCGGGCCGGTGGCCGGTGCGGGGAAGCCCGACTGGTCGTTTGGTTCGTTGACGAGTGTTGTGGGTGGGGGGTTGGGGTTGTGGCGCGGGCTACGACGCGCGGCTTACATGGCGGGTGGGTCGGCCGGGTGCGGGCGTAACGCATGGCTGTGATGGGCTGGCTGGGAAGGGGGGCGCGGCTTCCGGGAGGTGGGGTTTGTTGCCGATCGGGGGTCAGCTCTGGCGGTGCGTGCCCTCCGGGCGCGGGGACCGCGCCTTTCGGGAGGGACGGTTGGCCGCTGGGGGCGTGCGTAGCGCGCACCGGCTTCGCCGGCCTGCCCCGGCATGTCGCCCGTCTCGGACGTGACCGATCGTCGGGCGTCTCACGGGGACGGTGCCGGTTGGTCGTTGAGGGGTGGGTGGGTGGTGGGGTCGGGTCAACGACCACGCTGCCGCGCGAACAACGCCTGCCGTCTCGGTAGCCCGCACGCCGTCGCCTCCCGAAGGCGGGCGCGCGGGGGGTGGGGAACTCTTTTTCTAGGTGCCCGTCTGGAGTTGAACGATTCGTTCAATCCGGAACGGGCTCGTCCTTCAGGTGGTTGACGAACGAGGTCCAGGCGGCGGGAGCGAAGACGAACGCGCCACGCGCGCGGTCCTTGCTGTCGCCCACCGCGATGTCCCCGGCGTCAACGGTCTGGAACTCGACGCACTGGGCTCCGTTGTTACCGCTGTACGACGAGCTGCGCCAGCGGTTCGCGGGGAGGTGGTGCCGGATCATGTCGACTTCCCGTCCCACCTCGATGCGGTTGCCGTCGCTGGCGGTGTAGCTGCTGGTGCGCCACCTGGTGGCGCGGGACGCGTCGGCCGGCTTTGTCATCTCGAACCAACTCGCTTTCGTGACCGGTGAACCAGCTCAGGACCATTGCGCGCCAGCCGCCGGCGGCGGTCAAGGCGCGAAGCGGACGAGTTGTTGAACGACGAACGCGGCCCCACCCGTTGGTGGAGCCGCGCGGTCTGTCGAACGATGGTTGTCAGGCGGTGAATGGCTCGTCGAACGTTCCGCCCTTTGCTGCGCTGATGAACGCAGCCCATGCGTCGGGGGAGATGGTGGTGTGGCCGGCTGCGCGATCCTTGGTGTCGCGAACGGCGACCACGGGCCCGCTGAAGCGCCGAGACACCTCTACACAGGCGCTGTCACCGGCCGTATAGCTGCTCGTGCGCCACTCGGCATCATGCGATGCCACCGGGGATGCGTTGACCGACTTCGTCATCTCAGACCAGCTCGCTTTCGATACGTTGGACCAGCTCAAGGCTATCCTGCGGCGAGAGGGCCGCAGCGGCCAAGTTGCGGAAGAGGCGGTTCAGTCGGCGCATCGTCATCAGGTCCTCACGCAGGCTCATGATGGTCTCGGCGGACTCCGTAAAGGCAACATCCGGGTCGTCGTCCTTCTCCGAAGCGAAGAGCGTGAAGGCTCCGGTGCTGGCGCCCCTCTCACCCGCCTCAAACGGGATCACGCGCAGATTGACGTTGGGAAGTTCGGCCACCTCGCGCAACTTGTGCAACTGCTCCCGCATCACCTCGCTGCCGCCGATCCGGATTCGCATTGCCGCCTCAGTGGTCAGCACATCGAGTAGCAGGGCATCGTCCTCGTAGAGCCGGCTCTGTCGGCGCATCCGTACCTCGACCAACTCTTCCACCTGGTCGGGCCCCAGGGCAGCGGAGCCGCCTGCGGTGACCGCGCGAGCGTATGCCTCAGTCTGGAGAAGGCCGGGAATGAAGACGGTCTGATACTCACGGCATCGACTCGCTTCGGCCTCGTAGGCGATGAACTCGCTGTAGTTCTTGCTGATCACGTCGTTGTAGGCGTGCCACCACGGTGGCACGCGCTGCCTCGCGCGCTTCATCAGAGCCTCAAGCTCCTCCGCCTGTGTGTCATCCACCTCGTACAGCTCCATGAGGCCCTTGAAGTCCTTGGGTGTGCAGGCCCGCTTGCCCAACTCGATCCGGCTGACCTTCGAGTTGTGGCACTCCAGGTGCGCACCCACCTCCTCGGCGGTGAGCCCGTGGTCGTCGCGGAGCTTCCGCAGCGCCGCGCCCAGGCGACGGCGAGCCGTGAGTGGGCTGACCTTGTAAACCGCAGCCATGTCCGAACTTCCTCCCATGAGTTGGAGCGCTTGCAGCCTACGCAGCCGCAACCGTGTTGAGGGCTCTTCTCACTCTAACGAGGGAATGCCAGACAAAGATTTGGCAGATTGCCAAACAGGCCGTTGACGGGCCGCCACGAAGCTGCGCATCATGACGACACGACGCAGCGCGCTCAGGAGGTGACTCCTCGAAGTGGGCTTCCGCTGGCGCGCCTTGGAGGTGTTCTCATGCTCGTTCCCGTACGTCGGCCCGCTTCCGGCCAGTACGACCACAGCTGGTCGTTAACGGTCCGCACCACCGAGATCGAGCGGTGGCGTCACCGGGTCGGGGTAACGCTCCACGGCTGGGACGCCTCGCGGGAGGCCGTCGAGTTGGCGCGGTTGGGGGTCAGCGAACTGCTCGCGAACGTGGTCAAGCACACCGTGAACCACCGGTGTTGTCTGCGGCTGGTGCGGGTGGGGGGCGATGTCGTGGTGCAGGTCTTCGACGAGTCGAAGGAGCTGCCCGTGTTGCGGACGCCGGAGTGGTGTGCGGAGGCGGGGCGGGGGCTATGGCTGCTGCGGGAGATGGCGGACGGGTTCGGGTTCATGCCGATGCCGTTCCGCAGCGGCGGGTCCTGCCGGTTGGGGAAGGTCGTGTGGTTCGCCTGCTGGGGCGCCGTCCCGGAGGGGCAGGGCGGATGACGGCGGCCGATTCCGGGTGGGAGTTCATGCTTCCGCTGCCGGGGCGGTGGGGGGCCAACTCCTGGGTGGTCGGGCCGTGTTGGTTCTTCTGCGGCCACCAGGTGACGGCCGTGGTGTGGATCGGGGCGGTTTCGACGGTGGGGGCGCACGCCCCGCTCTATGCCTGTGGTGGGTGTCTGGATCAACTGCACGCGATGGTCTGGGACTTCGCGGAGTCGGGGTGGAAGGCCCGGTACCGCACAGCGCGGACCGTGTTCGGGCGGCGGCTGCGGCGGCTGGCCGACGCGTATCAACCAACGGAGACGAAGGGGAGGGGCGGGGGATGACCGAGATTGTTCGGGGTGCGGACTGGGTGCTGGTAGCGGAGCGGGGGCCCGGGGTGCCCGACGGCATCTACGGCGCGGAGTGCATGAGCTGTGAGGCGCGTTCGCCGCTGTTCGACGACGACGAGCTGCCGGTGGCGGTGTGGTCGATCCAACACACGGCCGAGTACCCGGAGCACACGTTGTTTCTGGCGCGGACGGAGCGGCACTGGCGGGTGGTGCCCCGCCCGCACGAGACCGGTCCGGAGCAACCGCCGGACGCCGGCGGGGTGTTGGGGCCGGCGTTCGTCGGGCTGATGTGCCTGCTGACGGCGCTGTCCGGCCTGCTGCCGGCCCTGAACTACTGACCAACAACCACGCAAGTTCAGCAAGTCAACTCATCGACAAAGGCAAGGGTTCTTCATGCGTACGACGATTGTCCGTTCCTCGGTTCCGTTCACCTTTCACGTGTTGGCGACCACGGCGTCGAACCACGTGTTGATGGTGCGGGGGAAGCGGGAGGGGATGGACGACGGGTGGGTGCTGCCGCACGGCACCGTGCCGCAGGGGCGGTGCGTGATCCTGGCCGCGCGGGAGGTGCTGATGCAGCAGACCGGATGCGACCGTTCCCTCGCCGAGACGCCGACGACGGACGAAGAGGGGGAGTTGAACGGGTTCTCCTATGTGCTGGATGGCGGGGTGTTGCCGGAGGTGCCGGACAACGACCCGGCCGAAGGCGCGAGTTGGGTGCCCATGCGGGAGCTGCACGAACCGCCCGCGCTGTACCAGTACGCCATCATCGCCGCCGGACAACGCCGCCGACTCCCCCTCCTGGTCAACGCCGACCGACCCGAGGCCGCCTTCAGCTGACCAACGACGCTTCGCCGGGGCCCGCCCAACCGGGCCCCGGCCGGCAAACCCTGGCCCCCCCGCGCGCCCGCCTTCGGGAGTCGACGACGCGCGGACTATCCCACCGGCAGGCGATGTTCGCGCGGCAGCGTGGTCGTTGACGGGACACCCAACGACACCGCCCACCTGCCCGAACCGCCAGCACCGCCCCCGCCAGACGTCCGACGATCGGCCAGGTCAGAGACGGACGACATGCCGGGGCAGGCCGGCGAAGCCGGTGCGCGCTACGCACGCCCCCAGCCGCCGGCCGGCCTTCGAACTCGGCGCGGTCCCTGCGCCCGGAGGCACGGTCGCCATTCCCGACCACCCCTGGCGGCAACAAACCCCACCTCCCGGAAGCCGCGCCCCCCTTCCCAGCCAGCCTCCTGCCGGCATTCGTTACGCCCGCCCCCGGCCGGTCGTGCGCCATGTAGGCCCGGCGTCGTGGCCCGCGCCAGAACCCCAACCCCTCACAACGAGTCTCGTCGACCAACAAACGATCAGTCGGGCTGCCCCGCACCGGCCACCGACCCGCAGACAAACCCCGCACCCAACACACCACCCGCACCCACCCGGCCAGAGCCCCAGTTCCCGACGTCGCCCAGTCCCCGACGCCGGCCATGACCTGGGAGGTCATCGACACCTCGGGCCCGCCACCCGCAGGATGGGGCCATGTCCGGGGGAGCGACCCCGGGACCACCCGGGGAGACCCGGCGAACGACCAGTCCAGGAGGCCACCATGACCGCCTACGCCCTCGCCCGGCTGCTGCCCACCGAGCCACACCCCGACGTCATCACGTACCTCGAGCGCATCCAGGGCACCTTCGCGCCCTACGGCGGCCGGTTCCTGATCCACGGCGCGCAGCAGGTCGAGGTCGTCGAGGGGGCCTGGGAGGGCGACGTGGTAATGGTCGCGTTCCCCGACCTGGACGCCGCCCGCGCCTGGTACGCCTCCGACGCCTACCAGGAGATCCTTCCGCTGCGCACCCGCCACATCCCCGGTGACCTGATCTTCCTGCCCGGTGTCCCCGAGGACTACGACGCCTCAGGACTCGCCGCCAAGCTGCGCGCGAACCTCCCCGCCTGAGGCGCCCGCCGGAACCCACCGGAACTCGCCGGCACCCCAGAGAACCCCGGGCCGCTCCAGCCCTGGTCAAGCGCGGGCAAACCGCCGGCCAGGGCTTCACTTCGCGTCGATGAAGTCGGCCCGCCGGCCCGCCCGCCATCCCGCCGGGGCGGTGAGTGTCGGGCGAGTCTCCGTCGAAATCCGCCCGCAGGGCAGAAGGGTGGCGCCTCGTCAGCACTCCCTGCACAGACGGGCGAACCTCTTGATGGACCTCACGCGACGTCGTCTCCTCGGCCTGGCCGGCGCCTCCCTCGGCGGAATCGCCCTGCACGCGGCGGGTTTCAGCGCCGGCACCGCCTGGGCGGCGCCCCGGTTCGCCGGCGACCCGTTCGCCTTCGGCGTCGCCTCCGGCGACCCGCTGCCGGACGGCGTGGTGCTGTGGACCCGGCTGGCGCCCGACCCGCTGGCGCTCGACGGCCGGGGCGGGATGCCGGAGCGCACGGTGGCCGTGGAGTGGGAGATCGCCGAGGACGAACGTTTCACCCGAGGCGTCCGCCGGGGCGTGGAGCAGGCCACGCCCGAACTCGCCCACTCCGTCCACGCCGAGGTCACCGGACTCGCCCCGGGACGGGAGTACTTCTACCGGTTCCGCGCCGGCGGCGACCTCAGCCCGGTGGGCCGCACCCGCACCGCGCCCACCGACCCGGCCGCGCTCACCTTCGCGTTCGCCTCCTGCCAGTGCTGGTACGAGGGCTTCTACACCGCCTACCGCCACATGGCGGCCGAGGACCTGGACCTGGTGCTGCACCTGGGCGACTACCTCTACGAGTACGGCGTCGGCGAGACCGGCGGGGTGCGCGGCGTCACCCTCGACGCGTCGTTCCAGCGCGAGACGTTGACGCTGGTCGACTACCGCAACCGGCACGCCCTCACCCGCCTCGACTCCGACCTCCAGGCCGCGCACCAGGCGTTCCCCTGGGTGTTGACCTGGGACGACCACGAGGTCGAGAACAACTGGGCCGGGGACTTCGCCCAGTTGGACACCGACGGCTACCCCGACCAGGACCCGGAGGCGTGGCGGGCCCGCAAGGCGGCCGCGTTCCAGGCGTACTACGAGCACCTCCCGCTGCGGCTCCCGCAGCGACCCAACGGCGCCGAGGCCCGGATGTACCGGCGGCTGGCCTTCGGCCGGCTGCTGGACCTGCACGTCCTGGACACCCGCTCGCACCGCGACGACCAGGTCTGTGGCGACGGCATCAAGTCCGACTGCGACGTGGAGCGTTCGGCGCCCGAGCGCACCATCCTCGGCGCCGAGCAGGAACGGTGGCTGCTGGACGGCGCCGGCCGCTCGGGCGCCACCTGGAACGTGTTCGCCAACCAGACCCTGGTCGCCCAGGTCGACCAGAACCCGGACCCGTTCGTCCACGCCTCGGGCCTCGACATGTGGGACGGCTACACCGCCGCCCGCGACCGGCTGCTGACCGGCCTGTGGGAGCGGAACGTCGCCAACCCGGTGGTCGTCACGGGCGACATCCACCGCGCCGTGGTCGCCGATCTCACGCTGGACTTCGCGGACGAGAACGCCCCGGTGGTGGCGACCGAGTTCGCCGGCACCTCGATCAGCTCCGGCAAGGACGGCGCCCCGACCGACGAGATCGGCGCGGCGTGGATGACCGGCGGGGTCAACCCGCACCTCAAGTGGCACAGCGCGCAGCGCGGTTACACCGTCGTGGAGGCCACCCCGCAGGCGCTCACGGCGCGTTACCGGGTGACGCCGATGGTCACCGTTCCCGGCTCCGGAATCCAGACGGTCGCCGCCTTCGAGGTCGTCGCCGGACGCCCCGGCGCGCAGCGCCTCTGACCTCGTCGGAGCGCCGAAATCGTTTGCCGATCGTCGAAGTCGTTCGCGAACGTGTCGAACTCCGCGCCGCCGGTTTCGCTGACATGTCCACGGGTAACGGGCAGGTCAACTATGGGAGCGCTCCCGTGACTTGACACCCCCCACGACGGAAGGTGGCGACCGAGGATGAACCGAGAACGAGGCGGAGGCGGCGCCGGCGGAGCCCGCGCCGGGCGCCGTTGGACCGCGCGCGTGGTGGGACTGGTCTCGGCCGTGGCGATGCTGCTGCTGGTGCCCTGGGCCGGCGGCGCCTCCGCGCACGGCTCCGTGATCGACCCGCCCTCGCGCAACTACGGCTGTTGGGAACGCTGGGGCGACGACTTCCAGAACCCGGCCATGGAGCAGGAGGACCCGATGTGCTGGGCCGCCTGGCAGACCGACACCAACGCCATGTGGAACTGGAACGGCCTGTACCGCGAGGGCGTCGCCGGCGACCACCAGGGCGCCATCCCCGACGGCCAGCTGTGCAGCGCGGGCCTCACCGGCGACGGCCGCTACGCGGCCATGGACACCCCGGGCAACTGGAAGACGGCGAACGTCGGCACCAACTTCACCGTCGACCTGCACGACCAGGCCCTGCACGGGGCCGACTACCTGCTGGTCTATGTGACCAAGCAGGGCTTCGACCCGACCACCGACGAACTCGGCTGGGGCGACCTGGAGTTGCTCGCCGAGACCGACCGCGTCGCGCCCAGCTCCCACATGCTGGTCGACGTCTCGGCGCCGGGCCGCAGCGGCCACCACATCGTGTACACGATCTGGCAGGCCTCGCACTCGGACCAGTCCTACTACATCTGCTCGGACGTGAACTTCGGCTGAGCCACCGCCTGTTGACCGTTCGCCCCGCCGGCCCGGGTCACGGCCGGCGGGGCGAACGCGCGTCTGGCCGGCGGGAGGTTCACCGGGCGTAGTTCTCGGCGAACTCCCCGCTGGGCGGGATGGGCGTGATGACGTCGACCAGCACGTCGTTGGGGTCGGCCACGATGAAGTGCCGCTGCCCGAAGTCCTCGCTGCGCAGCTCCAGAACGGGCTTGAGCCCCTCGGTGACCACCAGCCGTTGCCACTCCGCGTCCACGTCCTCGACCTCGAAGTTGAGCAACAGCCCCCTCGCCGGCGCCCGGTACGCCTCGGGCAGCGTCGGGTGGGTGTGGTCCAGCAGCGCCAACTCGTGCCCGGCGCCCGCCGGATGGCGCAGGCTGACGTACCAGTCCGCCTCGAAGGTGGTCTCGAAGCCCAGCAGCCGCGTGTAGAACGCGTGGGACTCGGCGAGCCTTGCCGTGCAGATCACCGGATAGAGGCTGGTCAGACGCATGATGAACCCTTTCGCATACCGTCGGTATGTGAAGCAGGCTAGGGGCGTACCATCGGTATGTCAACGAGGGGGAACGTCAGCGAGGGGAGTGCGCGATGGAGGAGCCGGGCGTTCGGGCGCGGCAACGGGAGCAGACCCGGCGGGCGCTGCTGCGGGAGGCGGAGCGGCTCTTCGCCGAACGCGGCTACGCCGCCGTCGGGTTGGCGGAGCTGGTCAGCGCGGCCGGGGTGACCAAGGGCGCGCTCTACCACCACTTCCCGGGCGGCAAGGCCGACCTCTTCCGGGCCGTCCTCGCCGAGGTGCAACGGCAGGTCGGCGAGCGGGTGGCGGCCGCAGCGGAGGCCAAGGCGGACGCCTGGGAGCAACTGGTCGCCGGCTGCGAGGAGTTCCTGGCCGCCGCCACGGCACCCGGCACGGAGCGCGTCATGCTGGTGGACGGCCCGGCCGTGCTCGGCTGGGCCGAGTGGCGCGCGATGGACGAGGCCGCCTCCGCGCGCCACCTCGGCGAGGCGCTGACCGCCCTGGTCGAGGCGGGCCGCATAGCCCCGCAGCCCGTCGCGCCGCTCGTTCACCTGCTGTCCGGGGCGATGAACGAGGCGGCGCTCTGGCTGGCCTCCGCCGCCTCCGGGCCCGAGGACCTGGCCGCCACCACGGCCGCGCTGCGCCGGATGCTCCGGGCGCTGCGCGCCGACTGACGGCGCGCGGCGTCAGGCGGACTGGACGGGCCGGACCGTGGCGTAGCCCTGCCCGGGCCCCGGCCGGAGCAGGGACTTGCCGGAGAAGACCAACTCCGCCAGCGGCAGCGGCCGATGGTAGAAGTTCAGCGAGGTCGGCGCGCCGAAGATCTCCGCCGAGGCCAGGAAGAACGGCAGCTCGGCGAGGAGATACCGCACGGCCCGCCGCAGGCGCTCGGTGGTGAACGGCCCCTCGAACCCCTTGAGCGTCAGCACCTCCCGGCTCATCTCCGCGCAGGTGTCCCACAGGACCTCGTCCTCGGCCAGCGCCTCCTCGCACTCCACCAGCCGCTCCCGGTAGACGGGATGGGGCACCAGCTCCGACATCCGGTGCAGGCCGTCGCCGGCCCGCCGCCCGCCGACGCTGTCCCAGGCCCGGGTGACGCGGTTGTGGAGCACGTTGGTCTCGGCGCGCGCCTTTCTCGCCGCGCGCCGCGCGTCGTAGTCGAGGGCCAGATAGGTGTGCTCCAGCGCGGAGTCCGGCACGACGACGTCGACGCGGGCGAACTCCGCGCGGAGCCAGTCGAGCAGGACGGCCAGCCGCGCCTCGTTGAAGTAGCTGTTCCCCGGGCTCACCCCGAACACCACGTGCTGCCGCAGCTCCCAGACCGCGCCACACGCCTCCGAGAACGGCTCGACGACAAACGAACGCCGGTGTAATCGCGGCCGGTTCGCGGCACCCGGCCCGTTCCGGTCCGCGCCGCCGGTCGCGTCCCCGTGGGCCGCCATCAGGTCCACCGACCGCTGCCGGGAGGCTCGGTCTCCCCGAGGTGGCGCCGCCGCAGCTCCTCCCGGACGATCTTCCCGGTGCCGGTGCGCGGCATGGCGTCGGACGCGATCACGACCGGCTTCGCCAGCGCGGGCAGCCCACGCGTCGCCCCGGCCCAGCTCGCCTCGTCGAGCGTGCCGTCGGGCGTGGCGACGACGGGAACCGGCGGCCCGTCGGGCACCGTCAGCAGGGCCACGTCGTGCCCCTTCGGCAGGCGGTCGACGAGGATGTCCTCCTGTTCCAGGCAGCTCATGCCGGGGACGTGGTTGACCTCCCGGTCGAGGAGCCGCAGGCTGCCGGTCCTGCTTCTGATGCCGATGTCACCGGTGTTCCACCACTCGCCCCTGACCTTCTCCTCCCAGCGTTCGGGCTCGCCGTAGTAGCCGACGCACCGCGCCCTGGTGCGCGCCAGGACCAGCCCCGGCCGGCCGTCGGGCACCGGCGCGAACGTCTTCGGGTCCACGACCTTCAGCTGGGTGAACCCGGGCATCGGCCGCCCGACCTTCCGTGGCCCAGGCAGCTCGTCGCGCCGCCGGTTCGCGGTGCGGCGCGAGATGAACGTCATCCCCATGCCACCGGTCTCCGACTGCCCGTAGCCCTCCCGCCACACGGGGAACCGGTGGCGGGACGCGTTGAGGAAGGTGCGGATGATCGGCCAGCGCACCGCGTCGAAGTTGCCCACGAACATCCGCACCGAGGCGAAGGCCCGGCTCCGCCGGTCGTCGGCGAGCCCTTCCAGACGGGCGTAGTCGATCGGCAACGCCTCGATCACCGTGGGCCGGTGCCGCTCGAAGAGCGGCCCGACGACCTGGGGATCGCTCTCGCTCATCACCAGGACCTTGGTCGGCGCCAGGGTCAGCACCGAGTAGATCCAGGTGAACGCGCGGGCGTGCACATACGGGCAGAACATGGCCACCGTGTCGTTCCGCCGGAACGTGATCGGCGGCAGATGGCGGCACTCCAGCCGGGCCATCTGCCCCTGGAGCTTCTCCGGGGTGTACATGATCAACTTCGGCACGCCCGTCGTTCCCGACGTGTGGGTGAGCATCATCAGTTCGTCGTCGGGGCGCGGGTCCGGGGCCGGATCGGCGCTCCCGTACAGCTCGGCGAAGGGCGTCGCGCCCGGCACGCCCCCGTCGAGCGACACGGTGCGCTCCGCGAAGGAGGTCAGCGACTCCCCGCCGTTCCCCTCCCTGGACAGCAGCCTCCGGTTGCTGACCAGCAGCTTCGGCTCGGTCCGCCGCAGCAGCGCCAGCGCCGGGTCGGTGGGGAGCAGACCCGACAGCATGACGGGAACCGCGCCGATCCTGATCCCGGCGGCGGCGAGCAGGAGGCAGTCGAGATGGTTGTCCTTGTACACCGCGAACCGGTCGCCACGGCGAACTCCCGCCGCGTGCAGGGCGCCAGCGGCGTCGCGCACACACTGGGCCATCGCCTCGATGTCGAGCACCCGCTGGCCGGCCGGATCGATGTCGAAGGGGCGGTCGAGACGGAAGACCATCGGCTTCCCGAACTCCGCCCTACGGTCGAGGAGAAGCCCAAGACCGGACTTCCACAACTGCATGGTGCGCACCCGTTCCCCCTTTTTTCTCCGGAATGAACGCGACGGCCCGAGCGGCTGCCGGTGAAGCGTTTCGGGTTATTCCCTGTGGGCGCTGAGAAGAAGACTCGGCGGGCTCTTCAACAGCCGCTCCAGACGGGCGTCATCGGCGCCCGAAGAGTCGGAGCACACCATTTCCTCCCAGGTGACCCGGGTGAATCCGGCGGATTCCACGGCCCGTTCGAGGGTTTCCGGGAGCCAGTGGTGCACGCGCAACGAGGCGGGCGGAGTCACGGGAATGGTGATCGTGTAGGGATCTCCCTCGCCGAGGTGCGCCGGGCGGTCCACGAGGAAACCGAAGTCCCGCACCACCTCCGGCTCGCACCGCGCGTTCCCGACATAGGCGAGGAGCCTGCCACCGGGCGCCAGCTGGGAGCCGATCCGCCGACACATGGCGTCCAACGTCGTCCTACTGTCCGCGTAGTGGAGCACGTTCACGGCGATGACCAGGTCGAACGGGCCCAGCTCCGGCATCGTCGCCACATCGTGCACCTGGTAGTCGATCCCCAGCGGCCGCGCCTCGTCGGCGGCCTCGGCCAACCGGATCATCTCGGCCGATGAGTCCGTCCCCACCACCTGCTCGGCGCCCAACTCGGCCACCATCCGCGCATAGTGGCCGTCACCGCAGCCCACGTCGAGGACCCGTTTTCCGCGCACCGGTCCCAGGGCGCGCAGGAACGAGGGGAACTCCAGGTTTTCGCGGAGGAATCCGATGGCCTTCTCGATATCGGCGAGTCGTGCGGCAAGCGTGTCGTACTGCGTCACCGTAGCCCCTCCCTGTGACCAAGGGGCATCCACTCTCGCATACGGTCCTGAGCGCGGCCAGTGGGCGGCACATCCCCTGCGAACAACCTCAACGAACGAGCACATGCGGAATGGCGTAAAGCCGGTGGGTACCCTGGACGGCCGTTTCTCCTTCTGTGCCCTGTTGTTTCCCGGTTTTCGTGGCGAGGGCCCATGGTGCCGCTGGGGACGATGGTGCGAACGGTTCCGGTGGGACGGCTGGGGCGACGGGACCCGGCCCCCGCCCGGATCGTTCCGAGACACGCCGACAACGCGGCGCCGTCACGCCGTTCGTCGTCCCGGGCCGGGCGGCGCCGGGTTTCGCGGGGGGCGGAACGTTCGCACCGTTCCTCCTCCGGCTCCCGCTCCTACCCTGGGAGGGTGAGCAGCAGCCAAGCGCCAGAACCAGCCCGCGTCCGCGACCGTTCCGCCGCCGGAGCACGGCACGGGATCGGCTTTCTGCGCCCGGTGCCCGCCCCGGGCCGGGTCCGCGAGCCGCTCTGGCGGCACGTGGTGGGCGAGGTGCTCCGCCGCGAACGCCTCGCGCGCGGGCGGACGTTGAAGGACGTCGCCGAGGACGCGCGGATCTCGATGCCGTATCTCTCCGAGGTGGAGCGGGGCCGCAAGGAGGCGTCGTCCGAGGTGCTGGCGGCGGCCGCGCAGGCCCTCGGGCTGCGGCTCGCCGACCTGTTGGCCCTGGCCCACGCACGGCTCGCGCCGGAGACCGGCCTCGCGCTGGGGACCGGCCTCGTGCCGGAGGCGCCCGAACGCGCCGTCAGCGACGCGCCGTTGGGCGACGCGCCCGCGCCAGCGGAGCGGCCGGCGGACCAACCCGCCGCCGAGGAGCCGGCCGACGGGCGCGCCACCTCCCTGTTCGACCCGTGCCACCGCGCGGCCGGCACCGCCCCGCCGCTCGGCGGCGGCGCGGTGCTGCTCGCGGCCTGACCGGCCGAACCCGGCGCCGGGCGCCCGCGCTACGCCGGGCGTTGCCTGCGGCTCAGCACATGGTCGGCCAGGCCGTACTCCACGGCCTCCCGCGCCGTGAACACCCGGTCGCGGTCCATGTCGGCGCGGAGCTTCGCCACGTCGTGGCCGGTGTGGTGGGCGAGCACCTCCTCCATCTGGCCCCTGATGCGCAGCATCTCCTTGGCCTGGATGGCCAGATCGGCCACCGTGCCCTGCCGCCCGCCGCTGACCGGCTGGCCCAGCAGCACCCGCGCGTGGTCCAACACGGCCCGCCGCCCCTGCTCCCCTGCCGCCAGCAGCACGGCGGCCGACGAGGCGGCCTGGCCCACGCAGTACGTCGCGATCGGCGCGTTGATGAACGACATCGTGTCGTAGATCGCCATCAGCGAGGTGGGCGAGCCGCCGGGGGAGTTGAGGTAGATCGAGATCTCCCGGTCGGGGCTCACCGACTCCAGGTGGAGCAGCTGCGCGATGACCACGTTGGCCACCCCGTCGTCGATCTCCGTGCCCAGGAAGATCACCCGGTCCGACAGCAGCCGGCTGTAGATGTCGAAGGCCCGCTCACCGTTCGGGGTGCGCTCGACCACCGTGGGAATCGTGTACTGACCCATCTCAGAACCCCGTCCTGCGCTGCGAGTCCGGGCGGACGTCGGCGAGCGAGGTCACCACCCGGTCGATCATCCCGTACTCCCTGGCCTCCTCGGCCGTGAACCAGCGGTCCCGGTCCCCGTCCCGCGCGATGGTCTCCACGCTCTGGCCGGTGTGCTCGGCGGTGATCCGCTCGATCGTCCGCTTGGTGAACTCCAGGTTCTCCGCCTGGATCGCGATGTCCGCCGTCGAACCGCCGATCCCGGCGGACGGCTGGTGCATCATGATCCGCGCGTTGGGCAGCGCGTACCGCTTGCCCGGCGCGCCCACCGTCAGCAGGAACTGGCCCATGCTGCCCGCGAACCCCATCACCAACGTGGCCACGTCGTTGGGGATGAGCCGCATCACGTCATAGATCGCGAGCCCCGCCGTGACCGAGCCGCCCGGGCTGTTGACGTAGAGCCGGATGTCGTTGCGGGGGTCCTCGGCGGACAGCAACAGCAGCTGCGCGCAGACCCGGTTGGCGGAGACCTCGTCCACCTGCGTCCCCAGGAACACGATCCGCTGCGTCAACAGCCGCGCGTTCAGATCGTCGTCGAACCGCGTCGCCTGGGTCTCCCCCTCGGCCGCGGTGACCGGTGGCGTCATCACACTCCTCCTCCACTGCCTCCGGCGCCCCCATCGGGAACGCCGTCCACCCCACCCACCCTGCGCCCCCACCCCGCCCCGCGTCCCCCGTCTCGCCCTCCAGCAGATCTGCCGGAGGCAGAGCGGCGCCCCCGCGCACGCGTGAGCCCCCGGTTCGCGTCCGCCGAAGGAGGCGGACGGACACCGGGGGCTCAGCGGTGCGCTCGTGGCGGGTGGTGGTCTAGTCGACGGGGCAGGCCAGGCCCGTGCCGCCGAGGCCGCAGTAGCCGCGCGGGTTGCGGTCGAGGTACTGCTGGTGCCGTTCCTCGGCCGGGTAGAACGGGAAGTCCGCCTCGGCCACGATCTCCGTGGTGATGGGGCCGTATCCGGCCTCGGTGAGGATCTTCTGGTACGTCTCCCGGGTCTCCTCGGCCGCCTCGCGCTGGGCGGGGGAGCGGTGGAAGACCAGCGAACGGCAGTGGGTGCCGATGTCGTTGCCCTGCCGCATCCCCTGGGTCGGGTCGTGGCCCTCCCAGAACACGCGCAGCAGGGTCCGGTAGGACACCTTCGCCGGGTCGAACACCGCGCGCACGGTCTCGGCGTGGCCGGTGCGGCCGGAGGCGACCTCGTCGCTGATGGGGTGCCGCGTCGTGCCGCCCTGGAAGCCGGTCACCGTGGTCCACACCCCCTCCGTTCGCCAGAAGCGCCGCTCCGCGCCCCAGAAGCAGCCCATCGCGAACTCCGCGATCTCGAAGCCCTCCGGGTAGGGCCCGAGCACCGGAGTGCCGAGCACGCGGTGCCGCTCGGGGATGGTGAACATCGGCTCGGAACGTCCGGGTAACGCCTCCTCGGGAGTGGGCAGGCGGTGGGTCAGGTCGGTCAGCATCGTCGGCGCTTCCTCAAGTCCTCGACGGCGGTGGCCCGTTCACGGCACGCGGTCCGCTCACGACACCGAGGGACCAAACGGCCCCAGCCCCTTCCCTACCCGCCCCCAACCCCCCACACCACCACCTTTTCGGCCGGAGGTGGGTGACCCGTCACGGACGCGGCTCGGGTGCGAGCGGCGCCGAGCCGGGCCCGTCCTGCGCGGGCCGAGTCCGGGGCGCCCGTCGGGTCGGGCCGTTCATGGCGCGCGCGGCGTTGTCGATGAGTTCCTTGTAGGTCACCACCTCGACGCGGTTCACATGGGAGTTCAGCCGACGGAACGTGTCGCTGATCTCCGTTTCACTCACCTCGGGATGCGGTGCCGGATGCCCGATCAGAACGGTCGCACTCGCGCGGCGCGTCTCGATACCGAACTCCTCGCGTATCGCATCAAGCGCTCGCCGGAGGTCCAACTCGCTCGCGGCAGGGTCCTCCGCAACGCGGCGGAGTGACTCCAACCCCTCCCAGCGGCGCCCGAGTTCGGCCTTCTATCCTCGGCGGAGGGACGCCAGAACGCGACTGCGCTCCGCCGCGAACTGGCGCGAGAGTTCCGCGTCACCGGTGATCGTGAAGGGCAGCGAGACCTCGATGTTGGTTTCTTGGGCGTACCAGTCCACTGCGGAGAACTTGTCGAACTCCGAGACCGTGAGTTCGACGAAGTCGCGGAATGCGCGCACCGGGTTGTTCGCGTGGTCGGCAGCCAACTGGAACAGTCGCGACAGGGCGGCCGGTGGTCTGGCCGAACGGAGGTCGATCGCCCAGTCCATGCATCCTTCGTAGACGCCAAGAAGTCGATGGGCCGTGTGCTCGATCACGGCGGCATCCCCGGAGCTTCCTGGCCTTCCGAAGGCCAGTTCCCGCATCTGCGGGGAGAGCCAGTAGTCGATCTGTTCCACGATGTCGATCATGTAGTGGAGGGCGTTCTCCGCATGGTCGACGGCTGCCTCCGCAGACGTGAAGATCTGCCCGCGGCCCGGGTATCCCATCCTGTGGTCCAGCCACTTGGGATTCAGCTTTCTCACTCCGATGGCCAAATGGCCGGCCCAGGCCAGGTGCTCCCACATCGGGGGCTGGTGGTCGAGCAGTGCGACAAGTTCGCCGGCCGTTCGCGGCACCTTGGGAGTGACTTTCCGTCCGCCTGGTCCTGACCCTTTCCTCTCCTCGTGGTGTGCCGGCCGTACATCCGAGGAGTACTGGAAGTTGATCGTCACGGGGGCATTGAACTGTTCTGCTTGCAACACGGGGCCGTGGGCCACCCCGGAGAGGCTGTTCTGTGTGCCGCGCGAAACCTGGGGACTTTCGAGAACCGGTGTCCCGTGGGGCGCGGCCGGAGCGTCATCCGTCACTCCTGCTGGCTTCGCCTCGGAGCCCTCGCCGGCCACGGTGCCCGCTGTCGGCGAAGGCGCATGGGGCTGGCCCGCACCGGACACGGTCGTCTCTGGCGCGGTGAGTGGCTCCTGCCCTGGTCGCAGTGGGCGGTTGAGCCGTTGGCCGGACGAAGGCGCGGCCCACGACTCCCGGCTCCAGTCCCGAGCGGGCGCCGGGGGAGAGGCGAGCGCACCGGACCCACCGTGGCGTCGGGCCCACCACCACCGCCGGAACACGAGGCGCAGCCACGCGGGAAGAACGCCGAGACACGCCATGATGGCGATGGTCGCGAGAACTGTGTTCAGCCAGACCGGCATTTCCTCGGTCTCGTCTGACGGAGACGAGATCACCATGGCCATTCCCCAGATGACGGTCATCCAGAACAGCCAGTCGCGATAGAGGGGGGCGTCGTAGAGGTGCCACACCGCGTTCCGGCGCAGCGACGAGGCCGGGGGAGGCGGGGGCTGAAGCCCGCTCCCCACCCGCGCCCCACTCTCGGGCTTCCTGGGACCAGGCGTCGATCGCCCGCTGAGTAACAAGAGTTCCCACCCCCACCGGTAGGCCACGCCGGATTCCGCTTTGCACTCTATCGTCCGGAGCGTGTTGGGAGAGTCCCCTCACCGACGAGCAGAGCAGGGGGGCGATCACCACGGTGAGCCTCGCCAGGCAGGCACCTGACCCGATCCGAAACTTTCACAGGTGCTCGAAGGGCGGGACGATCCGGACGACGACGCCAGCGCGGCGTGCGCCTCGTCCAGGATGCGACCGGTCTCCGACGCGGCCTCGCGGGCCCGCACCGCGTCCCCCGAGGCCGCGACATCCTCCCGGTGACGCGGCCGTCGGGCGAGGTGAGGCTGTCGCTGGATGTGCGCATGGACCGCCCACCGTGCGACGAAGCGTCTCAGCGGAGCCAGATCCGAGCCGAGTCGCGCCTGGTCGGCCGCCTGGTCCAACTCCCGGGCGAACGAGGGCAACGCGGCGGGCGCGATCCGCGCGACGGCCTGCCGCAGCGCCGCCACCGTCGCGGGCGGCTACGGAATGAGGGGCTGCTCCGGCACGGAGGTGGTCATGGCGTCTCCCCTGGGTGGGATTCCGCTCGCTGCGGGCAGCGTATCCGGCGGCACCCACCCCCGGCCCCCCGAACGGGTGACGGGCCGGCCCCGTCACCCTCGAACCGTGGCTTCCGCCGCCCCGTGGCCGGTCAGGCCTTCGCCACCCCCACCGGGCAGCTCAGCCCCGTGCCGCCCAGACCGCAGTACCCCGCCGGGTTCTTGTCGAGGTACTGCTGGTGGTACCCCTCAGCCGGATAGAACGGGCGCGGGCCGGCCGGGGCGAGTTCGGTGGTGATCTCACCGTAGCCCGAGTCGCTGAGCACCTTCTGGTACGCCTCGCGCGAGCGCTCCGCGATCCGCTCCTGCTCCGGCGAGTGCGTGTAGATCGCCGAACGGTACTGCGTGCCCACGTCGTTGCCCTGCCGGAAGCCCTGCGTCGGGTCGTGCGACTCCCAGAAGACCCGCAGCATCTCCTCGTAGGAGACCTTCGCCGGGTCGAAGACCACCCGCACCGCCTCGGTGTGTCCGGTCATCCCGCCGCACACCTCCTCGTAGGTGGGGTAAGCGGTGTGGCCACCCTGGTAGCCGGCGAGCGTCGTCCACACGCCGGGCGTCTGCCAGAAGCGGCGCTCCGCGCCCCAGAAGCAGCCCAGGCCGAAGTCGGCGACCTCAAGGCCCTCCGGGTAGGGGCCGAGCAGCGGGTTCCCCAGCACGGTGTGCGTCTCGGGCACCGGGTACGGGCTCGCGTCGCGCCCCGGCAGGGCCTCGTCGCTGGTCGGCAGCCGGTTCTTGAAGGTGTACAGCATGTCCTCGTTTCTCCTCGCTCCTCGGTCGTGATCGGCCCGGCTGGCTACCGGCCGGCGATGGCGATGGCCCGGTACGCCGCGTACTCGGTCGCGGGGTTCTCGCCGTCGACCCAGGGGATCGCCCCCACATAACCGTCGATGGCCCGCACCTGTTCCGCCGCCTCCGGGTACCGCTCCGCCCGCACCAGGAAACACAGCAACAGATGGTGTACGTGCGGCTGCACCGGGTGGTCCTCGCGCACATGGTGCAACGCGAACTGGGCCGCCTCGATCGCGTCCGACACCACCGCCCCCTGGTACATGCCAGGCGAGTGCTGGAGGTCGGGCAGGTGGTCGTAGACGGCGAACAGCGGCAGCGCCGGCAGCAGGCTCCCCGGCTTCGCCGCGCCGGCGGCCGCCGCGGCGAAGCCCTCGGCCTCCTTGCGCGAGCCGTGCCACTTCTCCGACAGATAGGGGAGCGCGGCCAGGTGCCCGCCCATGTGCTGCGGATCACGTTCGGTCACCCGCCGCCAGACCGCGTCGAACTCCTCCCGCGCGTAGTCGAGACCCCGCGCGATGGCCAGCTCCACGATGTGCGGGATCGGGTCGTCGGGGGCCAGCTCGGCGGCCTCGGCGCAGACCGCGCGGGCCTCCTCCAGGATGATCCGGTACTCGGCGGCGCCGGGGTCGGCCATCGCCTGCCACACCAGGAACTGCGCGTACACCTGGGCGCCGCCCGGGTCGCGAGGCTCCTCGCCGCGCCAGCGGCGCAGCCAGCCCGCGTCGGGGCGGCCGTCGTCGGGCGTGCCGCCCGCCGCGCGCCAGCCGGCCAGCTCCATCGCGGCGGCGCCGGCCAGCGACTGCACGCGCTGCCACCGCAGCTCGCTGTCGTCGGTGATCGCCAGCAGCTGCCCGGCCGGCCGCCAGTCGCCGGAGGCGCGGACCTCGTCCAACGCCTCGACCAGCGGGTCGTCGGGCCCCGGCAGCCGCACGTCCAGCTGGTCGACGGGAACGAGCCCGGCCCTCGGGCCCTCGGCGGCGTCCCCGGGCTTGCCCAGCGAGATCCCGGCCCCGGCCGGTCCGGTCGCGGCGTCCGCCTGGGCGGCGGCCCGTTCGAACTCCTGCCGTTCCCTGCGGCGGCGCAGCGCCGGCAGCACCAGCACGCCGAAGATGGCGGTCAGGGCGATCAGCAGGATCAGGGCTTCCATGGCGGAGTCGCTCCCCCTCGTCGCTTCGTGTCCGGCCGACACGCTCCCGCGCTCCCGCGCGGGCGGCGCGGCGGCGGCGGAGTGTGTGCGGGGCATGAACACCCTATGTCGCCCGGCCCGAAGGCGCGGCGAACGGGCGTTCCTGGTGCCTGACTCCACGGTAAGGCCACTACCGTGGGCCCATGAACGAGCAGTTTGTGGGACGGCGCTTCGAGACGTTGGCCATTCACGCGGGGCAGGAGCCCGACGCGTTGACCGGCGCCGTGGTCCCGCCCATCCACCAGGTGTCCACCTACAAGCAGGACGGCGTCGGCGGGCTGCGCGGCGGCTACGAGTACAGCCGCTCCGCCAACCCGACCCGCACCGCGCTGGAGGAGAACCTCGCCGCCCTGGAGGGCGGCTCCCGCGCGCTGGCCTACGCCTCGGGGCTGGCCGCCGAGGACTGCCTGCTGCGCACGGTGCTGAAGCCGGGTGACCACCTGGTGATCCCCAACGACGCGTACGGCGGCACGTTCCGGCTGGTCGCCAAGGTGGTCGAACGGTGGGGCGTGGCCTGGTCGGTGGCGGACACCTCGGACCCGATGTCGGTGCGGGCGGCGATCCGCCCGGAGACGAAGGTGGTGTGGGTGGAGACCCCGTCCAACCCGCTGCTGGGCATCACCGACATCGCGCTGATCGCGGACCTGGCGCACGCCGCCGGCGCGCGCCTGGTGGTGGACAACACCTTCGCGAGCCCCTACCTCCAGCAGCCGCTGGCGCTGGGCGCCGACGTGGTGGTGCACTCGACGACGAAGTATCTGGGCGGCCACTCCGACGTGGTGGGCGGCGCGCTGGTCACCTCGGACCTGGCGCTGGCCGAGGAGTTGGCGTTCCACCAGAACGCGATGGGCGCGATCGCCGGCCCCTTCGACTGCTGGCTGGTGCTGCGCGGGATCAAGACGCTCGCGGTGCGGATGGACCGGCACAGCGCCAACGCGACGCGGATCGCGGAGATGCTCGCCGCACACCCGAAGGTCGCCGACGTGCGCTACCCGGGGCTGCCCTCGCACCCGGGGCACGAGACGGCGGGCAAGCAGATGCGGGACTTCGGCGGGATGGTGTCGTTCCGGCTGGCGGCGGGCGAGGAGGCGGCCGTCGCGCTCTGCGACCGGACCGAAGTCTTCACGCTGGGCGAGTCGTTGGGCGGCGTGGAGTCGTTGATCGAGCACCCGGGGCGGATGACGCACGCCTCGGCGGCTGGCTCGGCGCTGGAGGTGCCGGGGGACCTGGTCCGGCTCTCGGTGGGCATCGAGTCGCTCGACGACCTGCTCTCCGACCTGGGGCAGGCGCTGGCGGCGGTCTGACCCCGGAGCGCCGGTCTCCCCGGCCCCGGGCCCCGGCCGCTCAGGGCCCCGGCGCGAGGGGGCGGCCGTGGAAGCGGGCGATCGAGGCGTTGAAGCGCGCCAGGAGCGCGCGGAAGTCCGCGCGCTCCTGTTCGGTCCAGTCCTCCGTGAGGAGCGCCATCAACGCCCGCCGCGAGGCGCGCACCTCCTCCAGCCGCTCCCGCCCGGGCGGGGTCAGGTGCAGCAGCACCGCCCGCCCGTCCTCCGGGTCGGCGGCGCGGCGCACCAGGCCCGCGTCCACCAGGGGCGCGACCTGCCGGGTCACCGTCGACGAGTCGATGCCCATGCCGGCGGCCAACGCCTTGACGCCGGTCGGGCCGCCGACGTCGAGGCGGCTGAGCAGCAGATAGGCGGCGCGGTCCATCGAGTTGCGGGCGGGGCCGAGGCCGCCGAGCCGGGTCTGCTCCGCCCTGCGGGCGAAGACCGCCACCTCGTGTTGGAACGCGTCGAGCAGCTCGTCGTCCCGGGGCCCGCCGGGCGGGGCGACCGGCGCGGCCGGGGGCGGGGACTGGGGAGGGGTGTGATCAGGCGTCATGTCCGGTCTGGGGAGGTAGCGGGAGCGGGACGGGGGCGCGTGGACGGGCCCTCAAGGGTAGCCGCCGTGGGACGGCCCCGTTCCCGGCCGGCCGCGTCGTCCACGCGGGCCCCGTTCCCGGCCGGCCGCGTCCCCGGGCGCCCGCGCGCGGGGCGCCTGCGAGACTGGTGCCATGCCCACGCACCGCCGGCCCACCCTGGAGGACGTGCTCGCCGCCCAGAAGACGCTCTCCGGGGTCACCCGGGTGACCGCCCTGGAAGGCAGCCGTTACCTCAGTCAACTGATCGGCTCCCCGGTCCTGTTGAAATGCGAGAACCTCCAGCGCACCGGCTCGTTCAAGCTGCGCGGCGCCTACAACCGGATCGCGGCCCTGACGTCCGAGGACCGGGCGCGGGGCGTGGTCGCGGCCAGCGCGGGCAACCACGCGCAGGGCGTCGCCCTGGCCGCCTCGCTGCTGGGCGTCACCTCGACCGTCTTCATGCCGGTCGGCGCCCCGCTGCCCAAGGTCGCCGCGACCCGCGAGTACGGGGCGGGTGTGCGGCTGGTCGGGCAACTCGTCGACGAGACGCTGGCCGCCGCCACCGCCTACGCGAGGGAGACCGGCGCGGTCTTCATCCACCCCTTCGACCACCCCGATGTGGTCGCGGGGCAGGGCACGTTGGGGCTTGAGGTGCTGGAGCAGTGCCCCGAGGCGCGGACCGTGGTGGTCAGCGTGGGCGGCGGCGGGCTGCTGGCGGGCGTGGCGCTGGCGATCAAGGCGCGGCGGCCCGAGGTGCGGATCGTCGGGGTGCAGGCGGAGGGCGCGGCGGCCTACCCCAGGTCGTTGGCCGCCGGCCGGCCGCTCTCGCTGCCAGGGGCGGCCACCATGGCGGACGGAATCCGCGTCGGGCGCCCGGGAGACGTGCCGTTCGAGCTGGTCGCCGAGCTGGTGGACGAGGTACGGACGGTCTCCGAGAGCGCGCTCTCGGGTGCGCTGCTGCACTGTCTGGAACGGGCCAAGCTGGTCGTCGAGCCGGCCGGTGCCGCGCCGGTCGCGGCGCTGCTGGCCGAGCCGAGCGCGTTCGATGGGCCGGTCGTCGCGGTGCTCTCCGGGGGCAACGTGGACCCGGTGGTGCTGGAACGGACGCTCCGCCACGGCATGGCCGCCGCCGGGCGCTACCTCTCGCTGCGGCTCCGACTCCCGGACCACCCGGGCGCGTTGGCCGCGCTGCTGGGGGTGTTGTCGGTGGTCGACGCCAACGTCCTGGCGGTGAACCACGTCAGGACCGACCCCCGGCTCGGCGTGAGCGAGGCGGAGGTCGAGCTGTGGCTGGAGACGAAGGGGCCGCGCCACTGCGACGAGGTGGTCGTGGCGCTGCGCGAGGCCGGGTACGGCGTCCTCTCCTGACGGGCCGTCGCCGGCCGGGCTCGCCCCCGCCGCCGCGCCGTTCCTCGCTGTCGTCCCACGCGATCGCCCGTCGCCGTCCCGCTCCCCGGGCCCCCGCCATCGCCCCCCGCCCCGCCGTCCGGCGTTCCTCTGCCCCGCTTCCCGCTGCCCCGCTTCCTGCCGCCCCCGCCCCACCGTCCGGCGTTCCGCCGTCCTCGCCGCACCACCTTCCGCCGATTCCCGCGCCGCCGTTTCCCGCCCCGCCGGCGCGCTTCGCGCCGTCACCTCCCGTCCCGGACGGGCCCGTTGGCGCCGGCCGCCCGCCCGCCGCCGACGGCGCGCATGGCGCGCATGGCGCGCCGCCCGCGCCGCCCGCCGGAAAACCGCGCGCTCCGCAAGGAGCGCGCGGAGTAGGGTCGTGCGCCCCTGTCGCACTCCATTGAGTACTATCGCGATACATCGTGTGTGCCTAGACTGGCGAGGCCACACCACACCGGCCACTCTGATCCCGAGTCCCACAGAGGAGAGCGCACATGCCAGCCGCCATCTACGCCGAGGGTCTGGTGAAGACCTTCGGCGACGTCCGCGCGTTGGACGGCGTGGACATCGAAGTCCCCGAGGGGTCGGTGCTCGGCCTCCTCGGACCCAACGGGGCGGGCAAGACCACCGCCGTGCGCGTGCTCACCACCCTGCTCAGGCCGGACAGCGGGCGGGCCGAGGTCGCCGGCATCGACGTCACCACCCACCCCGGGCTGGTGCGCCGATCCATCGGTCTCTCGGGCCAGTTCGCCGCCGTCGACGACTACCTCACCGGCCGGGAGAACCTCCAGATGGTCGGCCAGCTCTACCAGCTGACCTCGCGGGACGCGCGCCGTCGGGCGGACGAGCTGCTGGAGCGGTTCAACCTCTCGGACGCCGCCGACCGCACCGCCAAGACCTACTCCGGCGGGATGCGCCGCCGGCTCGACCTGGCGGCGGCACTGGTGGTCAGCCCGCCAGTGATGTTCATGGACGAGCCGACCACCGGCCTCGACCCGAGGAACCGCATGGCCCTCTGGGCGGTGATCGAGGAGCTGGTCGCCGGCGGCACCACCCTGCTGCTCACCACGCAGTATCTGGAGGAGGCCGACCATCTGGCCGACACCATCGCGGTGGTGGACCACGGCCGGGTCATCGCCCGGGGCACATCGGACGAGCTGAAGAGCCGCTCCGGCGGCGACGTGGTGGAGGTCGTGGTCCACGCGCGCGAGCACATCCCGGTCGCCGAGCGGGTCTTGCGCCGGCTCGGGGACGGTGACACCACCCTGGCCGAGCACACGCGCAAGCTCAGCGTCCCGGCGGCCGGCGGCGCCAAGCTGCTCGCCGAGGTGATCCGCGAACTGGACGGCGAGGGCGTGGAGATCGACGACATCGGGCTGCGCCGGCCCACCCTGGACGACGTGTTCATCTCCCTCACCGGGCACGGCGCGGAGGACGGCGAGGAGCCGGCGGCCGGGACCGCCGACGGGGCGGCCGACAAGGAGGGGAAGAAGTGAGCATCACCGCTCAGGAGCCGAGCCCACAGCCGACCGTCAGGGCGGGGGACCGCGTCTCGTTCCGGCAGGGCTGGCGGGACTCGATGGTCGTCGCCAAGCGCAACCTGCTGCGGATGCTGCGCATCCCCGAGGTGGTCATCTTCGGGCTGGTGCAGCCCATCATGTTCGTGGTGATGTTCTCCTACATCTTCGGAGGCTCCATCACCCTGCCCGGCGCGGGGACGGACGCGGGCGCCTACCGCGAGTTCCTGATGGGCGGCATCTTCGCCCAGACGGTCACCTTCGCGGTCGCCGGCGCCAGCGCCGGCATCGCCGAGGACATGCAGAAGGGCATCATCGACCGCTTCCGCTCGCTGCCCATGGCGCGCGGCGCGGTGCTCACCGGC
This sequence comes from Streptomyces triticirhizae, assembly GCF_003696235.1. Taxonomy (GTDB): domain Bacteria; phylum Actinomycetota; class Actinomycetes; order Streptomycetales; family Streptomycetaceae; genus Streptomyces; species Streptomyces triticirhizae. Next base: position 41,158 of record NZ_RFFJ01000030.1, read on the forward strand.
CGCACCTTCGCCGACCTGGTGCAGACGGCGGTGATCCTGCTGGTGATGTCGTTGGTCGCGCTGCTGGTCGGCTGGCGCATCCACGACGGCATCGTCAGCGCGCTCGCCGCGTTCGGCCTGTTGCTGCTGCTCGGGTACGCGTTCACCTGGATCGGCGCGCTGATCGGCCTGTCCGTCCGCAGCCCCGAGGCGGCCACCTCCGGCGGGCTGGTCTGGCTCTTCCCGCTGACCTTCATCTCGGTGGCCTTCGTCCCCTCGGAGAACATGCCCTCGCTGCTCCAACCCGTCGCCGAGTGGAACCCGTTCAGCGCCACCGTGCTCGCCGTCCGCGAGCTGTTCGGGAACCTCCCGCCCAACTACCAGGCCCCCGACGTCTGGCCGATGCGGCACCCCGCGCTGGCGTCCCTGCTCTGGTCGATAGCGATCATCGCGGTCTTCCGCACCCTCGCCGTCCGCAAGTACAAGCGCGCGGCGAGCTGACCCCGGGTGGGGCGCCCGGCGCCCC
>NZ_RFFJ01000300.1 GCF_003696235.1 Streptomyces triticirhizae
GCCCTCGGCCGCCGTGACGGCGCGCGCGGCCGGCGCCACGGCGCGCGGCGGCAGCAGTCGGTGGGCGGCGAGCGCCTCGGGGAGCAGGCCCGGGCGGGTCACGTGCCCGGCGCAGCCGGCGAGCAGGGCCAGCAGCGTCACCCCGGTGGCGACGGCGGCGAGCAGCGACGTCACCCGGCGCTCACCCCACGGCCCGCAGGTCGAGCCCGTCGACCAGCGCCGGAACGCGGTCGGCCGTGGTGTCGGCCAGCGGCACGATGGTGGCCCACACCGAGGAGCCGGACAGCACGAAGAACGGGCGCCCGTCGGAGAGCGTGTCGCGGAACAGTTCGCCCGAGGGCACCGAGGCGCCCTGCCAGGGCGGGAGTTGCACGGTGTGCTCGCGCGTTGGCCGCCCCATCTCGACCAGGCCGAGCGTCGGCACCTCCTTCACCACCGTGGCCGGCCGCGCCAGGCGGGTGCCGGCGGAGGCGTCGGGGGAGAGGGTGATCCCGTCGTCGTGCTCGGCGATGCCCAGGGTGCGCAGCAGCAGCAACACGTCGGTGAGCGCGGCCCGGTAGAGGCGGGTGACCAGGCTGAACCGCCGGCCCTGCCAGACAACGAGCGTGGGGTTCTCGACCTGTTGGGCCTGGGCGTCGTACTCGCTGGTGGTGGCGGTGCGCAACGTCCCGCCCTGGAAGGCGAGTTCGCTGTCGAAGGCGGTCACGCCCAGCGAGGCGGCCACGGCCTCGGCCAACGCGGCCGGCCCCGCCGTGAGTTCGTACAGTCGGCCGTCGGCGACCACCTCGACCACGGAGGTCGCCGGCCGGGTCAGGTCGAGATCGGCGGCGAGGCGGTAGGCGACGCCGTCCAACGCGCGGTGTTCGACGGCTGCGGATGGCGCCACGTGGTTCCTCCCGTTGGTCGCTCCGTGAGGGGGCGCCGTGCGTCCCCGAAGCAGGTGCGCGGAACGGGAAGGGAGTCTACCCGTGTTGAATGACGGTGTACAGACAACCTCTCGGGGGCGTTCGGCCGCTCAGCCCCGCACCACCACCGGCACATCCCCGCGCGGCAGCACCTCGCCGATCACCGGATGCCCCGGCACCTCGCCGGCCAGCAGCAGCCCGCCCGAGGTCTGCGCGTCGGCCAGCAACAGCCGCTCCAGAGCCGGAAGTTCATCGAACGCGACCTGGGGTTCCACCCAGGCCAGGTTGCGCCGGGTGCCGCCGCTGACAAAGCCGTCCTCGGCCGCGGCCCGCGCGTCCGCCAGCAGCGGCACGGCCGCCGCGTCGATGGCGACCGTCACGTTCGAGGCGCGCGCCAACTTGTAGGCGTGGCCCAGCAGTCCGAACCCCGTCACATCCGTCCCCGCCCGCACGCCCGCCGCCACGGCCGCCACCGAGGCGTCCCGGTTCAACTCCGCCATCACGGCCACCGCCTCGGGGAACACCGTGCCCGTCGCCTTGTGCCGCGCGTTCAACACCCCGCTGCCCAGCGGCTTGGTCAACGTCAACGCCCGCCCCGGCTCCGCCGCGTCCAGCCGCAGCATCCGCCCGGGGTGCACCATGCCCACCACCGACATCCCGTACTTGGGCTCGGGATCGGTCACGCTGTGCCCGCCCGAGACCTGGCAGCCGGCCGCGTGCGCCACGTCCCGGCCGCCGCGCAGCACCTCGGCCGCCAGCTCCATCGGCAGCGTCTCGCGGGGCCAGGCCAGCAGGTTGACGGCGGCCCACGGGGTGCCGCCCATCGCGTAGACGTCGGAGAGCGCGTTGGCGGCCGCGATCCGGCCCCAGTCGTACGGGTCGTCCACCACCGGCGTGAAGAAGTCGGCGGTGGTGACGACCGCCCGCTCCTCGTCCAGCCGCACCACGGCCGCGTCGTCCCCGCCGCCGTCGAGGCCCACCAGCAACTCGGCGGCCGGGTCCTTCGGTTGGCTCGCGCCGTCGCCCAACGTGGCGACGAGCGCGTCGAGTTCACCCGGCGGGATCTTGCAGGCGCAGCCACCGCCGCCGGCGTACTGGGTCAGTCGAACGGTCACCCGCCGGACGCTACCGCCGCGCGGGGCGCGGCGACAGGGCCCGGGGTCTCGCGTTGGGATCTTCGGGGAACCAAGAGAGACGTAGACTTCTCGCCGGAGGCGGGCGGGTGCCTGGTGGCCCCCACGGTCTTCAACACCGATGCGGTCGGGAACCCCGGCCGGGTGGGTTCGATCCCCATACGCCTCCGCCAGACGCTTGACGCTGCGCCGGCCTTCCGGCGAGGAGGAGCGCAGCGCCTCCTCCACCACCTCCTCCTCCACCACCACCTCCGCTCCGCGTCCGCCGCGCCCGCCGGGGGCAAAGAAGTTGCCGGGGGCCCGGCGTCGGAGCAGGATCTCCGGCGATGGGCGCCCCGGGGCGCCCGGCCTGGGTGGCCGGCGGCGCGGAAGGCGGAACATGGAGCCACGGGAACTTCGCCGCGCGGTCGCGGCGGGGCGGGAGGCGGCCGTGGCGCTGGGCCTGCCCGTCGACGACGTCCACGTCGTCCACGACTCGGACCGGGTGGTGCTGCGCCTGGTCCCGTGTGACGCGCTGCTCCGGGTCGCGCCCGCGCACGGGCTGGCCGAGGCGGAGTTCGAGGTGGGCGTCGCGCGGCGGCTCGCCGAGGTCGGGGCGCCCGTGGCCGAGCTGGACCCGAGGGTCGAGCCCCGGGTCCCGGTGCGTGACGGCTTCGCCATCTCGTTCTGGACCTACTACGCGCCCACCAGTTCGGCCGTCGCGCCGGCCGACTACGCGGACGCCTTCCTCCGGCACCACGCCGCCCTGCGCCGGGTCGAGCTGGACGCGCCGCACGTCACCGACCGGATCGCCAGCGCGCTGACCGTGGTCAACGACCGGGAGCGGTCGCCCGAACTGCCCGACGTCGACCGCGAGTTCCTGGCCGACACGCTCGGCGGGCTCGGCGCCGCGATCGGCGGCGACCGGGCCCGTGACCAGCTGCTGCACGGCGAGCCGCACCCCGGCAACCTCCTCAACACCGGCGGGGGCCCGCTCTTCGTCGACCTCGCCACCTGCTGCCGTGGGCCGGTCGAGTTCGATCTCGCCCACGCCCCCGAGGAGGTGACCCCGCACTACCCGGGCGCCGACCCGGAGCTGGTCCACCGGTGCCGCGCCCTGAACTGGGCGCTGTTCTCGGCCTGGCGCTGGCGCCGGGACGACCAGATGCCGGGCCGGGAACGGGGGAGGACGGAGGGGCTGCGGCAGGTGCGGGCCGCCCTCGAACGCCGCGGGTGAGGCCGGGCGCCCTCCTACGCCGTCGCCTCGGGCGCCTCGAGGAGGCGGCGCAGCACCTCCGCCTCCGCGTGGAGCCGCGCCGCGCGCTCCGCGTGTGCCGGGGAGGTCAACTGCGCGGCTGCGGCCTCCCGTTCCTCGATCTCGGCCCGCACCACGGCCACGACGTCCGCCTCGCTCAACGCGCGGCGCGGCGCCTCGGCGGCCCCCACACCAACGGGCGACGCCTCGATCGCGCCGGCGCGCGGCGCCGCGTCGACCGGCACCGCCTCGGCGTTGTCCAACGCGGCGAGCGTGCCCCGCAGGGCGCTGACGGCCGCCCGGTCACGGGCGCGCATGGCCTTGGGCAGGGCCTCACGCAGGCGCGTACGCAGTGATGACATGCCTCGACCCTAGGCGATCTCCCGGAACGAACGGGCGCCGGCCACCGCCCCCGGGCCGCCGGCTGACAACGCGGCGCCCGCTGGCATAGGTTGAGCCCGGCCGGGGGACCGCAGCCGGCCGCCGCCCGCGAGACCGCGAGCCCGAGTAACCGCCAGACCGCCAGAACTCCGCCCCGGGAGGCCGGCGTTGACGCCCGACGCCCGACGCCGTGTGCCGCGCACCGACGCGCTGCTGGCCGATGCCCGACTGGCCGACGCGACCCGCCGTCTGGGCCGCGCCCTGGTCCGCCGCGCCGTCGCGGAGGCCCAACGGCGCGTGCGGGAGGGCGCGTTGGAGCCCGAGCAGGCCGTCGACGCCGCCCTCGTCACGCTGCCGGAGACCGCCACCAGCCTGCGGCCGGTGCTCAACGCCACCGGCGTCCTCGTCCACACCAACCTGGGCCGCGCCCCGCTCTCCCCGGCCGCCGTCGAGGCGGTCCGGGCCGCGTCCGGGCCGACGGACGTGGAGTTCGACCTGGCCGGCACCGGGCGCCGCGCCCGGCGGGGCCGGGGCACGCTCGCCGCCCTGGCCGAGGCGGTGCCGGCCGCCGAGGCCGTCCACCTGGTCAACAACAACGCCGCCGCCCTCGTGCTGGCCGCCACCGCCCTCGCGCAGGGCCGGGAGATCGTCATCAGCCGGGGCGAACTCGTCGAGATCGGCGACGGGTTCCGCCTGCCCGAGCTGCTGGCCAGCACCGGCGCGCGGCTGGTCGAGGTCGGCACGACCAACCGCACCCACCTCGATGACTATGCTCGGGTCATCGGCCGGGACACCGGCTGCGTGCTCAAGGTGCACCCGTCGAACTTCGCCCTCACCGGCTTTGTCTCCTCCGTGCCCGTCGCCCAACTCGCCACGCTGGGCGTCCCGTTGGTGCACGACATCGGCTCCGGGCTGCTCCGCCCGCACCCCGCGCTGCCCGACGAGCCCGACGCCGCGACCTCCCTCGCCGCCGGCGCCGACCTGGTCACCGCCAGCGCCGACAAGCTGCTCGGCGGCCCCCAGGCCGGCCTGCTGCTGGGCCGCCGCGACCTCGTGGCACGGCTCCGCACCCACCCGCTGGCCCGCGCGCTGCGCGTCGACAAGCTCACCCTCGCCGCCCTGGAGGCCACCCTCCTCGGCCCCCAACCGCCCGTCGAACGCGCCCTGATGACCAGGCCCGCCGAGCTGGCCGCCCGCGCCGAGGCGCTCGCGAAGGAGCTGACCGCCCGGGGCGTCGCCGCCGAGCCCGTGCCCAGCGAGGCCCGCGTCGGCGGCGGCGGAGCCCCCGGCGTCGCCCTGCCCAGCGCGGCCGTCGCG
>NZ_RFFJ01000301.1 GCF_003696235.1 Streptomyces triticirhizae
CGGGCCCCGCGCCCTCGCCGTCGCGCTGTCCGTGCGCGCCCCGCGAGCGCCCACCCGCGGAGGGCGCGTTCTCCCGGAGGCCCGCGCGGCAGCGCACCGCCCGCGCGGCCAGCGCACCGCGCAACGTCCGCGTGCGCCGGGGGAGTTCGGCGGGCCCCGGCCGCCGGACGCCGTGACCGATGCCACGCGGGGTGGCCTGCTTTCGGGTTGGCAGCCCGGGGCGGGGACCGCTAGCCTCCTTGACGTTCGGGTAGACGATTCGAGGCCCTGGCCGCTCACCACAACGACGTCCGAGCGTCCGGAACGGTGGGCAGGTGTCCGTTCGTTCCACGGGCACCGGTGGTGGGTCGACCCCATCCAGGGGCGCACGCCGGCGGTTCGTTCCCGGGGCGTGGCCTCGGTTCCCCGACACGACGACGAGAGGACCCGGAGGTCCGTGAACGCATCGCGCGCTCCCCACGCAGGCCCGACCCCGACGGCGCCGTCCGCGCCCCGGTCGGGCGCCCGCCGTCACCGACGCACCGGGAGGAGCCACCGATGACCGAGCCCGTTCTCCCGCGCCGCGCTGGCGTGGCGCCGCTCGCCCCGCTCCCCGCCGACTTCCGCGCCTTCCACCAGATGTACCGGCCCGCCTATGTGCGCTGGGCCGAGCTGTACCTGGGCAACCGGGAGCACGCCGAGGAGGCCGTGGACCACGCCTTCGAGCAGCTGGCCGCCGACTGGGCCGAGGCGCTGCGCGTGGACAGCCCGGCCGGCTTCGCCTGGGCCGCGTTCAAGCGCCACATCGTCGAGACCGCCAGGGCCAGGGGGCGCCGCCCCGTGGTCATGGACACCGCCGCCTTCGAGACCGAGGCGCTGCACAACGCGGTCGACCCGATAGGCGAGTTGGAGGAGAGCCTCAGCCTCTACCAGGCGATCAGCGAACTCCCCGAGCGGCAGCACGACGTGATCGTCCTCCGTTACTGCATCGGCTACAGCACCGAGGAGACGGCCGACATCCTGGGGCTGACCGTGCCGGGCGTCCGTTCCACCGCGCGTTACGCCAGACACCGGCTCAAGGAGACACTGGGGATCGAGCCCACGGAGGGCGGCGAGCGGAGCCAACGGGAGGAGGTCGGGGAACTGTGACGGTGACCATCGAGCAGCTCCTCGCCCGGGCCGTCCTGGCCCGCAGGCCCCACACCTACAGCCAGCAGGAGATCGAGGCGGCCGAGCAGCGCATCGCGGCCGGGATCGGCGTCTGCTCGCACCGGGAGAACGGCCTCGGCGGCGGGCTGCCGCCGGACTGTCCCGCCGAGTCGCCCGGGGTGGCCGGCGAGGCGGAGGCCCGGTCGCTGCTGGAGATCCTCTGTCGCACCGTGGTCGAGCAGAACGGCGCGCTCCAGCACATGGGGGCGCTCCTCGGGCGGCGCATTCCGCAACCGGACGGCGCACGGGTGTTGGGATGCGCCCTCCAGCTGGCCGGGCAGGAGGAGTCGGCGCGCTTCTGGTGGCAGTTCGCCGCCGGAGCGGGCGACGGGGCCGCCGCCTACTGCCTCTATCTGCACCACCTCACCCTCGGGGAGGAGTGGGAGGCCGAGCTGTGGCACCGCCAGGCCGACCCCGCCCACCACCCGCACCCCGACGAGGACGAGCTGCCGGACGGCAGCAGCCCGGGCCTCGTGCTGCGGGTCCTCGCCCTCCTCCACCGTGGCGAGGACTACCTCACCGAGGCCGCCTCGGCCGTCATCCACTACCTCCCGGACGCCGTGCAGTTCGTCGACGAGATCGAACTCCCGCTCCCCACGGCCGACTTCGCGCAGCGAATCGAAGAACTGACCGCCACCGGCTGAACGTTTGGTCCGCCGCCCTCCCTCCTGCGGGGGAATCCCCCCGCCATCCGGGTTCTCCCGGAATACCGTGGGCAACTCTGGTCTCGCGACGTCGTGATCCGTCCGAAGGCAGTCAGGCCAACTGCCGCGCCAGAGCACCGCACCGCGTCTCATGGAGGAACCAGATGGCAAGCATCCGCACCGCCCGCGTTCTCGCCACCCTTGCCGCCACGCCGCTTCTGCTCGGTGCCGTCAGCGGGGTCGCCCACGCCGTCGACGACAACGCGATCGCCGGCAGCGTCGCGAGTGGCGTCGGAGACGACAACAACGGCAACTACTCGGGCACCCAACAGGCGGCGTCCGGTCTCGGCGCGAGCAACGAGAGCAACACCGTGAACGTGAACGAGTCGGCCTTCACCTTCGTCGACCAGTCGGACAACACGTACTACACGCTGGTCTTCGACGTCTTCTAGGCCGCTCGTTCATCGGCGGGCCCCGGCCGGCCGTCGGCGGCGTCCGGGGTGCGTCGTCGGTGGCCGGCCGGTCGGGCGGCCGGCACCGAGCGGTTCGGCGCGCGGGCGCACCTTCGGGTGCGTCCGCGCGTTCGTGCGTTCGCGCGTTCGCCCCCGTGCGTTCGCGTGCGCGAGGAGACCCCGGCCGGCAACCCCCCGGTGGTATCAGGTGAATCCCTGAGCCGCCCTGAGGGTCGGGAGGAGATCCCCTCCACCCTGGGGAGGTGGAGCCAGCCCCACTTCTACACCCTGGGAGGGAGAAGCCATCGAGACCTGGGGCCGATCCGCTGCGGGGCGAAGTCTCCTAGTTTGTAGGACATGACCACGCCCAGGACAGTCCAGCCGGTCACGCCGCTGACGTTCACCTCCTATGTGCGGGCCCGTGGCCCGGTGCTGCTGCGCACCGCCCGTTCGCTCACCTCCAACCCCAGCGACGCCGAGGACCTGCTCCAGACCGCGCTCACCAAGACCTATCTGGCCTGGGAGCGGATCGAGGACCACCGGGCGCTGGACGGCTACGTTCGCCGTGCCCTGGTCAACACCCGCACCTCGCAGTGGCGCAAGCGCCGGGTCGACGAGTACGCGGTGGACGAGCTGCCCGAGCCTGACCCGCTGCCGCAGCCCGACCCGGCGGAGCAGCAGGCCGTGCGCGACGCGATGTGGCAGGCCGTGCTCCGGCTCCCCGCGCGCCAACGGGCCATGGTCGTCCTGAGGTACTACGAGGACATGAGCGAGGCCGCCACCGCCGAGCTGCTCGGCGTCTCCGTCGGCACCGTGAAGTCCGCCGTCTCCCGGGCGCTCGCCAAGCTGCGCGAGGACCAGGAGCTGGCGGAGGTCACCAGGGCCGAGGACCCGGAGCCGGTCGCCGGCCAGGTGGCGCCGACCCAGGACGGCCAGGCCATGGCGGCCTGAGGCCGCCGCCGGCCGCTTCGGCTCCTGCCGACTCCGACGCCAACTCCGACGCCGCTCTGATGCCGACTCCGACGCCAACTCCGCTCAGTGCGCGCCGATCGCTCAGTGCGCGCCGATCTTGGTCAGCAGGTCCACGATCTTGGCCTGCACCTCGGGCTGGGTCGAGCGCTCGGCCAGGAACAGCACCGTCTCGCCCGAGGCCAACTGCGGCAACTGCGCCGGGTCCATGTCCGCCGCCGTGTAGACCACGAACGGGGTGCGGTTGAGCAGCCCGTTGACCCGCAGCCAGTCGATGATGCCGGCCCGCCGCCTGCGCACCTGGTGCAGGTCCATGACCACCAGGTTGGGCCGCAGCTGCGCCGCCAGCTCCATCGCCGCCGCGTCCGAGGGGGCGTGCGCCGCCCGCATTCCGCGCCGCTCCAACGAGGCGGCCAGCGCGTCGGCGATCACCTGCCGCTCCTCCACCAGCAGCACCCTGGGCGGATGCTGCTCGCTGTCCCTGGGCGCGAGCGCCTTCAGCAGCACCGCCGGGTCGGCGCCATAGGCCGCGTCCCGGCTCGCCTGCCCCAGGCCGGCCGTCACCAACACGGGCACCTCGGCCGCCACCGCCGCCGCGCGCAGCGACTGGAGCGCCGTCCTGGTGATCGGGCCGGTGAGCGGGTCGACGAAGAGCGCGGCGGGATAGGCCGCGATCTGCGCGTCCACCTCCTCGCGGGAGTGGACGATCACCGGCCGGTAGCCACGGTCGGTCAGTGCCTGCTGCGTCGAGACGTCGGGCTCGGGCCAGACCAGCAGCCGGCGCGGGTTGTCCAGCGGCTCGGGCGGCAACTCGTCGTCGGCCGGACCCTGTTGACGGAGCGCTCCGCCGCCGCGCTCGCCCTGCGCCTCGGTGACCTCGACCGCGCCGTTGGGGCCGTCCAACGGCTCCGGCCCCTCGGCCGTGCCGGCCGCCGGCGCGCTGATCGCGTACTCGCGACCGCGCCCCTGGGACTCGGCCGGCGCCACGGGCGCCGGCGAGGAGCCGGCGGCGGCCGGTCGGTTCAGGCGGGGATCGTCGTCGTCCGGGGGCGCGGCCAACTTGCGGCGCCGGGTCGGGGCCTGCTGCGGGACCGGCCTGGCCGGCGTCTCCTGGCGGGGCTGCGGCCTAGCGCCGCCCCTGACCTGCGGGGGCACCGGAACGCCCTGCCCCAACGTCTGCACGCTCACGCCGGGGGCGTGTTGCTCGGGGCGCGCGCGCTCGCTTCCCGGCATGGGGAGGGGGCGCGGGCGCCGGGGCGCGGGCGCCGGGGCCATGGTGCCGTCCAGGATGGGGCTGGCCGCCACCACCGAGTGTTCGACGGGCGCCGGCTCCTCGGCCGGCCCCTGCTCCCCGGGGGCCTGGCCGGCCGGCCCCTGGTCGGCCGGCGCCGGCTCCTCGGGCGGCTGGGCCGCCGGGGGCATCGGCGCCTGGGGCGCGCCGGGCGCCTGCGGAACCGGGCCGTACACCGGCGGCTCCTGGCCGGGGACCTGCTCGAACTCGGGCTGTCCCTGCGGCGGTTGGGGTTGCGGGGCCTGGCCCTGGGGCGGCTGGCCGGCCGGGCCCTGCACGGGCTGCCCCTGCACGGGCTGTCCCTGAACGGGCTGCCCCTGTCCGGCGGGGGGCGCGGGGGCGGCCAGTTCGTAGGAGGTGGCGTTGGGGTCGGGCTGCGGCCCGAAAGGCGCCGGCGCGGGGCCGGGCGCGGGCGCCGGGTT
>NZ_RFFJ01000302.1 GCF_003696235.1 Streptomyces triticirhizae
GGTGGGTCAGCACGGCGCGGGCCGCCGCGCGGCGGCGGGCCAGCGCCGCCGGGTCGAGCGGCAGCGGCCAGGCCAGCTCGGCCGTCCTGGCGGCGGTCAACGCCGGGTTCTCCGCGTCCTCCTCGGGCGGCTCCGCCCAGCGTTCGACCTCGCCGTGGCTCGGGTCGGCCTCGCAGTGCGCGCGCAGCGCGGCCAGGAAGCCGGAAGGGCCGCGCGGCTTCTTCTGGCTCGGCCCCCACCAGTGCCCGGAGCCCAGCAGCAGCCGGCGGGGCCGGGTGAACGCGACATAGCCGAGCCGCAGCTCCTCCAGCTCCAACTCCTCGGCGGTCCGGGCGCCGTACTCCTTCAGCCCGGCGGAGGTCCACTCAGGGGTGGGCGGCAGGGTGGCCGCGTCGCCGCGCAGCGGGTGCGGCAGCGTCCTGGGCTGGCGCAGCCAGGAGTCCCTGGCGCGGACGGCCGGGAAGACCCCGGAGCACAGCCCGGGCAGCGCGACCACGTCCCACTCCAGGCCCTTGGCCTTGTGCGCGGTGAGGACCTGGACCGCGTTCTCGCCGCTGGGCAGCGAGCCGTCGAGGCCACGGTCGAACTCCTCGGCCGCCCGGAGGAAGGCGAGGAAGGCGGGGAGGGTGGCCTCCCCGCGCACCGCCGTGCCGGCGCGGCCGGCGGCGAAGCCGGCCGCCACGTCGAGGAAGGCGCCCAGGGTCTCCCGGCGGCGGGCGGCCAGGGCCTGCGGGGAGGCGGCCAGCTCCACCTCAAGGCCGGTGACGCCCAGCACCCGGTGCAGCACATCCATCAGCGGGTCACCCAGCGAGCGGCGCAACTCCCGCAGCTCGGCGGCCAGATGGGCGAAGCGCACCCGGGCCTGGGCGGAGAACGGCAGCCGGTCGTCGGGCTCGCCGCCGCCCGGTTGGTCCCCGCCGGCGCCGACGAAGGTGTCCAGCGCGTCGGCGAGGGAGACCACCTCGGCCGGGTCGGTGCCGGCGACGGCGTCGGCCAGCCTGGCCAGGGCCGCCGCCTCCGCGTCGCCCTCGTCGCCGGCGGAGCGGCGCACCATCAGCCGGGCGCGGCGGCCCAGCAGCGCCAGGTCGCGCGGCCCGATCCGCCAGCGCGGGCCGGTGAGGAGCCGGACGAGGGGCGCGTTGGCCGTCGGGTCGGCGAGCACCTGGCAGACCGCGACCAGGTCGGCGACCTCGGGCAGATGCAGCAGCCCCGACAGGCCGACCACCTCGACGGGCACCTCGCGGGCCACCAACTCGCCCTGGATCAGCGGGAAGTCGCCGGCGGTGCGGCAGAGCACGGCGATCTCGCCGGGCGGGGTGCCGGTGTTGACCAGGTGCGCGATGGAGTCGGCCAGCCAGGTCAGCTCCTCGGCGTGGGTGGTCAGCAGCGCGCAGCGGACCAGCCCGTCGTGCTCGGCGCCGCCGGCCGGGCGCAGCGGGCGGACCGCCGGGTGGCGGGCGCGCAGCGGCGCGGCCAGGTCGTTGGCCAGGGCGAGCAGCCGGCCGCCGCTGCGGCGGTTCTCCGTGAGGGTGAGCACGGTCGCGGGGCGGCCGGCGCGGTCGGCGAAGTGCTCGGGGAAGTCGTCCAGGTTGGCGACCGAGGCACCGCGCCAGCCGTAGATGGCCTGGCAGGGGTCGCCGACGGCGGTCACCGGGTGGCCGGTGCCCTGGCCGAACAGGCCGGCGAGCAGCATCCGTTGGGCGACCGAGGTGTCCTGGTACTCGTCGAGGAGCACCACCCCGAACTGCTCGCGCAGCAGCCGGCCGACCTCGGGGCGTTCGACGGCGAGCCGGGCGGCGAGGGCGATCTGGTCGCCGAAGTCCAGCAGGTCGCGGGCGCGCTTGCGGGCGCGGTACTCCTCGACCAGCTCGACGAGGGCCAGCCGCCCGGTGGCCGTCTGGGGCACCTGGCGGAGCGCGGCGTTGCTCAGACGGGCGTTCGCCAGCTCGGCCAGCAACGCGCGGTCGAAGGCGCGCAGCCGCTCGGGCTCCACCAGGTGCTCGGACAGTTCGGCGTCCAGCGCGACCAGGTCGGCGACCAGGGTGGTGAACCCGGTGGCGGGGGGCTCGAAGTCGGCGGGCGCGCCCCGCAGCACCTCGGCCGCCAGCTGGTAGCGGCCGGCGTCGGCGAGCAGCCGGGAGGAGGGCTCGACGCCGAGCCGCAGCCCGTGCTCGCTCAGCAGCCGGCCGGCGAACGCGTGGTAGGTCGAGATGGTGGGCTCGCCGGACTCGGCCGTGTCGATGCGGGCCCTGGCGAGCGCGGCGCGCACCCGCTCGGCCAGCTCGGCGGCGGCCTTGTTGGTGAACGTGAGGCCCAACACCCGCTCGGGCGCGACCTGTCCGGTGCCGGCGAGCCAGACGACGCGCGCCGCCATCACCGTGGTCTTGCCCGAGCCGGCGCCGGCGACCACCGCCTGTGGCACCGGGGGCGCGGTGACACAGGCCAGCTGCTCTGGGGTGAACGGGACGCCGAGCAACTCGGCGAGCTGCTCGGGACCGGTGAGTCGCGCGGGCACCCGAGTGAGGGTAGTCGCCACCACCGACAACGGGCCGCGAGCCGCCGAGGCCGAGGGGCCGACCGAGGGCCGACCGTGGCTCACTCCACGGTCTGGCGGCCCTCGGGCCGGGCGGCGCAGGAACTCCTGAACGCGCAGGTGCCGCAGTGGCTTCCGGTGCGCGGGGTGAAGCGTTCGTCCAGGACCCGGCCGGCGGCCTCGGCCAGCAGTTCCCCGACCCAGTTCTCCGACTCGCCGGTCAGCGGTTCCTGGCGCTGGACGGCGGGCAGCTCGTCGCCGCCGTCCCTGCGGGCGGCGCCCTGGCGGAGGTGGACGAGGGCGGCGCCGGCCGTCTCGGCGTCCGGTCCCGCCACCGACTCGTCGTGGCGGACGGCCAGTTGGTAGACGGCGAGCTGCGGGTGGCGGGCGACCTCGTCGGCGGTCGGCCGGCCCTTGCCGGTCTTGAAGTCGACGACGTAGGCGCGGCCGTCGGCGTCCCGTTCCACCCGGTCCAGCACGCCCCTGATGCGGACCTCGTGCGGTCCCGCCGGCAGGGTGACCTCGAACTCGCGCTCGCTGGCGACCGGCTCGGCGCCGGACTCGGCGCGCAGCACGTGCCAGCGCAGGAAGCGTTCCAACGCGGCCCTGGCCTCGGCCTGTTCGCGGCGGGACTGCCAGGGCGCCTCGAAGGCGAGGGAGTCCCAGACCGACTCCAGGCGCGCCATCAGCACCGACAGGTCGGCCGGGCTGGTGCCCGAGGCGACCTCGTCGGCGAGGACATGGAGCACGTTGCCGAAGCCCTGGGCGGTGCTGGGGGGCGCGTCGGCGTGCGCCTCGCGCCCCAGGAACCACTGGAGGGAACAGGTGTTGACCAGCTGGTCGAGGGCGCTGCCGGTCAGCGCGACGGGGCGCTCGGGGTCGCGCAGGGGCGCCTCGGAGCGCGTGGGCTCGCGCAGGCCCCACCAGCGCTCGGGGTGCGCCGCCGGGACCAGCGGATGGCCGTCGTCGTCGGCGAGCGCGGCCAGCCGGGCCAGCCGCTCGGCGGCGGCGGCGCGCAGCGCGGGCGACGCGTCCTGGTCAACGGTGGTGGCGCGCAGCTCGGCGACGAGCGCGGTCAACGACAGGGGGCGCGGCGGGCGGCTGCTCACCTCGACGGGCTCGACGCCCAACTCGTCGAGGAACCGGGAGGGTTGCTCCCCGTCGTCGGTGCCGCGCACGGCGGTGACCACCAGCCGGTCGCGGGCGCGGGTCGCGGCCACATAGAACAGCCGGCGCTCCTCGGCGAGCAGCGCGCCCGGGCTGAGCGGCTCGGCGAGGCCGTCCCGGCCGATCCGGTCGGCCTCCAGCAGCGAGCCACGGCGCCGCAGGTCGGGCCAGCTGCCCTCCTGCACCCCGGCGACCACGACGAGGGACCACTCCAGGCCCTTGGCGCGGTGGGCCGTCATCAGCCGCACCGCGTCGGGGCGGGTGGCGCGCGCGCCCAGGGTGTCGGCCAGGATGTCGTGCGCCTCCAGCTCGGCCAGGAAGTTGAGCGCCCCCCGGCCGCCGATGCGCTCCTCCGCGCGCGCCGCCGCCTCGAAGAGGGCGCAGACGGCGTCCAGGTCCCGGTCGGCGTTGCGCCCGGCGGCGCCGCCGCGCCGGGCGGCGCGCTCCAGCCGCCCCGGCCAGCCGGTGCCGTCCCACAGCAGCCACAGCGCCTCCTCGGCGGTGCCGCCGCCGGCCAGCGCCTCCCGCGCCTTGCGCAGCAGTTGGCCCAGGCGCTGGGCCGCGCCGGCGTACGCCGGGTCGTGCGTGACCAGCCGCTCGGGCTCGGCCAGCGCGCGGGCGATCAGCGCGTCGGACGGCGGGGGCGGGCCGCCGCCGGCCGCCCGTTCCTCCTCGCGCAGGGCGCGCCCGAGGCGGCGCAGGTCGGCGGCGTCCATGCCACCCAGCGGCGAGGTGAGCAGCCGGGTCGCGGTCTCGGCGTCGAGCGCGGCGCCGGCGCCCTCGGGACCCGTCGCGCCCGCCTCGGCGACGACGCGCAGCGCGGTCAACAGCGGGGCGACCGCCGGCTCCTGGCGCAGCGGAAGGTCGTCGCCGTCCACTTCGAGCGGGACGCCGGCCGAGGTCAGGGCGCGGCGCACGGCCGGGATGGTGTGCCGGCCGGCGCGCACCAGCACCGCCATCTCGCCCCAGGGCAGCCCGTCCTCGAGACGGGCGCGGCGCAGCAGGTCGGCGATGTTCGCCAACTCGGCGCCCGCCGTCGGGTAGGTGAGGACCTGGACCGTGCCGCCCTCCCTGGTCGGCTCGGGCGAGCGGTGCCGGCGCACCGCCTCGGCCGGCAGCCGGCCCAGCGGCATCCGCGCGGCCAGCGTCCTGGTCGCGGCGAGCAGCCCGGCGCCCGAGCGGCGCGCGACGCGCAGCGC
>NZ_RFFJ01000303.1 GCF_003696235.1 Streptomyces triticirhizae
CGATCAGAGAGCGAACGACGCACGGCCTTCGACCAGTGGCTCCACACCTACAATCACCACCGCGGACACACCGCACTCAACGGCCACCCACCCGCCACCCGCGTCCCCAACCTCACAGGGCAATACAACTAGGTCGTGTCCGTAGAGTCTCGTCGGATCAGACCGCGGCGTTGGACGCGGTGCGTCGCAAGGCGCCGGATCGCAGCTCGTACCTGGCCGTGTTCGCGCGATTCGGTAACGCGGCGAGGTGCCGCGTATGGCGTCGCGGGCCCGGCGAGACTTCACGGACACGGCCTAGGCGAAGGGGGCCGGGCTCAACTCGTCGTCCAGGCGCGCCCGGTAGCCGATGAGGCCAAGACGCTTCTTGCGGATGGTCGCCGAGGCGGAGAGCAGAACCCCGCCCGTGACACCGAGGGGGATCTCCAACACCGCTTTCAGTTCGTAGGAGCCGTCCAGGACGTGGCCGGTCGTCCGGTGAAACTCCCACTGGACGGTGTCGGTGTCGATGCCCCGCGCGACCAGATACGGCTCCTCCCGCGCGTGTTGCGATGACCATTCCAGTTCCGGGCTGACCGGTAGTTGGTCGGAAGTGACCGCGAGGCGAGAGCTGCGGTTCACCGTGGTGGTGTGCCGCAGTGGCGACGCGGCACGGAACAGTATGGGCTCGGGGGAGGGCGCGACCGCCGTTGCCACCGCGTTCACCACAACATGCCGGAACGGCTCGCCCTGCCGTGGTGCCAGGGACAGATTGACCACGAGGCGCTGATACTTCACCGCCCCGATCCGCCCCTCGGCGTGGGCACGGAGGTCGCCGTCCAGATCCGCCGGGTCCAGCGGAACCATGTAGGGCTGGCCCAGGTAGAACACCCCTCGCTCGGAACCACCGTCCCGCGCGCCGTGCGGCACCGCGCGGGGAACGAGTTCCACGTCGATCAGGTCTGTCATCCCTACCCCCGATGCCCTACGTGACCGGCCCCAGACCGAGCGTTCATTCTATGGGTGTGCCCAGAAGCACTCGAACTGTTCCAGCGGACGCGTCGGCGTCAGTTGGCGCGGTAGCGGGTGGCCAGGGCCGTGCTCTGGCCGGCGAAGGCGGCGAGGTCGGCGGCGAAGACGTCTTCGAGGAGCTGGTAGTTCTCGACGCCGGGGGCGCTGACGGTCTCGCCGAGCTCCAGGCCGCGCAGGGCGCCGGTGACGACGTCGGCGGCGCTCATGCGCGGGACGGCGCCGAGGTCCATGCCCTGGACGGTGTGGAACTCGGTGGCCACCACGCCCGGGCACACCACATGGACCCGGACGCCGGAGTCCTCGACCTCGGCGGCCAGGGTCTGGGTCATCGCGACCAGATGAGCGAGGGCGCCGGCGTAGACGGCGCGGCGCGGCATCTGGGACGCGCCGGCGGGCCCGGAGAAGGCGATCATCCCGGCCACGTTGATGATGGTCCCGCCACCCCGCCGCCGCATCCCGCCGACGGCGGCGCGCATGAGCAGGGTGGGGGCCAGAACCTTGACGTTGACCAGTTCGCGGGCCCTGTCGGCGGGCAGGTCGGCCAGCGGCATGTAGTGGGCGACGCCGGCGTTGTTGACCAGCACGTCCAGCGGCTCGCCGGCGCAGAGGGACGCGACGGCGTCGATGCCGTCCTCGGTGGACAGGTCGGCGGCGACCGTGCGCACGGTGACCTCGGGGTGGTCGGAGGCGAACGCGGTGAGACGCTCCCGGCGGCGGCCGACGACGATCAGGTCGTAGCCGTCGGCGGCGAAGCGTTCCGCGAACTCCCTTCCGATGCCGGAGGTGGCGCCGGTGACGAGGGCGAGCCTGCTCATGCGGGTGTTCCCTTTCTTTTCGGGACCAGGGGATCGGTGACGTTCTGACCCTCGCTCCGGCCGGTGTGCCGAGCCAGTTCCCCGACTGTCCAGGGGAGTGACAGGACCCCCTTTCGCGGTCGGGGAACGGCATAACGTGGAGGGATGAGCGAGGAGCGGAATCTGCTGGGCGATTTTCTGCGCGCGCGGCGTGAGCTGGTAACTCCGGAAGCGGCCGGCATTCCCGTGGTGGGGGTGCGCCGCGTGCCGGGGCTGCGCCGCGAGGAGGTGGCCATGCTGGCCGGCATCAGCGCCGACTACTACCTGCGCCTGGAGCGCGGCCGGGACCGCCGGCCGTCCCCGCAGGTCCTGGAGTCCCTCGCCCGCGTCCTGAGGCTCGACGACGACACCCGGGCCTATCTCTTCGGCCTGGTCGCCGAAGGGCCGCGCCGGCCCCGCCGTCGGCGCCGGGAAACGGTGCCGGCCAGCACCGCCCGATTCCTCGCGCTGTTGCCCGTGCCCGCCTTTGTCGAGGGGCGCCATCTCGACGTCCTGGCCGCCAACGCCCTCGCCACGGCGCTCTCCCCGCGCCTGGTGACCGGTGGCAATCGGCTGCGGGACGTGTTTCTCGACCCCGAGGAACAGCGTCTCCTTCCCGACTGGAAAGGAGCGGCGGCGGCGCTCCTGGCCGGATTTCGCGAGGCCGTGGGAACGGAAACGGACGATCCCCGCTGCGTCGAACTCGTCGGGGAACTCTCCCTCGCCAGCCCGTACTTCCAGAAACTCTGGGCGCGGCACGACGTTCGTCCCCGGGGCGGTGCCACGGTGTGCTTCCGGCATCCGCAGATCGGGGACATCACCCTCAGCCGGGAGAAGCTGCACATCACCGGAACCGACGGCATGATGCTCGTCGCCTTCCACGCCGCCCCCGGCACGGCCGACGGGGACAGGCTGGCCCTGCTCCGCTCGACGGTCGAGGAACGCCGCTGAGCCGGGAGGCCACGCGCCGGCGGCGGGCGGCGCCCCTGAGCACGGCGCTCCGCCCGCAGGTCAGGCCCGGGCGCGGGCGGTCTGGAGGGCGGTGAGGCGGCGGACGTAGAGGGCCGTGACGATGGCGGTGGGCACGACGAGCAGGTGGAGCCAGAAGTTGACCCAGGTCAGCGGCTCGAACCAGTACCAGTAGGTGTACTCGTCCACCAGGAAGTCGGGGTCGCAGAGGCCCTCGTCCCACCCCCGGCACACCTCGGTTGACGCGCTGTCCAGGTCGACGGTCTCGGTCCACGGGGTCCAGAACAGCGGCCAGGTCAGGAAGGTCGCCAGCCACAGGGCCCACCAGGTGTGGAGCAGCCCCGCCGGGGCCATCCGGCCGTCGGGGCGGGGTGGACTGGACGCGTGCCAGATGTCGTTGGCGATCCGCTTGGGCAGGAACAGGTTGCCCAACGGCACGAACCAGCCGGTCACCGCCGTGCGCGTGCGGTACCGGAGGCCGCCGGGGACGAACCCTTCCGCCGTGACGCGCACCTGGTGGAACCACAGGAGCCAGGACGCCACCAGCCCGACGGCCGTGACCGCGCGGGTGGCCAGCAGGAGGTACGCGCTGGTCTCGTGCTCCAGGACCCACAGGTCGCGGTAGTCGTTGACGGCGTTCCACTCGCCCTCGTTGCCGCTGACGAGTCGCACATGAACGGCGCTGGCCAGCGTGACCAGGGTGAACAGCGTCAGCATCACATAGAGCGGCCCGGTGTGGGTGGCGGTCGGCGGCCGGCGGCCGGCCCTGCGGCGTTCGTCAACGAGCAGATGGGGTGCGGGGGTTGGGTCGGTGGCGGGGCTGGTGACGGGTGCGGTGGGCGGCGAGGAAACGGAGCGGTGTGCCGTTTCGGTCCGGGCGTCGTCGCGTGGCGGGGCGGTCCGGGTGTGCGGGTCGTCGTGCTCCAGGAGCCGCACGGCCTCCTGGCCCAGGCGGGCCAGCACCTCGGGCGGCAGCCAGGGGCCGGCGGGCGGAGAGGCGTTCCGGTTCCGGAGTTCGGCCGGTTCGGGGCGGTCGGCCGGGTCCTTGGCCAGGCAGCCGGCGATCAGCTCGCGCAGCGGCGCGGGAACGGCGGACAGGTCCGGCTCCTCGTGCACCACCCGGTAGAGCAGCGCGGCCGGTTGCCCCTCGTCCGCGTGGAACGGCGGCCGCCCCGTGGCGGCGAACGCCAGCACCGCGCCGAGCGAGAAGACGTCGCTGGCGCCGGAGAGCCGCTCACCCCTGGCCTGTTCCGGCGACATGAAGCCCGGCGAGCCAACCACCCGGCCGGTGGCGGTCAGGCTCCCGGCGGTGGAGAGGTCGAGGGCGCGGACGATGCCGAAGTCGATCACCCGGGGGCCCTCGATGGTCACCATGATGTTCGACGGTTTCAGGTCACGGTGCACCAGCCCGGCCTCGTGGATGGCGCCCAGCGCCTGGCACAGGCCGGCGGCCAGGGCGCGCACCGAGTCTTCGGGCAACGGGCCGAACTCGTCCACGACTTGTTGGAGCGTGAGCCCGGCGACATACTCCGTGGCGACCCAGGGCAGCGCGGCGTCCGGGTCGGCCGCCAGCACATCGGCCGTCCACCGGCCGCCGACCCGCCGCGCGACGGCGGTCTCCTTCGCGAACCGGCGGCGGAAGTCGGGAACGTTGGCGAACTCGGCGCGGATCGTCTTCACCGCCACCATCCGGCCGCGCGGCGACCTGGCCAGGAAGACCACGCCCATCCCGCCCTCGCCCAGCCTCCCGAGCAGCCGGTAGTCGGCGATGCGGTCGGGATCGTCTGCCCGCAGCGGGTGCATGGCCGGTTTCCTCCCCCTGTGCCCAGCGCCCCGTCCGGCCCCTGCGCCCCCGGCGGCGGAGCCACCCTAACGCGTGGGCGAGCCGCGTGAGTTGCCCGCTCCGACGAGGGCGGGGCGGGGGCGCGGGCCGCGCGGCGGTGGACGGGTTCGAGCCAACGGCTCGCGGAAGCGGCCAATCCTCGACGCGAGGGCGGCCCAGCCGTCGCCGCGCGGCCGGCGCGGGGGACGCGCTCGGCGCGTTCGGGGC
>NZ_RFFJ01000304.1 GCF_003696235.1 Streptomyces triticirhizae
CGGCCGCCCCCGCCCGGGCCGCCGCCGGCAGCGCCTCGGCGATCCGCTCCAGCGCCGCCTCGTCGTGCGCCGTGGAGACGAACCACGCCTCGAACGCGGACGGCGGCAGGTAGACCCCGCGCTCCAGCATCGCGTGGAAGAACGCGGTGTAGCGGTACGTCGCCTGGGACTTGGCGGTGGCGAAGTCCGTCACCTCAGCGTCCGTGAAGAACACGGAGAACATGTTCCCCGCCGCGCTCACCCGGTGCGCCACGCCCTCCTTCGTCAACGCCTCGGCCGCCAGCTCGCGCAGCCGCGCCGAGGTGGCGTCGAGCCGCGCGTAGGCCGCCTCGTCCAGCAGCCGCAGCTGGGCCAGCCCCGCGGCCGTGGCCACCGGGTTCCCGGAGAGGGTGCCCGCCTGGTAGACCGGCCCCGACGGCGCCAACTTGTCCATCACATCGGCCCGTCCGCCGAAGGCCGCCGCCGGGAAGCCGCCGCCCATCACCTTGCCGAAGGTCAACAGGTCGGCCTCGACGCCCTCGACGCCGTACCAGCCCTGGCGGCTGATCCGGAAGCCCGTCATCACCTCGTCCGAGATCAGCAGCGCGCCGTGCCGCCGACACAGGTCGGCCAGGCCCGCGTTGAAGCCGGGCAGCGGCGGGACGACGCCCATGTTCCCCGGCACCGCCTCGGTGATCACGCACGCGATCTCGCCCGGGTGTGCCTCGAACGCCTCGGCCACGGCGGCCAGATCGTTGTACGGCAGCACCAGCGTCTCGCCGGCCTGCGCGCCGGTGACGCCCGGGGTGTCGGGCAGCCCGAACGTCGCGACGCCGGAGCCGGCCGAGGCCAACAGGGCGTCCACATGGCCGTGGTAGCAGCCGGCGAACTTGATCACCTTGGCGCGGCCGGTGAAGCCGCGCGCCAGCCGGATCGCCGACATCGTCGCCTCGGTGCCGGAGGAGACCAGCCGCACCCGCTCGACGGGGGCGATCCGCGCCACGATCTCCTCGGCCAACTCGACCTCGCCCGGCGTCGGCGTGCCGAACGACGTGCCCCGCTCGACGGCGGCCCGCACCGCCTCCAACACCACCGGATGGGAATGGCCGAGGATCATCGGTCCCCAGGAGCACACCAGATCGACATACTCCCTTCCATCCGCGTCGATGAGATAGGGACCGGTACCAGACACCATGAACCGGGGCGTTCCGCCCACGGCGCCAAAAGCGCGCACCGGAGAGTTCACGCCACCCGGGGTGACACTGGCCGCACGGTCGTAGAGCGTCTGCGAGACTGGGGCTTCGATGGATCGGGTCACGCCGTCCATGGTGACATCAGCCCCTCACAGCTCGGTGTCAGGGCGTTTCACAGCCGCCTGAGGGGGGAGGTGTCTGGAACGATGATCGGGTTTGTGCGGCGGGGTCGCGAGTAGTCAGGTGGTGACATGCAACGCGGTGGCGAAATCGGCGAGGGAACCGGGGATCTCGGGCCCGAGCCCTCACCCCGATCGCGCTCCCGCCGGGGCAGACACCGCCGCAGAACGGACAACGGCGAGTTGGAGTTCCGTGGCAGGGGCGGCCGGATGGCCGTGACCTACAAGTACTTCGGCGCCCCCGACGGCGCCACCGCCGCGCGGGTTCCCCTGTCGATGCGCCCCGAGGAGCTGGGCGGCGACGAGTTGGGGCAGGGCATGTTCACCCGGATCAAGCCGGAGACCATGGCCGCCATGGTGCTCACCGGCATCGAGGGGATACCGCTGCACCGGGTGCCGCCGCTGGAGCTGGTGGTGCTCCACCCCGACTACGCGGTGGTGAAGTTGCCCACCACGGTGGTGGACCCGCTGCGCGGCATCGGCGACGAGACGGTCGGCGCGGCCGCGTTCATCTGGTCCACGGTGCCCGACCGCAGCGGCCCCAACGACGCGTTCGGCGTCTACCGGTTGCTCAACGAGTGGCAGGACTTCTCCCGGCGGCTCCACGAGGCCGGCCACCAGCCGTACTGCCTGGTCTGGCCCTGAGCCCCCGCCCCTCGCCACCGTTCGCGTTGTCGTTGTCGTTGACGTTGCCGTCGGCGTTGCCGTTGCCGTCGGCGTTCTGGTTGCCCGGCCGGCGTCGCCGCGCACCCCGGCCCTGAGGCGAGCCGTCCGGCCCCGCCGCGCGCGTTACCCGTTTGGCGGTCGCCTGGGGTAGACATGGTGCCCTGCCAACGTCGGTCGGCTGCCGTCGGTCGGCCGCGAAGAGTCCGCTGAGGAGGCCAGGGTGCGAGGCTGGGCGAGGGTGGCGCGGAGCGCGCTGCCGGTGGCGCTGATACTCGGAGCCGTGGCCTGCACGGGCGACCTGGGCGGCGACCAGAACACCGGCGGCATCGACCCGTCGGGGAACACCGACACCACCGTCCAGCAGGGCCGTTACTCGGGCCTCCCCGAACCGTGCGGCGCCGTCCGCCCCGAGACGCTGGCCGAGTTGCTGCCCGACGCCGAGCCCGAGGTCTACGCGGGCGACCCGCTGGCCACCTATGACACGGGCCGCCGCGTCGGCTGCGACTGGCGCCATGTCGACGGCTCCGACACCCAGCGGCTGACCGTCGACTTCCTGCGGGTCATCTCCTACGAGCCCGAGGTGAGCGACGACGACCAGGCGGAGCGCGACTTCGAGACCCGCGCGGCCGAGGCGGGCGTCACCATCACCGGGGAGGACTCGGGGGACGACGGCGGCGGCGACGCGGGCGACGGCGGCGAGGGGGACGTGGGCGGGGACGGGGAGCAGAGCGTCTCCCCGGCGTCGGGGGACACCACGAGCGATGCCAGGGAACTGGATGGGATTGGTCACGTCGCTTTCATCGATGACCGTTTGACCAGCGACGATGCCGGAGATCGACGGGACGTGACGCTGTCGTTCCGCAACGCGAACGTTATCGTCACCGTGGTGTACAGCGTCTCGACCACCCGGCCGGACCCGGCGCCCGACAGCTCTCAGGCGCAGGCACACGCCGAGACGGTGGCCCGGCAGCTGGCCGAGGGCCTGGACGGCTGACGCCACCGCGCCCTTTCGGCCTCCCGGCTCGCCCCGGGCGTACCGTGACGTGGCAGGGACCCACGGCCCAACGCAACGAGTGACTGGTAACGGAAGCGAAGAAGACATGGACCGTAAAGCCTCGCGACTCGCCGTCCGCCTGACGGCCCTGGCCGCAGTGCCCGTGCTGTTCGCCGCCGGCTGCTCCTCATCGGACCCGGCGCCGGAGACGGACGACTCCCAGCCGTCGCAGGAGCCGACGCCGGAGCCGGTCAGGTTCGCCGAACTGCCCGACGCCTGCGCGATGGTGAGCGGCGACACCGTCGATGCGGTCGTGCCTGAGGCCGACCCGGCGAGCGGCGAGGAACTCCAGTCCAGCAACACCACCACCTCGGCGGCCTGCCTGTGGAGCGGCCTCGACGAGTACCAGTTCCGCTCGCTGACCGTCTCGCTGCGCCGCTTCGACTCCGACCTCGCGGTGGGCAGCGGGGACGAGCGGGCCACCGCGTATCTCCAGCAGATGGTCGACGAGATCACCGGCGACGAGGCCAACCGTGAGCCCGAGGCCGAGGAGCTGCCGGAGACCGGGGACGAGGCGGTCTCCATCGCGTACCAGGTCACCCGCGAGGCCGACGACACGGAACAGGACTACACGCAGCAGCGGGTGGTCGTTCGCAGTGGCAATGTGGTGCTGACCGTCGACTACTCGGGGGCGGGCTTCGAGGGCGACGACCAGCCGGGGGCCGGCGACATCAAGGAGGCGGCCGACCGCACCGCCCAGGAGGCCGTGACCAGGCTCGACGCTGCGGGCGAGGAGGCGGCGGCCGAGGGCGACGCGGGTGGCGAGTCCGAGTCCGGTGCGGACGCCGAGCCGGAGTCGCAGTCCGAGTCGGGCGACGGCGCCGAGGGGGTCGAGCCCGAGCGGGACAACTGAGCCGCAGGTCACGGGGGATTGACGCGGTCGGCGCGTACATGACCTAGCGGGTGTGCCAGGCTGGGGCCGAGACCGGGACCTACCGCCGACTCCTGGAGAGGCACCAGCAGTGGCCGCGATCAAGCTCACCCGCGCGCATCGGATTCTCGTCGCCATCGTGTTGACGGGGGCCGTGATCATCGCCGCCATCGGGTTCGTCGGCTCCTACGCCGCCGTCCGGGACCTCGCCGAGCGCAAGGGATTCGGGGAGTTCGCGCCGTTCTTTCCCATCGGGGTGGACGCGGGCATCGTGGTCCTCCTCGCCCTGGATCTGCTGCTGACCTGGCTGCGCATCCCGTTCCCGCTGCTGCGCCAGTCCGCGTGGCTGCTCACCGCCGCGACCATCGCCTTCAACGGGGCCTCGGCCTGGGGCGATCCGCTCGGGGTCGGGATGCACGCGATCATTCCCGTGCTCTTCGTGATCACGGTCGAAGCGGCCCGGCACGCCATCGGTCGGGTCGCGGACATCACGGCCGACCGCCACATGGAGGGCGTGCGGATGTGGCGGTGGTTCCTCTCGCCCGTTCCGACCTTCCGGCTGTGGCGGCGGATGAAGCTGTGGGAGCTGCGCTCCTACCAGGAGGTCATCGCGATGGAGCGGGACCGGCTGGTGTACCAGGCGCAGTTGCGCGCCGAGTACGGCAGGGCGTGGCGCCGCCGGGCGCCGGTCGAGGCCAGGATGCCGCTCAAACTCGCGCGCTACGGCGTGCCGTTGCGGGACACCGCCGCCACCGGGCTGGCGGCGGCGCGGCCCCGGCCCGCCATGGAACGGCAGCGGACGCTGCCGGAGCGCGGGCGGGCTGACGCGGCCGCGTTCGGGGAGATCCCGGGCGCGGCGCCGGACCCCGGCGAGGGCCGCCTGGCGCAACCCG
>NZ_RFFJ01000305.1 GCF_003696235.1 Streptomyces triticirhizae
GGGGCCAGCGCGCGCCGCCGGCCGCGCGCTGGCGCCCGCCCGCCCGGGCTCCGCCCAACGGGGCGCTGGGCGTGGCCGGTTGGGGTGGCGCCGCTGGCGTCCACGGCGTGGGCGATGCCGAAGTCGATGACCCTCGGCCCCTCCAGGGTGATCAGGATGTTGGACGGCTTGAGGTCCCGGTGGATCAGCCCGTTGCCGTGGATGTCCGCCAACGCCTGGACCAGCCCGTGGGCGAGGGCCCAGACCGTGGACTCGGGCAGCGGGCCGTCCTCGCGCAGGACCTGGGTCAGCGAGGGCCCCGGCACATAGCCGGTGGCGCCCCACGGCGCGGCGGCCTCCGGGTCACTGTCCAGCACGGGCGCGGTCCAGGCCCCGCTGACCCGGCGCTCCCCGGTGATGCCCGGCGATGTCCGGGACCCGGGACCGGGGACCCGGGACCGGGGACCTCAGCGGAAGAGGTGGAGCAGCGGGTCGTCCGCGCTGTGTTCGCCCTGGTTCAGGAGCAACCAGCCCTCGCCCGAGTGGAGTTCGGTGAAGAGCTGCGGCTCGTTCCCGCCCACCGACGGATGGAGTCGGCCGGAGCGCACCGTCGCGCCGTCGTCCACGCGGAACGAACGCAGCGTGGTGGCGTTCCGGCCGGTCTCCCGGGCGAGCACGGTCACCTGCCCGTCCCGTTCGCTCAGGCCGACCACCGCCCCGTCGAAGGTGTCCGAACGCCACACCGGCGAGCCGTCCGCCAGCGCGTGGGCGCTCACCGTCGACCTGCTGTGGACGCTGGTGCTGCCCCGGGACCGCACGGTGTACCGCTCGGTTGAGTGGGTCACCAGCAGCCCGTCCACGACCGCCGCCTCGCGCAGCGGCACCGCGCTGAACGCCCCGTGCCGCAGGGCGGGATGGGTCGCCGGAACGTCGGCTGCGGCGTCGATGACCACCGTTCGCCCCGCCTCCGTCGCACTCCCGGCCGTCGTGCCGTCGGCCGACGGGCTCTCGGTCCCGGGAGCGGCGTGCAGGGTGTAGCCGGCCCGCACCACCAGGGGCTGGACGGAGATCACCTGGAAATCGCCGGGCCGGTAGCCGTGGGGCAGCGGGTGCGCGCTCAGCACCGTGCCGTCCGCCGGGTCCCTGAGGCTGACCACGACCCGCCGCCCGGACTCCGCCGCCCCCGCGTCGTCCGTGCAGAACTCGGCGGTCACCAGCGCGCCTTGGGCGCCGTCCCCGGCCACCCCGACCGGGTGGCAGCCCTCGGTCGCCTCGGCCGCCCACAGCGGCGTTCCGTCCGTCGCGTCCAGCGCGCGGTAGCCGCCGGTCGCCTCGCGGAGCACGGCGGCGGGCCCGGCCAGGGCCAACTGCCCGGTGTGCGGCGGCTCCTCGGAGGCCCCGGGCCCTTCGTCGGCCAACTCATAGTCGTGGGGGGCATCGGCGTCGGCCCGGAAGGTGGGCCCGCCCACGAAGTCGCCCGACCACAGCGGCTCGCCCCGCGCCGGGTCCAGCGCCAGCACCGTCTCGCACCGCTCGGCCTCGGGCGCCCGGAGGGCGAGCAACAGCAGCCGCTCGGTGGGCTGTTCGGCGGCGGCGCACAGCAGCCGGCCCCCTGGCGGCCGCCAGGACCAGCGCTCCGCGCCGTCCGCCACGTCGTAGGAGGTCAGCCCCCACGCGGTCATCCGCACCACGGAGCCGTCCAACACCCAGGCGCCGGCGGTGATGTTCCGCCCCCCGGCGTCGGCGGCCCCGGCGGGGGCTTCGGCCGCCCACACCTGCCGCACCGGGTCGCCGACCCCGCCCAGCCCGGCGGCCAGCCAGGTCGGAGGGGCGAGAACCAGCCAACTCCCCACCAGCACCAGCTTGCGCCGTCCCGAGACCCGCTCGGGCTTGGAGACCAGCAGCACCAGGGTGGCGATCGCCACCGGAGCCATGAGCAGCAGCGTCAGCAGCGACAGCCAGGTGGGCACATCCGCCGTGTCGATGGCGTACCGGAGCACCAGCGTGAAGACGACGGCCGGCACCGCGCCCAGGGCGACGGTGGCCCAGAACAGCTGACGGGCACTGAGCGGTCGACGCGGTCGACGCGGCCGGCGCGGCTTCCCCGGCGCCGACCCGTTCGGCGTCCGCCCCTTCGCCAACGTCGGTTTGGGCGCCGGCTCCCGTGCCGGGGCAGGCTCCCGTGCCGGCGCCGGCCTCGGGGCGACGGGCCGCTCGGTGGGCCTGCGCCCGTAGCGGTTGACGCGTTCGGTCTCGGCCGCCAGCCTCGTCAGCCAGGGTATCCAGGGGCCAGGCCGGGCCCCGTTGGCCAGCCCCAGCCCCCAGACGGTCAGCAGGCCGAGCGCGGCCAGCGCCAACAGGCCGTCGTCCAGGGCCGACATCCTCGGGTACAGCCAGGCGTTGCCCAGTTGGAGCGCGCACGCCCCCAGCACCCCGACCGAGCCGCCGATCAGCCAGCCGCGCGCCACCGGGCCGCGCCGCCCGCGCGGCGGCAGGCCGACGTTCCACTCCGCCAGGGAGTACGTGATCACCCCGAGGATGAGCACCAGCAGCACGCCGGCGCCCCAGTCGGTCCAGCTGTCCGGCGGCACCTCGTGGACCGACTCCTCGACCATGTTCAGGGCGATCGCGAACGGAACGAGGCCCCACAGCAGGCCGTTGGTCCCCGCGAGCAACACCCGCCAGGCCGGCACCCTCTCGCCGTCCTCCCTCAACTCCCGTCCTCCCCGCTCCCTTTGCGACCGCACATCGCGACCCCGGCTCGCGGCCGTGCGCGCCGCGCCGGGTCCAGCCTCTCAGACGGCCGAAAGTAGGCGGTAGGGGCGGCCCTCGCGCCGACGCGGGCAGCGAATCGGGGCGTGTTCGCACGGCGCGGTGGAGAGGAGGCCGGTTGGTGATGCGACCTGAGGGGGCGGCGCGTGGAGACCGTGAACCCGGACCGCCCCGATCCCGATCCCGATCGCAGGAGCAGCGTTGACCAGAGATGTCTCACGGAGCCGGGCCGTCCCGCGCCGCCGCCTCGCCGCGTTGGTCCTCGCCGCCGTCGTCCTGTCCGGGTGCGGCGGCGGGGGTGGCGACGACGAGGCGGCGACGTCGTCCCCGCCCCCCACGTCGCACCCCGATCCCGACACCGACGCGTCCCCGTCCGCGTCCCCGTCCCCGTCCGCTTCTTCGTCCCCGTCTCCGTCCGCGTCCGAAGATGCCGCGCCCTGGGCCGGCAGCGAGCAGTTCGCGCAGATCGAGGATGCCTGGACCAGCGACGGGGTGAACTATCTGTCGGTGCGGCCCGCGCGGAAGGAAGCGGTCACGGAATCGTACGAGGCATGGTTGGTCATCCCGAGCGAGGGCCCCTTCACCACGGTGCCCCTGGCCGAGGACGCCACGGTGCTGCTGTCGGCCCCGCTCACCGACGAGGCACACCCGTCGTCGCACTCCCCGACCGAGTTCGTCAGCCTGCTGGCGACCCTGCCATCGTCGACCCGCACCCACGTCGGCTACGACCTGAGCTTCGACGGAGCGGGCCGGGTGACCACGGTGGAGTCGCTGTACACGCCCTGAGCCAGGGGCCGGTCCCGCTCGGCCCGTTCAGCTGACGCAGAACTCGTTGCCCTCCGGGTCGAGCATCACCCACCAGTGGCCGGCCGGACCCTGGTCCTCCTCGCGGACCCGTCTCGCGCCCCTGGCCTCCAACCGCTCGACCGTCCGCTCCCGTTCGCCGGGCCCGCTGTGGATGTCGAGGTGCAGCCGGTTCTTCACCGTCTTGCGCTCCGGCACCTCCTGGAACAGCAGCCGGCGGCCGAGGCCGACGTCGCTCTCCTCGTCGAAGGGGTCGTCCGGGTGTCGGACGGCCGCGAAGCCACGGAACGCCAGCCGGCCCCGGTGCTCCACGATCGCCTCGTCCGGCAGCTGCCCCGCCGCGCGCAGCCGCGCCACCAGCGGACTCTGGTCCTCCACCCGGTACTCCAGGGCGGCGGCCCAGAACTCCGCCTGCTCCTGGGCGTTCTCGCTGTCGATCACAACTTTCCAGCCACGTGCCATGTAACTAGTTATAGTGGTTACATGAGTCTCAAGGGAAGCGGCGCGGCCGGGTTGCGTCTGCGTTCCTGGTCCGGAAGCTGGTTCCGCTTCGACCCGGGGGCGCTCTGTCTCGAACTGCTGCCGACGGGCGGGCCCGGCGCGTTCGCGCGCTGGGAGGTGCTGCACGCGCCCGAGGACCTGGTCGGCTGGGCGGCGGAGTGCCGGCTGCGGCCGGTGCCCCGGCTGACGGTGAGCTGGAACGAGCTGCGCGCCGCCCGCCAACTGCGCGACGCGCTGTGGGAGATGTCGCTCGCGCGGGCGGCCGGCGAGCCGCTGCCGGCCGAGCCCCTGGCGGTGGTGAACGCGGCGGCCGCACGCCCCCCGTTGACGCCCCTGATCGCCCCCGACGGCACCCGCGCCCTCGCCGAACCGGCCACCGGGCGACAGCTGTTGGCCACCGTCGCCCACGACGCGATCGACCTGTTCACCGGCCCGCACGCGCACCGGATACGGGTGTGCTCCTCCGACACCTGCTCGCTCGTCTATGTCGACACCTCGCGCCCGGGCCGCCGCCGCTGGTGCGCCATGGAGCACTGCGGCAACCTCCACAAGGTCCGCGCCCACCGCGCCCGCCACGAAGCCGCCGGTACCCATGCGACCGAGGGGACCGACGGGACCGACGGGACCGACCACGCCACCGGGCCCTAGCTGTATTGCCCTGTGAGGTTGGGGACGCGGGTGGCGGGTGGGTGGCCGTTGAGTGCGGTGTGTCCGCGGTGGTGATTGTAGGTGTGGAGCCACTGGTCGAAGGCCGTGCGTCGTTCGCTCTCTGATCG
>NZ_RFFJ01000306.1 GCF_003696235.1 Streptomyces triticirhizae
GGGCGGCCCATGGTCCGGGGCTCGGGCCTGGGCGGCGCCCCGGGCCTGCGGCCGGCGACGCGGGCCGGGCCGGGCCCTGGACCCCACCGCCCAGGCGGGGCGGGGCAGTTCACGGGCCTGCGGCCCAGCTCGCCGAAAGGCGGGCGGGCTGCGCGGGGCCTCGGCTCCCCCGAAGCTCGGGCCCCGAGCCCGACCGCTCGGGCGGGGCGGGGAGGTTCTCCGCCGGCGGGGCCGACCACCTGGCGGGGACACGGCGGAGGCCGGGGCGTGGACCCCGCCCGTCGCGACCCGCACCGTCCCGGCGGGGCGGAACGCCGAGGCGCGGGGGCCTGGGTCCAGCCCGCTGCTGGCTTGGCGAACACGGCGTGCGACGCAGGGAGTCGCGGGGTCGGCCGAGCGCCGCAGGGCGCCCCGGCCCGAGCCATCGGGTGAGAGCGGAGTCGGCCCGGGTTGTCCGCGTTGCCGCACGAAACCTCACGCCGGAGGCGTTGGAGGGCCGAGCGGCCGGCACGCGCCGCGCGGGCGACGCCGGCCGCGAGGCCGGACCGGTTGTCCTCGTCGCGACTCCAGCCGGAACCGGTCGACCCGGCGGCAGCTCGCGCGCCGCGCGGCGACGCAGGGAGTCCCGGGACGGACCAGGGCGTTCGCCTGCCCGACCCGGCGGCCGTCGCGGAGCCGAGCGGGCCGGCGTTCCGGCCCCGGGCCAGCCGGTTCCGCCGCGCCCCAGGCGCGGCGGAACCGGCGAGGCCCGTCCAGAAAGCCCAGCGGGCTAGCGGAACGCGTCGAGGCCCGTCAGCGCCTTGCCCAGCACCAGTTGGTGCATCTCGCTGGTGCCCTCGTAGGTGAGCACCGACTCCAGGTTGGCCATGTGCCGCAGCACCGGGTACTCGTGGGAGATCCCGTTCGCGCCCAGGATCGTCCTGGCGGTCCGGCAGATCGCCAGCGCCTCGCGGACGTTGTTGAGCTTGCCGAAGCTGACCTGTTCCGGCAGCAGAGCGCCGGCGTCCATCCGGTGGCCCAGGTGGTGCGCGAGCAGCAGGCCCTTGTGGAGCTCCAGGGTCATGTCGGCGAGCTTGGCCTGGGTGAGCTGGAAGCCGCCGATGGGCCGGCCGAACTGTTCCCGTGTGGTGGCGTAGTCGAGGGCCGTCTCCAGGCAGGTGCGGGCCGCGCCCAGCGCACCCCAGACGATGCCGTAACGGGCGTGCGCCAGGCAGCTCAACGGTCCGCGCAGCCCCCGCGCCCCGGGCAGCGCCGCCTCGGCGGGCAGCCGCACCCCGTCCAGGACGAGTTCGCTGGTGACCGAGGCGCGCAGCGAGCCCTTGTGGCGGATGTCGGTCGCGGTGAAGCCGGGGGTGCCGGCCTCCACCAGGAAGCCCCGCACCCCGTCCTCCGCCCTGGCCCAGACCACCGCGACATCGGCCAGCGAGCCGTTGGTGATCCAGGTCTTGCGGCCGGTCAACACCCAGTCGTCGCCGACCCGTCGGGCCCTGCTGAGCATCCCGGCCGGGTCGGAGCCGTGGTCCGGCTCGGTCAGCGCGAAGCAGCCGATGGTCTCCCCCGCCGCCATGGACGGCAGCCAGCGTTCCCGCTGTTCCTCGGAGCCGAAGCGGTGGATCGCGTACATGGCCAGCGAGCCCTGCACCGAGACCAGCGAGCGGATGCCGGAGTCCACCGCCTCCAACTCCAGGCAGACCAGCCCGTACTGGACGGCGGACGCGCCCGCGCAGCCGTAGCCGTTCAGCGACATCCCCAGCGCGCCCAGCCCGCCCAACTCCCGTGCCAGGCCGCGCGGATCGTCGACGGCGCCGCGCTCGTACCAGTCGACGACGTGCGGCAGCACCCGCCTGGCCGCCCAGTCGCGGACGGTGGCGCGCACCGCGCGGTCCTCGGGCGTCAGCAGCTCGTCCAGGCCCAACGGGTCGGCGGGGTCGATGGCTTCGGGCATGGCGGGGTGGCCTCTCAACGCGGTCGGGCGGGGCGCGGCCGACGTTACGGGCGGGTAACCCGGCTGGGCAAGAGCGCGCGCGCCGGCGGGTTGGCCGGGGCCCGCGCCTCGGTCCGGCCGAGCGAGGTCGGCAGCCGGAGGGCGACCAGCGCGCCGAGCACCAGCAGCGCGGCGCTGGCCAGCAGGGTCATCCGCATCCCGTGGACGAACGCGTCCCTGGCGGCGGCGCGCAGCGCCTCGCCGGCGGGGCCGCCCAGCCGGTCGGCGACGGTGAGCGCCTCGCCCAGCGAGTGCGAGGCGTCCCCCGCGACGGCGCGGGGAACGCCCTCGGCCCCGCGCACGGCGGGCCCGTAGAGCGCGTTCATCACGCTGCCGAGCAGCGCTATCCCGATGCCGGCGCCGAACTGGTAGGCGGTCTCCCCCACCGCCGCCGCCTCCCCGGCCTGCCCGGCGGGGGCGTCGCTGAGGAGCGACTCGTAGGCGCCGAAGAGGGTGGTCTCCAGGCCGAAGCCCAGCAGCACGAAGCCGACGCCGAGCAGCAGCGGCCGGTCCACCTCGTCGAGGCCGGTGAGCAGCAGCACGGCCAGCACGGTCAACGCGAAGCCGCCGCCGACCATGCGGCGCGGGCCCAGCAGCGGCAGCAGCCGGGAGCCGAGCAGCCCGGCGGCGACGGCCGCCACGCTCAGCGGCAGCAGGCGCAGCCCGGTCTCCAACGGCGTGAGGCCGAGCACCAGTTGGAGGTACTGGGCGGCGACCAGGGCGAGCCCGACGAGGGCCAGCACGGTCAGCACCACGCAGCCGGCGGAGGCGCCGAACGCCGGCCTGGCGAAGGCCGACAGGTCCAACAGGGGCCGGTCGGCGGCCCGTTGCCGGCGGACGAACGCGACCAGCAGCAGCGTCCCGAGCCCCGCGGCCAGCAGGGTGCCGGGCGTCGCCAGGTCGCCGCCGCCGGCGCGCTTGACCGCGAGGATGGCCGCGAACAGGCCGCCCGCCGCGCAGAGCGCGCCCGTCACGTCGAACGGCCCCTCGCCCGGCCCGCTGGACTCCGGCACCAGCAGCCGGGCCACGGGCAGGCACAGCGCCATCAACGGAACGTTGACCAGGAAGACCGCGCCCCACCAGAAGTGCTCCAGCAGCGCCCCGCCGACCAGCGGCCCGATCGCGGCGCCCACGGCGGCGACGGCGCTCCAGACACCGATGGCCAGGGCGCGCTCGCGGCGGTCGGGAAAGACCTGCCGCAGGATGGAGAGCGTCGCCGGCATGATCATCGCGCCGCCGGCGCCCAGCAGCGCGCGGGCCAGGATCAGCGGCAGCGGCCCGGTGGCCAGCGCCGCCAGGGCGGAGGCCGCGCCGAAGCAGGCATAGCCGAGCAGCAGCACCCGGCGGCGGCCGATCCGGTCGCCGAGGGTGCCGAAGAGGATCAACAGCGAGGCACAGACCAGCGGATAGGCGTCGACGATCCACAGCAGCTCGATCCCGCTGGGCCGCAGGTCCTCGCTGAGGGCGGGGACCGCGACATGGAGCACGGTGGCGTCGACGGCGACCAGGAACAGGCTGACGCACAGCACCACCAGGACCGTCCAACGGGTCCGGTCCGTGGTGCGGGCTCCGGGGTGGGTGGACCCGGGCACCTACGCACCTCTCCTCCGCGCGACGGTGCCCCTCGCCGCCTCGGGGGAACCCCGCGCTGCGCGGGCGCGGGCGAGGCGGGAGGGCAGACGGTCAGACACCCTACGGCAGCCCCGGCCGGCCACCGGGGGCACCCGTTCCGTTCACCGCCCCCGAGCCCGTGGAAAAGCAGATGAACGAGGGCCCCAAGGGAATAGCGGAAAAGATACTGGGAGGCTTATCCGGCGGGGCCGGAATTCGTGAAGCCCGGCCCCTTGTCGATTCCCCGGCGGGCCGGCGCACATCACATCGCCATTACGAACGCGGGCCTCGGGAGGAAGCCGCGTATCGCGACCGGTAATCTTGCGAGAGTGCGCATCGACCGATTCTTCGCCCGCCTCGAACAGGAGCCACGGCCGCCCGACGTGCCGACTCCTGAGATGAGCCGCACCCGCCTGGGGCTGCTGTGGCTCACGGCGGGCATCTACGCGGCCATCGTGGCGGCGGTCTGCCTCACGTCCTGGCTGGTCCGGCTGGACTGGCAGGTGATGCTCTTCCGGCCCTACAAGCAGTGGCCCGAACTGCACGCGTTCCTCGACTACTTCGTGGTCCTGGGGCAGCGCGGGCCGACGGCCGTGCTGATCGCGGCCTGGCTCGGCTGGCGCTGCTGGCGCCAGCGGACGCTGCGCCCGCTGCTGGTGATGGCCTGCGCGCTGCTGCTGCTGAACCTCTCGGTCGGCGCCGCCAAGCTGGGCATGGGCCGCGAGGGGCCGCACTACGCGACGACCATCGGCTCGAACGAGATGTGGCTGACCGGGGATATATTTCCCTCGGGCCACACCGCCAACGCCGTGGTGACCTGGGGCATTCTCGCCTATCTGGCCACCACCCCCACCGCCCGCAGGACGCTCTCGGTGATCGCCTCGGTCTTCGCCCTGGGCGTCGGCGCCACCACCGTCTACCTGGGCACCCACTGGGTGAGCGACGTGCTTCTCGGCTGGGCGGCCGGGCTGCTGATCCTGCTGGCGCTCCCCTGGTGCGAGCCGTTGATCACGCGGCTCAACGACACCCTGCTGCGGCACTGGAACCGACTGCGCCGCTCCCCCTCCGAACCGGTCGAGCCGGTGGACCCGCTCGGCACCGGCGGCGGGCCGCGCCACCCGGAGCTGCCCGTCGCGCCGCTCCCCGAGGAGGAGCCGCGCCCGCGCGCCCAGCCCGCCGTCGCGGCGGGCGCCCGGCC
>NZ_RFFJ01000307.1 GCF_003696235.1 Streptomyces triticirhizae
CAAAAGACGCGGCAGTCGTGGCGGCCGGCCCACCGGCTTCGACAAGACGATCTACAAGCGGAGGAACGAAGTGGAGCGAACGATCAATGCCCTCAAGAACTTCCGCGCAGTGGCCACGAGGTTCGACGAACGCGCCTACGTCTTCCTTGGCACCGTCACCGCTGCCTCGATCCGACTCTGGCTCCGCTCATGATCCGCCGGACACGGCCTAGTCCCGGGGGCGTAGTGCGGGGGTTGTGGGGCTGGGCGCACGGGCGTATCGGGCGTGTGCGCTCCTGCTGGGGGATAACGCGAAGACTAGCCAGTGGGCCGATGAAAAGGGCAGGTCAGGGGAGGGAACCTGGGTTCGCCGCCGCCCGCAGTGGGCCGCGTCGAGACACCCGAACTCCCGCGAGGAGGCCCTCCATGGGCACGCCAGATGTTCGTTCCGCCCGTTCCCGTCGCTCCTTCCGGCCGCCCGGGTGGCCGCCCCGGCGGGGGCGGGGGGTGGCGTGGGCGCTGCTGGGGCTGTGGCTGGCCGCGGTGGTCCTGGCGTTGCCCTTCGCCGGGCGGCTGGGGGAGTCCGTCGAGGACGAGGGCGTGGAGTACCTCCCGGCCAGCGCCGAGTCCACGGAGGTGGCCCGGCTGACGGAGCTGCTGCCCGGCGGGGACACCACGGACCTGCTGCTGGTCGCGCGGCGGGCCGGCGGGCTCACCGAGGAGGACCGCGCGCTGGTCGAGGAGTCGCTGGCCGTGATCGCCGGACGGTACGAGCTGGCGTCCGGCTTCCCGGACGCGGTCGGGGTCGTCTCCGAGGACGGGGCGACGGCGCTCCATCCGTTCGCACTGGACGAGTTGGGCGAGGAGGAGCAGGCCGAAGCGGTCGGCGGGATCAGGGAGTTGATCGCCGACCCGCCCGAGGGGCTGACGCTGGCGCTGGGCGGCCCGGGGGCGCTGGGCGTGGACGCGGAGGCGGTCTTCGAGTCCATCGACGTCACGCTGATGCTCGCCACCGCCGGCATCGTGGCCGTGCTGCTGGTGATCACCTACCGCAGCCCGCTGCTGTGGCTGTTGCCGCTGGTCGCCGTCGGGGTGGCGGCGGTCGCGGCGATGGCGGTGGTCCACGGGCTTGTCCAGCTGTTCGACCTGACGGTCACCACCATGTCCAGCTCGATCACGACGGTGCTGATCTTCGGCGCCGGCACGGACTACGCGCTGCTGCTGGTCGCGCGGTACCGGGAGGAGCTGCGCCGGCTGCCGGGCGCGGGCGAGGCGATGGTGGCGGCGCTGCGCGGCTGCGGCCCGGCGCTGCTGGCCTCATCGGGGACGGTCGCGCTGGGGCTGCTCTGCCTCACGGTGGCCGACCTCAACAGCAGCAGCGGCCTGGGCCCGGTGGGCGCCGTGGGCGTGCTCTGCGCCCTGGCCGTTATGGTCACGCTGCTGCCGGCGCTGCTGGTGCTGTGCGGGCGCGGCGTCTTCTGGCCGCTGGTGCCGCGCCACGGCCAGGCGCGACCGGCCGAGGGCGGCTCGTTCTTCGCCCGGCTCGGCTCCTCGATCAGCCGCCGCCCGGTCGCGGTCCTCGTCGGGGGCACGCTGCTGCTGGGCGCGCTGTCCCTGGGCGCGTTCCGGCTGCCGGGCCCCCTGGGCGAGCAGGACAACTTCACATCGACGCCCGACTCGGTGCCGGCGATGGAGCTGGTGGCCGACGCGTTCCCCGAGCGCAGTGGCCAGCCGATCACCGTGCTGGCCGACGCGGAGCGGGCGGACGCCGTGGTGTCGGCCGCGCTGGATGTGGAGGGGGTCGCCGAGGCGGAGCCGGGCCGCGAGGGCGGCGGCTGGCGCGAGATCCGTGTCCACGCCATCGACCCGCCGGAGTCGGCGGGGGAGCAGCGCACCGTGACCGCCCTGCGGGAACGGCTCGCGGAGCTGCCGGAGGCGCGGGCCCTGGTCGGCGGCCCGACGGCCGAGTCGATGGATCTGGCGACCACCAGCGCCCGGGACCAACTGCTGGTCATACCCCTGGTGTTGGGGGTGGTGCTGCTGGTGCTGGCGGCGCTGTTGCGCGGCCTGGTCGCGCCGGTGTTGCTGCTGGCCGCCGTGGTCGCCTCCTGGGGCGCGGCCATGGGACTGGGCGGGCTGTTCTTCGGTCCGGTGTTCGGCTTCGAGGGGCTGGACGCCCAGGTGCCGCTGCTGTCCTTCGTCTTCTGCGTGGCCCTCGGCGTGGACTACGGCATCTTCCTGATGCACCGGATGCGCGAGGAGGCCCTGGGCGGGGCCACCACCCGGCGGGCCGCGCTGGGCGCGCTGCGGACCACCGGCGGGGTGATCGCCTCGGCGGGCGTGGTGCTGGCGGCCACGTTCTGCGTGCTGGCCACCATGCCGATGGTGGTCATGGCGGAGATGGGCTTCGTGGTGGCGGTGGGGGTGTTGCTGGACACGTTCCTGGTCCGCACCTACCTGGTCACGTCGGCCAGTTGGCTGCTGGATCGGCGGGTGTGGTGGCCGGGGCCGCTCTCCCGGCGTCCGGTGGCGACGCTGGTGCACGGGCCGGGCGGGTCGGAGGGGCGCCTCGCGTCGGTTGGGGGCGGCGCACCGGTCGCGTCGGTCGGGGGCGAAGCCTCCACCGGGTCGGGCGGGGTGGTCGAGGGGGCGCCGGCTTCGCGGGGCCCGGCCCCCGCCGGGCCGGCGCGGGGAGGCGATGCCGGATGATGGGCGGGTGAGCGTTGTGGTCTCAGCGGTTCGCCGGCGCCTTCCCGAAGTCCCCGCGCGGCTCGGGGCGTTCGAGGTCGACGCCCTGCTGGCCCTGGCGCTGGCCCTGGGCTGCGGCGCCATCGCCCTGCTGCTGCCGCACGACGGCAGGACGGTGGACGGGTTCGCGCTGGCGCTGCTGGTCGGGGTGACGGTTCCGCTGGCCTGGCGGCGGCGGGCGCCGCTGGCGGCGCTGCTGGTCTCGCTCGCCTTCACCGCCGCCTTCCACCGGCTGGACTACCAGCACGTCGCCCCGTTCGCCGCGACCGCCGTCGGCGCCTACACGGTGGCCGCCGCCGGCCCCCGGCGGCGCACCCTCCTGCTGGCCGGCGGGGTGCTGCTGGTGGTGCTGGTCGTCTGGTACGGCAACGGCGGCGGCTCGGCGTTGAAGCTGCTGCGGATCTCCGGCTGGCTGCTCTGCGTTCTCGCCGTCGGGGAGACGGTGCGGCTGCACCGCCGGCTGTTGGCCGCCGCCAGGGAGCGGGCCGAACGGGCCGAACGCACCCGCGAGGAGGAGGCCGCCCGCCGGGTCGCCGAGGAGCGGCTGCGGATCGCCAGGGACCTGCACGACCTGCTGGCACACAGCATCACCGTGATCGGCGTGCGCGCCTCGGTGGCCGCCCATCTCCTGTCCGTGGCGCCCAGGGCCCGGGTCGACCTGCCGACGGTGGCCGACACGCTGGACGGCATAGCCGACGTCTGCCGCGACGCCCGCGCCGAACTCCGCTACACCCTGCGGGGGTTGCGGGGCGACGAGCCCGAGCCCGCCGGGCCGCCGCCCGGCGTGGCCGGCATCCCCGACCTGGTCAGGGCCGCCGAAGGCGCCGGCGCCTCGGTGGAGTTGACCATGAAGCCCGACCTCGGGCCGCTGCCGGGGCTGGTCGGCGCCGCCGCCTACCGCATCGTCCAGGAGGCGCTCACCAACGCCGTCCACCACGCGGGGCCCGGGGCGCGGATAGCGGTCGCGCTGCGGCGGACCGACGACGCCCTCCGGCTGACCGTCGCCGACGACGGCCCGGGCCCCGGCCCCCGCCCGCCCCGCGCGCCGGGCACCGGGCTCGGCCTGACGGGGATGCGGGAGCGCGCCCGGGGCGTCGGCGGGAGCCTCACCGCCGGGCCCCGCCCCTCGGGCGGCCCCGGCTTCGAGGTCGCCGCCGAACTGCCCCTGGAGGGAAGCCCGTTGTGACAGCGCCACCCGAGCGGCCGGCCACGCCGGCCACGCCGGCCGCCCCCGATATCAGGGTGATCCTCGCCGACGACCAGCACCTGGTGCGCTCCGCCTTCGCCATGCTCATCTCGGCCACACCCGGGATGGCGGTGGTCGGCGAGGCCGGCACCGGGCGCGCCGTGGTGGAGCTGGCCCGGCGCACGCCGGCCGACGTGGTGGTGATGGACATCCGGATGCCCGATCTCGACGGCATCGAGGCGACGCGGCTGATCGCCGCCGACGAACAGCTCGCCGGCCTGCGGGTGTTGGTGTTGACGACCTATGACACCGACGACCATGTGGTCTCCGCGCTGCGCGCCGGCGCCTCCGGCTTCCTGGTCAAGGACACCAGGCCGGCCGACCTGCTCACCGCCATCCACACCGTCGCCGGCGGCGAGGCCCTGCTGTCCCCCGGCCCGACGGCCCGCCTGATCGCCCGCGCCCTGCGGACCCCCGAGACCCCGCCCCCGCCACCCGCCGCCCTCGACCGGCTCACCGACCGCGAACGCCAGGTCCTCACCCTGGTCGGCCGTGGCCTGAACAACGCGGAGATAGCCGAGCGGCTCCGGCTCTCGCCCCTGACCGCCAAGACCCATGTCAGCCGGGTGATGGGCAAGCTGGCCGCGAGGGATCGCGCCCAACTGGTCATCGCCGCCTACGAGTCGGGCCTCATCACCCCGGGGGCCGGGGCCGAACCCGCCTGAGGGTGGGGCCGGCGAGGGGCCGCCGGCCCTTCGCCGCGGCCTTCGCGCCCACCCGGTTCTTGGCCTCGGCCGTGGCCCGGGGGCCGGCCCGGACGGCTCGGGCCGCCGGGCCACGCGGGGCGCCGCGTTATCGCGCGGAG
>NZ_RFFJ01000308.1 GCF_003696235.1 Streptomyces triticirhizae
GTGGAAGCCGTAGGGGCGCGGCCAGGGCGAGGCCGCGCCGAAGCGCTCCGCGATCTGGTCGTCCGCCGAGGCGCGCAGCGCGTCGGCGGCCGGCGGTGCCGCCAGCCCGGCGCGGGCGGCGAGCGCCCGGGCTGAGCCGGTCGGGTAGCGGTCGGTGGCCAGGAAGGAGAGCGTCTCGGGGTCGGTGCCGGTGAGCCGGCGCGGCAGCCGCCGCAGCAGGCCGACGGGGACGGACCGGCGCGGCGCGCGCACGCCCGTGTGCGCGGCGACCAGCCGGACCAGCTCGGGCAGCGGCGGCGTTCCGTCGTCGAGCACCCAGTGGTGCTCGCCCGCCGGGGCGAACGCGGGAACGGCCGCCAGAACTTCGCCAGGTGCTCGACCGTGACGATCGGGACCCAGGGGTCGTGGCCGCCGGGCAGCGCGGGCAGCCGCCCGTTCCACAGGTCGGCGACGAGGGCGGCCAGCCCGATGTGCTGGCCGGCCCGTCGGTCGCGGCAGGTGGGCCGCTCAGCCCAGCAGGGCGGCCAGTTGGCGGCCGCCGTCTCCAGCGCCACGGTCGCCACCGGGCGGCCCCTGCGCCAGCCGGTCGCCCAGGGCGGGCAGCACGCCGGCGACGAACTCCGTTGTGGGCATGTCGGGTTCGGCGGCCCGGCCGGCCAGCGTCTCCCCGACCGCGTGGCCGGCCCGCCGCACGGACTCGGCGACCAACTGGTCCTTGCCGCCGGGGAAGTGGAAGTAGAGCGAGCCCCGGGGCGCGCCGCTGGCCGCGAGCACCTGGTTGAGCCCGGTGCCGAAGTACCCCGCGTCCTCGACCAACTCCTGTGTCGCGTCCAGCAGTCGGTCCCGTGTCTCCGCGCCCTTTCGTCCCATGACCGACCGCGCTAGACCGATCCACATATTCTTGCGATCGCCGGCCCGGAGAACGGGCACAGCGGACCGGGCCGGCGACCCTCAGGCCGCCGACCCGACGCGATGCCTCTGACAGGCGCGCCCGACTCAGCCGAGCAGCTCGACGTCCAGCTGACCGAAGTGGTACTGCCGGATCGCGATGAGCAGCTCCTCCTCGGAGAGCTGGCCGTCGCCGTCGGTGTCGACCTTCTGGAACGACTCCTTCGCCGAGGCGGTGTCCAGGCCGAGCGCGGTCAGCCAGGACGCGAACTCCTCGCCGCTGATCAGCCGGTCGGCGTTCTGGTCGGCCAGGCCGACCAGGCCCGCGACGACCGGGCCGAGCGCCCGGTTGAACGCCGCCTCGCCCTGGACGTACACCAGGTCGCCGGCGACCCGCTGGTACGCGTCGCGGGTGAGCGTCGGGCTGCCGCCGGCCTGCGCCGACAGGTAGTCGAACAGGCCGACGAAGGCGTCGCGCAGGGCCTCCGCCTCCGGCGAGTCGGCCGGCTTGCCGAAGGACCGCGCGATCCGCGCCGCCTCCTGCACGAAGTCCTCGCGCTCCAGCACGCCGTTGCGGTCGAAGTCCCACTTGTCGAAACGCTTGCTGAGGCGGGCGTCGATCACGGGGTTGTTGGCCATGGCTCGAACTCCTTCTTCCAGGGGTTGGGTTGGTGGTGGGACGCGGCGCGGGCGCGGGGGCCCGCGCCGCCCCGGCGGCCGGCGTGCCGGGGGGAGGCAGGCCGGTGCCAGGTCTGGGGCCGGACGGCACGGTCCGTCCGGCGGCTTGGTGGGGGTGGGGCGCGGCGGCGCGCGGGCGCTACAGCAGCGTCACGCGGGCGCCGGCGGTCTTGCCCCGGGTGTCCAGCAACGCGCAGGGCGCCTGGGCGAGTTGGCGCGCCGGGTAGCAGGCGTGGTCCTGGAGCAGGATCGCCAGCTCGGCCCGGCCGAGTGCGGCGGTCAGGTCGGTCTCCCGCGTCATCGGCACCCCGTCGGGGGCGAACGCGGGCACCAGCGGGTCGTGGTAGGCCACCTCGGCGCCGGCCGCGCGCAGCAGGGTGGCGACGGGGAAGGCGGGGGACTCGCGGACGTCGGCCACGTCGGGCTTGTAGGAGACGCCCAGCAGCAGCACCCTGCTGCCGGCCAACTCCCGCCCCTCGCGCCGCAGCACGACGGCCGCCCGCTCGACGACCCGGCTGGGCATCCCGGATATCACCCGGCGGGCGGCCGCCAACAGCTCGAAGGTGAAGCCCTGTTCGGCGGCGTGCACGTCGAGATAGCGCGGGTCGACCGGGACGCAGTGCCCGCCGACGCCGGGGCCCGGCTGGAAGGGCGTGTAGCCGAAGGGCTTGGTGCCGGCGCAGTGCAGCACGTCCCACACGTCGATGCCCGCCCGTTCACAGTAACGCGCCACCTCGTTCACCAGGGCGATG
The DNA here is from genome assembly GCF_003696235.1 of Streptomyces triticirhizae. Lineage (GTDB taxonomy): Bacteria > Actinomycetota > Actinomycetes > Streptomycetales > Streptomycetaceae > Streptomyces > Streptomyces triticirhizae. Next base: position 2,319 of record NZ_RFFJ01000308.1, read on the forward strand.
TTCACATAACGGTGGGTGTTCTCCAGGAGTTTCGCCATTTCCGCCTCGCGCGTGCCGGCGGAGAGCACCACCCGGTCGACCAGCCTCTGGTAGAGGGCGGTCGCGTGTTTCAGGCAGAGCGGCGTGTAACCACTCACAATTTTCGGAGTGTTCCTCAGGGCGTAGTGCGGATTTCCCGGATCGATCCGCTCGGGGGAGTACGCAAGATGGAAATCGTCGCCGGCCCGCAGGCCGCTTTCCTTCTCCAGGATCTCCCGCAACAGGGTGTCGGTGGTGCCCGGGTGGCTGGTGGACTCCAGCACCACCAGGGTGCCGGGCCGCAGTTGGCCGCCGACGGTGTGGCCGGCGGCCCGCAGCGCCGAGAGATCCGGCTCGCCGGCCGCGTCGAGGCCGGTCGGCACGCAGATCACCACGGTGTCGCAGCCGGCCAGCGCCCCGGGGTCGCCGGTGGCGGCGAACCCCCGGGTGAGCATGGCGGCCACGGTCGCGTCGGGGACGTCGCCCACATGGGAGCGGCCCGCGTTGAGGCCGTCCACCACCGTGGGCGAGACGTCGAACCCCACCGTGACCAGGCCCACCTCGCTGGCCCGCGCCGCCAGCGGCAGGCCCACGTACCCCAGGCCGACCACCGCCAGGACCTCTCTGCTCACCGGTCTCCCTCTCCCAAGCTTCGTTCGGACAACGGCCGTTCACCCCGCCTCGCGCGGGGACCCGCGCTAGGCGGAGAACGAGCCGCTGCCCGGCGCGACGTGCGAGCCGTAGCCCGGTCGCACGGTCAGGCCCGGGGTGAGGCAGAACGGGTCGCCGTGGATCGTCACCGGCCCGTCGGTGCGGTTGGTCAGCACATGGGCGTCCAGCGGCAGCTTGTGGCAGCCCACCGGGTCGGCGTAGTTCGTCAGCGGCGTGACTTCCGTACCGAAAACGGTGACCTCGCCCTCGGCCGCATGGGCCGGAACGGAAAATGCGGCGGCGGCGAGAAAAAGTGCCCCGGCGACGGTACCGGCGGCGGAGAAAGGAGTGGAACGCACGGATCAGCTCCCGATGAGGAATGAGCGACTAACGCGATTATTTCTGATCCGGGAGGGCTCTCATGCCTCGACGGGGGAAATGGGTCCGCACGGGCGACGGAAGGCACGGATGTACTACCCGACGCGTTCCGCACACCGTCTTCTCCCTTCGTACACACGGGAGTTGACGCGAGCCACGGCGGCACGTTCCGGAGGTTCCGAGGGCGGTATGTCTCCGGTTCGCACCAGAATGGGCCGCGACTGTGTGCGAGCCTCGGGGTGTTGCTAGCCTGACCGTTCGCTGAACAAGTGCACGACACGGGGGAGTGCGATGAGCCATATGCAGGGCTGGCCCGGGCCGTCAGGCGCGCCGGGCCCCGGGGGAGGCCCCGGCGGGGCCAGGGGGGGCCAGCGCCTCGGCATCCTGGCGCTGATCGTCGTGTTGGTGACGGGGCTCTCCTTCGGCCTGGCCGCCGCGACCGGAGCCGACGCCAGGGACAACGAGTCGATGGGCGCCATGCCCGGCATGGGTGGCCTGGAGGGCTTCGAGTCCGGCGACCCGGGCGAACTGCCGGACCTGGAGGGTCTGGAGGACCTGGAGATGGACGCCGGCGGCGGGGACCTCGGCGGCGACATCGACGACGTCCCGGGCGACCCCGGCGGCGGGGACAGCGGCTCGATGCCGACGGAGGACCCCGTGCCGACGCCGACCGAGCCGCCGACCGACCCCACCATGGAGCTGTACCGCTCGGTCAGCCAGGGGAGTTGCCTGGCCAACTGGATGGTCAACGACTCCGACTGGGCCAGCACCACGCCCGACGTCGTGGACTGCTCGGCGGACAACGCCGGCGTCTGGGTGGCCTCCACCACCGACACCGTCTCCGACTGCCCGGTGGACGCCGGCCGTTCCTACATCTACTACAGCTACGGCCCCGACACCGTGGCGCTCTGCCTGACCCGGCAGTTCGAGGTGGGCCAGTGCTTCCTCGGCATGGCGGACGGCAGCGCCAACCTGATGAGCTGGATCGACTGCCAGGGCGGCAGCGTTCCCTCGCCCTACAGCCAGAAGTTCAACGTGATCGCCGTCTACTCGGCCCCGTCGAACCCCACCGGCGACGAGTGCTCCTCGGCCGCCGGCAACCAGCAGTACTACTGGTGGACGATGGACGCGGAATCCGTCCTGCTGTGCGCGGTGGTGTACAGCGGGTGAGGCCGGGACAGCGACGCGCACGCAGGGGACGGAACGAGGGGGAAGCATGAGCCAGCCACAGCCGCCGGGGCCGCCCGGCCAACCGAAGGGCCCCGGGTACGGCTACCCGCAGGCGCCCACCCAGGCCGCCTTCCCGGCGGCCTCGCCCGGCGGCCCGCCGCCGGCGCCGGGCCC
>NZ_RFFJ01000309.1 GCF_003696235.1 Streptomyces triticirhizae
AGCCGCGCCAGCCGTGGGCGCCGGGGCCGCTGCGGCCGCGTGCGCGCCCGGAGCAGCGGCTCCGGGTTGAGGCGGACGGCCGGCTGCTGGCCGATCCCGAGCGGCCGGTGGCCGAGGTGTCGGTGCGGCCGGCCGGCGGGCTGGCCGACGTGGTGGTGCGGTCGGGCCCGAAGGGGAACGAGGTGCGGGCGCGGGCGAGTTCGGTGACGGTCTCCGGCTCGACGGGGTTCAGCTACCGGGCCAACGCGGTGGATCTGGGGCCCACCCGCGCGCGGACCTGGACGGTGCTGCCGGGGGCGCTGCGGCTGACCGTTCCGGACCGGGCCTGACGCTTCCGGGCCTGAGCTTCCGGACCTGAGCTTCCGGGCCTGAGCCTCCGGACCTGACGCTTCCGGGCCTGGCCTGATCGGCCGCGCCGGGGCGGCGGCCGGTCAGGCGGGTTCCTCGGGCTCCTGCTCCAGGGGGTGCGCGCTGACCGCGCGGCGGGCGTGCCAGCGCTCCATGAGCTGGTCCATCTCCTCCTCAAGGAAGGCCATGAACTCGGCCGTCTCGCTCAGCCTCCGCCCGGCCGGGGTGTCCGGGCCGACGATCTCGACGCCGCCGCGCACGGTCGTCTCCCAGCGCCTCAGATACGCGTCGCGCTGGGTCATCGCCTCGTACCAGACGTTCTGGTGGAGGCGGTACCGCTCGCGGCGGGAGCCGGGCTCCCGTTCGCGGCTGATGAGGTGGACCTGGCTGAGGTAGCGGACGGCGCCCGAGATGGCGGCGGGCGAGACCCGCAGGCGCTCGGCCAGTTCGGCCGAGCTGAGCGCGCCCTCCTCGGAGACGGTCAGGCAGGCGAAGACGCGGGCCGCCATCCGCTGGAAGCCGGCGGCCACCAGGTCGGCGGCGAACCGTTCCACGAACGCGGCGACCTCCCGGGGGTAGGGGTCGCCGTTCCGCGTAATTTCGGCCCCGGGTCCCTCCCCGGGTTTCTCGGTCTCGGCCTCGCCGAGGTCGGTCTGGTCCATGGTCATCCCGCCATCCTGCCAGCCGTCCACAGAGATTCTGACAATTTCCTAGCTTCACAAATTTCTGAAAGAAGCGTAGCTTCCGGGGTATGAAGCGCTCAACCAACGCGATCGAGATCTCCGATCTGGTCAAGACCTTCGGCCGTACCCGGGCCCTGGACGGTCTCGACCTCACCGTGCGCGCGGGCGAGGTGCACGGCTTCCTCGGGCCCAACGGCGCGGGGAAGTCCACCACCATCCGCGTGCTGCTCGGCCTGCTGCGGGCCGACTCCGGCTCCGTGCGCCTGCTGGGCGGCGACCCCTGGGGCGAGGCCGTCGCCCTGCACCGGCGGCTGGCCTACGTTCCCGGCGATGTCGAGCTGTGGCCCAACCTCACCGGTGGGGAGGCCATCGACCTGCTGGCCCGGCTGCGCGGCGGGCTCGACCCGAAGCGCCGCGCGCTGCTGCTGGACCGCTTCGAGCTGGACCCGACCAAGAAGGGCCGCACCTACTCCAAGGGCAACCGGCAGAAGGTCGCGCTGGTCGCCGCGCTCGCCTCCCGCGCCGAACTGCTGCTGCTGGACGAGCCCACCGCCGGCCTTGACCCGCTGATGGAGGCCGTGTTCCAGGAGCTGATCGGCGAGGCGAAGGAGAACGGTCAGACCGTGCTGCTCTCCAGCCACATCATGGCCCAGGTCGAAAAGCTCTGTGACCGGGTGAGCATCGTCCGCCAGGGGAAGGTCGTCCAGTCCGGCACGCTGGACGACCTGCGCCACCTGACCAGGACATCCGTCGAGGCGACCACCAGCCGGCCGGTGGCCGGGCTCGACGCGCTGCCCGGCGTGCACGACCTGCGGGTCGAGCCGGTCGAGGCCGACGCGGAGGGCTCGGGCGTCACCTCGGTGCGGTTCTCCGTGGACCGGCCGGCCATGGACCGGGCGATCAGCGCGCTGGCGGAGTTCGGGGTGCGCACCCTGCTCAGCCACCCGCCCACCCTGGAGGAACTGATGCTGCGCCACTACGGCGACCGGCACAACGGCGACCGCCACAACGGCGCGCGTGAGGCGGCCGAGCGATGAACGGGACCGCCACCGCCACGCCCGCCGAGGCCACCACCGCCGCCGTGCCGTCGGGCGAGCCCGCCGGACCGCTGGTCGGCACGGGCACCATGGTCCGCTTCGCGCTCCGGCGGGACCGGGTCCGACTCCCGGTCTGGCTGGGGCTGTTGACGCTGACGACGGCCGCCAGCGTCGCCAGCTTCCAGAGCAACTACCCCGAGCCGGAAGACCGCGCGGGCGCGGCCGAGACCCTCCGTTCCCCCGCCGGCATCGCCATGTCGGGCCCCGAGCACTACCTCGACGAGGGCTACGACATCGGCGCCATGACCGGCCACCAGCTGCTCGGCTTCTTCGCGCTGGCCGTCGGCCTGATGGCGGTCCTGACGGTGGTCCGCCACACCCGGGTGGAGGAGGAGACGGGCCGCGCCGAGCTGGTGCGGTCCGGAGTGCTCGGCCGGCACGCCCAGTTGGCGGCCGCCCTGACGGTGGCCGCCGCCGCCAGCCTGCTGCTGGGCGCGCTGCTCGCCGGGACGCTGGCGGCGATCGAGGCCGACGGGCTGACCGCCGAGGGCGCGCTGCTCTACGGCGCGGCCACCGCCGCGCTCGGCCTGGCCTTCGCCGGGACGGCCGGCGTCGCCGCCCAGATCACCGCGTTCTCCCGGGGCGCCACCGGTCTTGGCCTGGCCGTGGTCGGCGCCGCCTACGCGCTCCGCTCGGTTGGCGACGTCGGCCCGACGGCGCTCTCCTGGGCCTCGCCCGTCGGCTGGGCGCAGCGCGGCTACCCGTTCGTGGACAACCGCTGGTGGCCGCTGCTGCTCCTGCTGGCGCTGGCCGGCGTGACGGCGGCGCTGGCGTTCTGGCTGAGCACCCGCCGCGACCTCAACGCGGGCCTGCGCCCGCCGCGCCCCGGCCGCCCGGGGGCCGCCGCCTCGCTGGCGACCCCGCTCGGCCTTGCCACCCGGCTGGGCCGGGGGACGGCGCTGGGCTTCGCCGCCGGCGCGCTGCTGCTGGGCGCGATGCTGGGCTCGGTCCTCTCCGACGCCGAGCAGATGTTGGAGGAGGTCGAGGAGATGGCCAGGCAGCTGGCCATCGAGGACGCCTCGATCACCGAACTCTTCACCTCGGTCTGCCTCAGCATTCTCGCCATCGTCGCGCTCGCCGCCGTGGTCGCGGCGCTGGGCCGGGCGCGCGCCGAGGAGACGGACGGCCGCGCGGAGCCGCTGCTGGCCACGGCGCTCTCCCGAACGGCGTGGATCGGCGGCCAGTTGGGTTTCGCGCTGGGCGCCGCGACGCTGGTGCTGCTGGTCGCCGGGCTCGCGCTGGGCGCGGCGGGCGCCGCCTCGACCGGGGACGCCTCGCTGCTGCCCGAGTTGGCGTTCGCCTCGCTGGCGTACGCGCCCGCCGTGTGGTTCACCGGGGGTCTCGCGCTGGCGCTCTTCGGCTGGTTCCCCCGGGCGACGGCGGCGGCCTGGGCCGTTCCGGCCTACGCCATGGGGGTCGTCTTCCTGGGCGAGATCGTGGACCTGCCGGACGCGCTGCGCGAGCTGTCGCCGCTGGGCCATGTGCCGAGCGTGCCGGCCGCCCCGCTGGAGTGGACGCCGCTGCTGGTGCTCACCGCCCTTGCGGCGGGCCTGAGTTGGCTGGGCGTGCTGGGGGTGCGGCGCCGGGACTTCGAGCTGCCGTAGACGGGCGAACGGGTCCGGCACCGGGGACGGGGAACGGGGGCGCGGCGCTGACGGGCGTTCAGCCTGGTCGCGCCGCCGCCCCCCTGACGGCGGCGCCGATACACCCGCGAGGACCCACTCCGGATGCGGAGTCGGTCACGGACTGTTCGCATGGGTGACAGCTCGTCACGCACCCCGCGTGCGGCAGTCGCCCCGGAGGTCACCCGCTCATGAAGTCGAACCGTTCCCTCCCCTACGCCCCGCCGACCAGACCGCTGGCGCTGGCGGCCGTCACCGTCGCCCTCTCCCTGGGCCTGTCGGGGCCGGCCATGGCGCAGGAGCAGGACCCGGCCCAGGTCACGGCCGAGGAGGTCACCGAGATCTCGGAGGCCGTGCCCCAGGAGGGCCTGGCCGTGCTGGAGGACGCCAAGCCAGCCTGGGACAACGTCGCCCCGCTCACCATCTCCCCCGCCTCCGGCGGCCCCGGCACCTCGGTGACGGTGCGCGCCAACTGCCGCCCGGAGGGCCCGGCCCGCTCCGACGCCTTCAAGGAGCCGATCAACCTGCGCCGGGGCGACTCCGGGCAGTGGGTCGGCACCGGCAAGATCAAGCACGGCCTCAAGGTCGGCCGGGGCTACCCGGTCACCGTGGAATGCGCCGACGGGGTGCAGCTCACCGCCACGTTCACCGCGACCGCCGGCACCCCGAGCGGTGGCGCCCAGGCCGGCTTCGGTGGCTCGGGCGGCGCGGGCGAGGGCGGCGCCCAGGCGACGGCGCTGGCCATCGGCGGCGGCGTGGCGGTGGCCGGCGCGGTGGGGTACGTCTTCCTCGCCAAGCGTCGCCGTTCCGGCACCCACTCCTACTAGAGGGAGCGGAGTGCCTAGGAAGCGGCGCGCGGCCGGCCGGCCGCGCCTTCCCCGACTGCCGGACGGGCTGCGCGCCTTCGGCCGGCCCGCGCTGCCGCGCCTGCCGGCGCGCGTCCGGCGGC
>NZ_RFFJ01000031.1 GCF_003696235.1 Streptomyces triticirhizae
GACTCGTCGCGGTGCGTCGGCGGTACGTTTATCTGCCTACTGGTGAACACTGTCGCACCGTGCGTAACGAATCCCCGGTGTCGCCCACACCGCCGGCGCGTCCGCTGTCCCCCGGACGGGGGCGCGACCTCACCCGTTAGCCCCGCGAGCGCGCGGCCGGGCGGGCGCCCTGCCGCCTGACGGAGCGGCCGTGTGCCGGCGGGCCTGCCGCGTGACGGAGCGGCCGTGCGACGGGCCGGGCCCGCGCCGGCGGGCCGCTTCGGCCGTCCGTCAGAGGGCCTGGGCCTCCGTGGTGTGATCGACCAGCTCGGCGAGGTCGACGGCCTCGGCCATGGCGCGGAAGCCGTGGTCGTTCGGGTGCAGCCCGTCGCTGGAGTCGAAGCCGGGCAGCAGCCGGTGCGGCGCCGCCGGGTCGCGCAGCACTCGGTCGAAGTCGACCACGGCGTCGAATATGCCCGCCGTCCTGATCTGGTGGTTCACCTGCTGACGTATCTGCTCCAGCTCCGGCGTCCAGCCCGGATGCCCGCCGAACGGGGCGAGCGTGCCGCCCAGCACCCGCAGGCCCTCCGCCCTGGCCTCCTCGGCCAGCCGGTTCAACCCGTGCACGATCGCCTGGGCGTCCGTCGCCCGGGGCTGGAGCAGGATGTCGTTGATGCCCAGCTGCACCACCAGGGAACGGGCGCCCGGCTGGGGCAGCACGTCGGTGTGGAGCCGGCTCAGCCCGGCCGCGCCGTTGAACAGGCGGTCGGGTGCGCCGTCCCGCAGCAGCCGGTTGCCGCTGATGCCCTGGTTGAGCACCGCGAGGTTCGGCGCCTCGGCGTCCCCGCGCAGCCGCGCCGCCAGGAAGTCCGTCCAGCGGCGGTTGGCGCCCGGCGTCGAGGTGATCCCGTCCGTCAGGGAGTCGCCCAGCACCACCACGGCGCCGTCGGCCTGGGAGGTGAAGACCTGGACGCCGGTGAGATAGCGCCAGACATCGGAGGCGTGGGCGAAGCCGGAGCCCGACAGCCGGCTGGTCTGGTCGCCCCGTGCCAGGTAGTTGGGCTGCTGCGCCATCCGGTGGTAGGTCACGGGGCCCGAGGACTCCGGCGTGTAGAGGGAGACCAACAGGTCAGCGGCGTGCGGCAGTTCGAGCGGGGCGGCGTCGGACAGCACCGAGCCGCCGGCCGGCACGGTGACCGAGGTGCCGTCCCCGAACGTGACCCGGTGCATCGTGCCCTCGTGCGCGGCGGCACCGCCGAGCGCGGAGGAGAGCGCGACCGTGACCCGGGTGAAGGTGACCGGGCGGCTGCCGTAGCGGTTCGACAGCTCTATCCGCACCCCGTTGCCCCCCACGGAGGTGCGCACCACGTTCCTGATCGTCTGGTCCGGGAGACCGTCCCTGGTGCCGGGCTCGGCGCCCGACGGCGCGGCCGACCACGTGGCGACCCACTCGCCCTGGGCAGCCGGCACCACCTCGGGCGCCGAAGGCGCCGGGGCGGCGATGTCCACCCGCTCCCCCCGCCCCGTGCCGATGGCAAGGGCGACCCCGAGCAGAACCACAAGCAAAGCGGCGAGCAGGCCGAAGGCCCCTCGCTTACTGACCACTCCCACGCGTCGATGATCCCACGAGCCACTCGGGCGGGCGCACCGACTGTCCACAGGTTGCGGATCATCACACCGGCCTGTGGATGGCGGATGCGGTGGAAACGGCGGAACGGGGGATGATGCGGGAACGGCGTGCGGGGTGTGCGTCGTTGCCAACGGCGAACGCGGAGGGAGCGGATGGCGATGCGGACCGAGGGCGCCGAGCGCGCCGTGGGCGGGGGCGCGGAGCGCTCCGTGAGCGCGAGCCAGGCCGGCGTGCTCACCGCCGCCGACGAGTTGAAGCGGCGCGGCCTGCGCCGGATGAAGGGGGTCGCCACCGGGCTGTTGGTGGTCGTCGCGGTCGTCTACGCGCTGGCCACCTGGGCGGAGCACAGCGGGGCCGGCCCCTGGGCCGGCTATGTGGCGGCGGCGGCCGAGGCCGGGATGGTGGGCGCGCTGGCGGACTGGTTCGCGGTGACCGCGCTCTTCCGCAGGCCGCTGGGCCTGCCCATCCCGCACACCGCGATCATCCCGACGAAGAAGGACCAACTGGGCCAGTCCCTCGGCGAGTTCGTCGGGGAGAACTTCCTCTCCGAGGAGGTGGTCAGGGACAAGCTGCGCTCGGTCGAACTGGCCCAGCGGCTCGGTGACTGGCTGGCCGTACCGGCCAACGCCGACCGCGTCACCGCCGAGTTGGCCACGGCGGCGCGCGGCGGGCTGCGGGTGCTGCGGGACGCGGACGTCCAGGCGGTGCTGGGCGAGTCGATCACCCGCAGGGCTGGCGCCCAGGAGGTCGCGCCCACGCTCGGCCGGCTGCTGGAGAAGACCATCGCCGACGACGGCCACCGCAGGCTCGTCGACCTGGTGTTGGAGGCGGCGCACACGTGGCTGACCGCGCACCGGGACTCGGTGCTGGACGCGGTGGCCGGCGGCTCGCCCGGCTGGACGCCCCGGTTCGTCGACCGCAAGGTCGGCGAGCGGGTCTACCGCGAGCTGCTGCGCTTCGTCACCGAGGCCAGGCAGCAGCCCGACCACCCGGCCCGGGCCACGGTGGACCGTTTCCTGGCGGACTTCGCGCAGCAGTTGCAGCACGACCGGGAGACCAGGGAGCGCGTCGAGCGGCTCAAGAACGACCTGCTGAACCGGCCGGCCGTGCAGGATCTCATCGCCTCGGCGTGGAGCGCGCTGCGGGCGATGATCCTGGACGCGGCGGAGGACGAACGCAGCGCGCTGCGGCTGCGGGCGCGGTCCTTCGTGCTCACCACGGGCGGGCGGCTGGCCTCGGACGAGCGGCTGCGGGCCAAGCTGGACGGCTGGGTCGCGGACGCCACCACCTATGTGGTCAACGGCTACCGCGCCGAGATCACCTCGTTGATCACGGACACGGTGGCCGCCTGGGACGCGCCGACGACCTCCCGCAAGATCGAGCTGCACATCGGCCGCGACCTCCAGTTCATCCGCCTCAACGGCACGGTGATCGGGGCGCTGGCCGGCCTCCTGATCCACGCGGCCACGCGGGCGTTGGGGGGTTGACATGTCGTCCCTGCCGGGCCATCGCGGGATCTCCTTCGGAACGGCCTTGCCACGGGCGGCTGTCGTAGAATCGCCGGCACGAGCGGCCGTGATGGAACTGGCAGTCATGCTGGGTTTAGGTCCCAGTGCGCTTCACGCGCGTGAGGGTTCGAATCCCTCCGGCCGCACCGTTGGCCTCGCGCCACCGCCGAGACGGCGGGCCCCCGGCACCCGTCGACGGATCGGGTGCCGGGGGCCCAACGCGGTGCCTCAGTCGAGGAGTTCGGCCTCAAGGGTGATGGGGGCGCCGGCCAGCGCCTTGCTCACCGGGCAGTTCTCCTTGGCGGTGTTGGCGGCCTCCTGGAAGCCCTCGGCGGTCAGGCCCGGCACCTTCGCCTGGACCTTCAGCACGATGCCGGTGATGCCGGTCCCCGGCTGGAAGGTGACGTCGGCCGAGGTCCGCACCGTCTCCGGCGGGGTGCCGGCGCCGGCCAGCCCGTGCGAGAGCGCCATCGAGAAGCACGCGGAGTGCGCGGCGGCGATCAGTTCCTCGGGGCTGGTCCGCCCCTCGGGGGCCTCCGCGCGCGAGGGCCAGGTCAGATCGAAGGTGCCGAGCCCGGACGAGTCCAGGTTCACCTTCCCGGCCCCCTCCATCAGAGAGCCTTCCCAGTTGGTCGTCGCGGTGCGTGTGGTTGCCATGGGCGATCCTCCCGAAGGAATAACCAGAAGCAGGTCGCGTACACGCTATCGCTGCGCCGCCCACGCCCGGAAAGCGGCGGCCCGAGCCGCCACCCGGCCTACCGCCGGGCGGGTCCCGGCGCGGAGCCGCGCCGCCGCCGGTCAGCCCAGGGCGGCGACGAGCGCCAACGGCACCCGGGCGGCCAGTTGAGGATCGCTTCGCACGCAGGACGGGCAGGCATGGATCACCCAACCCCCTCCCGAGAGGCTGACCTCCAGGCAGGGGAGGACGAGCTCGGCCGTCTCCTCGCAGCTTTCGCGGAACGGCGGTTCGGGCTGGGCGGGACTGCTGGGGGAGACGGGCATGAACGCTCCTTGGTCAACGCGAGCAACGGTTGGTGCGTTCAGCCTCGTTGGTTGTGTGCGGCCCCGACAGGGACGCGACGTCCCCGTTCGGTGGCGTTAGGTGACTGGTGCTGGCGCGTCAGGTGACACCCAGGAGGTCGGCCAGGCGGCGCAGGCCCGCTGGGGGATGAGGGACGGCGGACAGGTCGCGGACCAGGGAGACGGCCAGGGTGTGGTGTCTGATCCAGGTTGGTGCGACGCGATCGAGTCGCTCCAGGACGCGGACCGCACTCGGCGCGTCACCCAGGTCGGCATGGGCCCAGGCCACGTCCAACAGCAGCCAGGTGCGCCAACTCGGCGGCACGTCCGCGCTCAGCCGCATTCCCTTCGCCAGGGCCAGCGCCTCGTCGGGACGCGCGTGTTGCACGGCGAGCCGCACGCGTTCGATGCGGACCGAGGAGCGGGAGAAGACGGAGACCAGGCGGCCGTCCGCCGACGGGGGGAGCGCGGCCAGGCGACCGGCGGCCGCTTCGGCGGCGGTCATCATCTCGTTGGCGCGTTCGTAGTCGCCCGCGCGGGCGGCGGAGGTGGCCGCCGACATCAACAGTCCGCCCCAGACGCGGACCCCGTCCGTGGTTCCGGCGTGTTCGTGCTCGACCTGATCCGCCGCGTGGACCGCGAGGTTCCAGGCGTCGTCGAGGCGGGCCTGCCGCTGGTATGACCAGGCCACCGAGGTCGAGATCATCCCCGGCAACAGCGGGTCGGACGACAGTTCGGCGGCGGTCATCGCGCGTTCCAGGGCGGCGAGCGCCAGGTCGGTCCTGCTCAGGCGGATGGCCAGATGGCCGCCCAGTTGCAGGGACTTGGCCAGCAGCCCGTGCCCGGCGGCGCGCTGGCGGTCGTTTCCGGCGGCGGCGGCGAAGCGGGCGTTGTTGATGAGCCCCGGCAGCCGGGCGAGTACGTCGTCGAACGTCGCGGCGTGGTAGAGCGTCCAGGTCTCCGCGATGGACGCCCGCAGCGCACCAGCCGAGAGGCCCGCCTCGCTGGGTTCGGGCGGGCGGCCGAAGAACGGGGGAGCGATGGCTCGGCGCAACGTCACCAACTGCGGCGGGTCGGGCTGTTCGACCGAGACGGCGGGTGGTTCGCCGAGCAGCGAGGTCAGCTCCACGCCCAGCCCGTGGGCCAGCGCGTGCAGGGTCGGCAGGCGGGCGGAGTGCTTCCGCCCCTGCTCCAGCTTCTTCACCACATCGACCGACACCCCGGCCCGCTCCGCCAACTGCTCCTGGGTGAGCCGGCCGATCCCGCGCAAGCGGGCGATGCGGTCGCCGAGTTGAGCCATGTGTCCAGGGTAACGACGTCGATACCGGGCAGATCCGTGCGCGCGACGGGAGGAGTCGTGTCCGATGACGAGGGGCACGGATCACGGTTGTCGCTGCCGAAGGCGGGACGGACGAAGCGCCCATGGCGGGGGCTCCTGAGCATCGCGGAGGGCGCTCGGGTGCAGACTGAGGGTCAGGCGGCTCCGGGGCTCGGGTGTCGGGGCCGGTAGGCGCGACGCGTGAGGAGTCGTTCGGTGTCCGTGGTGAAGATCAACGTGTTGGAGGTTCCCGCCGAGCAGCGGGAGGAGTTGGAGCGGCGGTTCGCCGGGCGGGCCGGGATGGTGGAGAGCCAGGACGGGTTCGAGTGGTTCGAGCTGCTGCGGCCCGTCGAGGGGACGGACCGGTATCTGGTGTACACCCGCTGGCGGAGCGAGGAGGACTACCGCAGGTGGGCGGAGGGCTCGATGCGGCAGGCCCACGGCGGCGGCAACGGAAGCGGCGGCAACGGAAGCGGCGGCGCGGGGCGGAGGCCCGCCGCGACCGGCTCCGAGCTGTGGTCGCTTGAGGTGGTGCGGCAGGCCGCGCCCAAGGGCTGAGCCGGGGAGGGCCGGGGCGCCGCCCGGCCCGGGGCGGGCGGCCTCAGATGGTCAGCGACAGCAGCGTCGTGGCCGCCTGGCGGTTCAACTCCTCGGCGGCGCGGCGGAGTCGGTGTGCCTGGCCGACCGGCAGGGACAGCGCCAGGCACCCCACGGTCGAGCCGGCCGTCAGCGGCACCGCCGCGCACAGCGTGCCGATCGCGTACTCCTGGAAGTCCAACACCGGCATCGTCGGCGGCTGCCGCTCCAGCGCGCTCAGCAGCACCCGCCGGTCGGTGATGGTGCGGGAGGTGAGCCGGGCGGCGCGGTGGCGGGCGAGGTGGTCCTCGCGGCCGTCGTGGTCGAGCTGGCTGAGCAGGCACTTGCCGATGGCCGTGGCGTGCGCGGCGGAGCGGAAGTCGACCCACTCGTTGACGACCGGCGCCTCCGGGGTGTCGGAGATCCGGGGCACCTCCAGCTCGCCGTCGGCGTAACGCGCCAGGTACACCGGGGCGTTGAGGGAGTCGCGCAGCGCGTCGAGGGCGGCCTGGAGCCGTTCGTCGCGGAACCGCCGGCGGCCCTCCTCGCCGTCGTCCCCGACGCCGCCGAGCATCAGCAGGACGCGCCCCGGGGCGAAGACCCCCTCGACCGGCTCCTCCACATAGCCCTCGGCGAGCAGCATCCCCATCAGGTGTTCCCGCTGGTCCGGCGGGAGTCCGGCGGCCTGGGCCAGGTCGTCCGCGCGTATCCCGTCCGGGTGCCCGGCGATCGTCTCCAGCAGTCGCAGGGCGTATCGCACCGAGTGGAACGGGGCCGTGCGCCCGGGCGTTGTCGCCACGTCGTCCTCCTGCCAGCGTTCACGAGAGCCCCGCGTCGCCGGGACGCGGAGGGCTGAGCATCCACCAGCGTAGCGAGAACGGCCCGGGTGGTGCGCCGGTTCACGAAGGAAGAAACGGCGCCCCACCGGGGCCGGCCGACCCGCGCGCGGCCACCGGCCCGCGCGGCCGCCTACGGCGGCGTCCACAGCGGCGTCCACGGCGGCGTCGCCTACGGCGGCGCCGCCTGAAGCGCCGTCGGCTGAAGCACGTCGGCTAAAGCACCGTCGCCAGGAACTCCTTGGTGCGGTCGTGCTCCGGCTCGCTGAAGATCTTGTCCGGGGAGCCGGACTCCACGATCTTCCCCTTGTCGAACATCAGCACCGAGTCCGAGATGTCCCGCGCGAACGACATCTCGTGGGTCACCACCAGCATCGTGATGTCGGTGGAGAGCGCGATGTCCCGCAGCACGTCCAGCACGCCGGCGACCAGCTCGGGGTCCAGCGCCGAGGTCACCTCGTCGAGCAGCAGCACCTGAGGCCGCATCGCCAACGCGCGGGCGATGGCGACCCGTTGCTGCTGGCCGCCGGAGAGCTGGCTGGGGTACTTGTCCAGGTGCTCGGAGAGGCCGACCAGTTCGATCAGCTCCTTGGCGCGCTGCTCGGCCTCGTCCTTGGACAGGCCCAGCACGTGCACCGGCGCCTCCATCACGTTGCGCAGCACCCGCATGTTGGGGAAGAGGTTGAAGTGCTGGAAGACCATGCCGATCTTCTTGCGCACCTCGCGCACGTGCTTGTCGCTCGGCTTGACGAGCTTTCCGTTCCGTTCCTCGTGGGTCAGGTACTGCCCGTCGACGGTGATGGTGCCCTCCTCGGGGGTGAGGAGGGTCATCAGCAGCCGCAGGATCGTGGTCTTGCCCGATCCCGAGGGGCCGATCAGGGTGACGTGCTTCCCGGTGTCGACACAGAAGTCGAGCTGGTCGAGCACCGTCACGTCGCCGAACCGCTTGGTGACGTTGTCGAACCTGACCAGCTCCTTGCCGGCGGCCCGGCTGGACGACTCCGACGGGGCCGACGAGGCGGCCGGCGCCGTGGCGTCGGTGTCCCCGGCCGTGGCGCTCCCGTCGTTCTTCAGGACGTTCTCTGGGTTTTCAGCTGGTGAGGGCAAGACGACGCTCCAGAACTCGGATCAGCAGAGAGGCCGGGTAGGCGATGACCAGGAAGGCGATGCCAACGACGGTGTACGCCTCGATGGTGAAGGTGGTGTTGCTGAAGTTCTCGGCCGCTCCGAGCATGTCCATCGCCCCGATGACCGCGATCATGGGGGAGTCCTTCAGCATCGCGATGACGTAGTTGCCCAGCGCGGGCACGACGCGGCGGATGGCCTGCGGCAGGATCACCGCGATCCAGGTGCGGCCGCGTGGCAGGCTCAGCGCCGTGGCCGCCTCCCACTGGCCGACCGGAACGCCGGCGATGCCGGCCCGGTAGACCTCCGCCGTGTACGTCGAGTAGTGCAGGCCGAGGCCGATGATGCCGGTGGTCAGCGCCGACATCGACGGTCCCCACTCGGGCACCACGAAGTACAGGAAGAACAGCTGCACCAGCAGCGGGGTGTTCCGCACGAACTCGGTGAACGCGGTCACCGGCCAGCGCACCCAGGCGTAGGGCGCGCGCTGGGCCATGGCCCAGACCAGGCCGAGCGCGAAGGCGATCAGGCTGCCCAGCGCCAGCGCCTGGAGGGTGACCAGCAGCCCGTCCCAGAATTCGGGCATGAAGTCGTTGACGACATCCCAGTCCCAGTTCACTTGGCCGCACCCCCCGTGGTCAGCGCGCCCGAGCCCTCACCGGCGCTCTCCCGCAGGGAGAGCCTGGCCAGCAGGCCGCCGCGCGGCTGCGGCTTGCCGACGTTCGCGTTGGCGCGCCGCTCGATGACCCGCATTCCACGGGTCAGGGTGAAGGCGAGCACGAAGTAGAGCACCAGCAGCAGGGTGTAGATCGGCGCGGACTCGTTGGAGCCCAGGCGCACGAGGTTGCCGGCGTAGGCCATGTCGGCCACGGTGATCACCGAGACCAGCGCGGTGCCCTTGAGCAACTCGATCAGCAGGTTGTTGAACGGCGGCACCATGTCGGGCCAGGCCTGCGGGATCTCGATCCGCCGCAGCCGCTGCCACCGGGTGAAGCTCAACGCGATCCCCGCCTCGCGCTGCCCTTCCGGCACGGCGGCCAGCGCGCCGCGCACCACCTCGGAGCCGTAGGCGCCGTACGTCAGGCCGAGCGCCAACACGCCGGCGAACATGGGCACCAGCCGCCACTCCAGCAGCAGCGGGAGCGAGAAGACCAGCCAGAACATCAACACCAGCGCGGACATGCCACGGAAGATCTCGAAGTAGCAGCCCGCGAGGAAGCGCACGATCCACAGCCGCGAGGTGCGCAGCGTGCCGATCGCGAACGCGACGACCACCCCGAGCGCCGCGCTGTAGAGCGTCACCTGGATGGTGATCCAGATGCCCGGCAGGAAGTAGTTGGTGAACATCCCCTCGGTCATCATCAGCAAAGCTCCTCAGCGGTGAGTTCGGTCATCTCCGCCTCGGTGAAGCCGAAGGGCGCCACGATCTCCAGCAGTTCCCCGCTCTGCTTGAGCTTGTGCAACTCGTCGTTGAACGCGTCCCTGAGGTTCCGCTCGGACGGCCGGAATGCGAACGCCCCCGCGCCGTACGCCGGTTCGCCGTCCACGATGGGAACGAACGGCTCGGTGGACTCGACCCGACTGTTGCCCTCGACGACGTCCATCACGGTGACGTTGGTCCCCGCGAACGCGTCGGCCCGGCCCTGGCTGACGGCGTCGAGGCCGGCCACCTGGTCGGGAAGGATCAGAATCTCGCCGCGCGGCACCCCGGCGGCCACCGCGTACTCGATCTCCGCGTAGGCCTGTCCGGTGGCCAGGGTCAGGCCCTGCTCGGCGATGTCCTCGTATCTCGTGATGTTGTGGGGATTGCCTGCGGGAACGATGAAGGAGTCGGGCATCTGGTAGTCGGGATCGGCGAAGAGAACCTGCTCGCATCTCTCCGGGATGATGTACATCCCGGCCGAGACCACGTCGAAGATCTGCGCCTTGAGCCCGGGGATCAGGGCGCTGAAGTCGACGGGGACCGGTTCGACGTTGTCCACACCCAGGCGCGAGAAGATCACCTTGGCGATCTCGGGCGCCTCGCCGGTGGGCTCGCCGTCGTCGTTGATATAGCCGAAGGGGGGCTCGCTGGCGATGCCCACCTTGACGGTGCCCCGTTCGCGCAGCCGCTCCAGCAGATCGCCCCCCTCCACCGCGTCCTCGGCGGCCACCCGGCTGCACCCGGTGGCCGCGAGGCCGCCGAACACCGCCAGCCCCGTCAGCAGGGAGCGGCGACTGAGCCCGGTCTCTCGGCGTCCGTTCTGAAGAAAAACTCTTGTCGGTGGAGCCATGGGCGCGCGGCTACCCACACCCTTCACATCTATGCGGGCCCGACTGTGGTCCATGTCTCACCGTTGCGAGGTCGTTACGCGCGTCCCACGCAGGCCCCACGCGCGCCCCTCAGGGGCGCCGTGCGCCACCGCGCGCCAGCGCACGCCCGCGCAGCGTGAGCACGACGGAGGCGCTCGTCGCCGCCAGCAGCGAGGCCAGCAGCACGGCCGCCTTGACGTGCTCGGTCAGCTGGTGCTCGCCGACGAAGGCGAGTTCCGCGATCAGCAGCGCCACCGTGAAGCCGATCCCTGCCAGCAGCGCGCCCCCGACCAGGTCGGGCCAGCCGAGCCGGGGGTCGAGCCGGGCCCGGGTGAGGCGGACGGTGAGCCAGGTCGCGCCGAGGACCCCGAGCAGCTTGCCGAGGAAGAGCCCCAGCACCACGCCCACCGCCTCCGGCTCCCCCGCCATCTCGCCCAGCGCGGCCGGCGAGACCGACACCCCGGCCGCGAACAGCGCGAACAGCGGCACCGCGACGCCGGCCGACAGCGGGTGCACCAGATGCCCGACGCGTTCGGCCGGGGTCTGTTCCTCGCCGGCGCGCGGGGTGGCGCGCAGCAGCATCCCCAGCGCGACGCCGGCGACGGTCGCGTGCACCCCGCTGTGGTAGGTCAACGTCCAGACGGCGCCGGCCAGCGGCAGATACCAGTACCAGCCGTGGACGTCCCGCGTGTGCAGCAGCCGGTAGAGCGCCAGCCCGGCGACGGCGCCGGCCAGCGCCCACACGTTGAGCCCCGAGGTGAAGAAGACCGCGATCACCAGGATGGCGAGCAGGTCGTCCACGATCGCCAGGGTCAGCAGGAACGTCCGCAGCGCGCCGGGCAGCCGGCGGCCGACGACGGCCAGCACGCCCAGCGCGAACGCGATGTCGGTGGCCATCGGCACCGCCCAGCCGTCGGCGGAGCCGCCCCGGGCCAGCGCGAAGGCCAGGTAGACCAGCGCCGGGGTGACCATGCCGCCGACGGCAGCGACCACCGGCAGCGCCGCGGCGGCCGGGCGGCGCAGCTCGCCGACGGTCAGCTCGCGCTTCAGCTCGGTGCCGGCCACGAAGAAGAAGACGGCCAGCAGCCCGTCCGAGGCCCAGTGCCCCACCGACAGGTCCAGGTCGAGGAGCGGAACGGCCAGGTGGTGGTCGCGGACCGTCGCATAGCCCTCGCTCCACGGGGAGTTGGCGAGCACCAGCGCCACGGTCGCGGCGACCAGCAGCAGCAGGCCCCCGGTGACCTCAAGCCGCAGGAACTCGGCGAGCGAACGGCGGTCGCGCACGGCGGGCGAGGGGGATGTCATGGGTGCCTTCCTGGTGGACGAACGACGACAGCGACTCGCCGACCAGACTTCCCGGCACACCCGGGCGCGGCTCTCGGCCACGCCCTCGCCGCCCACCGTACCCCGGGGCGTCCGGCGTTGGCTCAGGTCGGTCCGTTCAGCGCGTGGAGCCCGTTCGGCCCGGGTCAGGTCAGCTCCGCGAACGCCTCGACGGCCGCCGTTCTGCCGGTCACCACGATCACATCGCCCGGGTGCACGACGGTCTCGGCCGTGGCGTGGGTGAACTGCTGCCCCGGCCGCTTGACGCCCACCACCGTCACCCCGTGCTCGCGGCGCACCCCGCTCTCGCTCAGCGGCATCCCCGTGGTGGACCGCGGCGCGATGGTCTTGACCAGGGCGTAGTCGTCGTCGAACTCGATGAAGTTCAGCATCCGGCCGGTCACCAGGTGGGCCACCCGCTCGCCCATCTCGTGCTCGGGGAGGATCACGTGGTGGGCGCCCAACCGCTCCAGGATCTTGCCGTGTTGGCGGCTGATCGCCTTGGCCCAGAGGTTGCGGACGCCCAGCTCCAGCAGGTTGGAGGTGGTCAGGATGCTGGCCTCGATCTGGGTGCCGATGGCCACCACCGCGCGGGGGAACTCATGGACGCCCAGCTGCCGGAGCACCTCCTCGTCCGTGGCGTCGGCCAGCACCACATGGGTGAGCACGTCGCGGTGCTGCTGCACGAGCCGTTCGTCGGAGTCGATGCCCAGCACATCCCAGCCCCGGCGCATCAGCTCCTCGGCCAGCGAGGTGCCGAACCGGCCGAGCCCCACCACGGCGACCCGCTGGTCGCGGTGGTGCTCGGCCGGCGCGTGCGTGGCGGCCGCGCGCTTGCCGCGCCTGCGGCGCATGGCGTGCAGCTGTGAACTCATGGCGCTCCCGTCACATGGTCTGGCGTCACCCGATGATCGGCCGCTCGCGCGGCAGCCGGTACCGCTGTTCCCGCACCCGCATCGCCAGCGCGGACACCAGGATGATGGGGCCGATCCGGCCGACGAACATCAGCACCATGATGATCAGCTGCGCCGCCGTCTGGCTGTCGCTGACCAGACCGGTATGCATTCCGACCGTGCCGAACGCTGAGACGGCCTCGAACACGACCAGTTCGGCCCGGACATGGATCAGCGACATCAGCGTCACGATCGCGACGACCAGCACCACCGCGCTCAGCAGGGTCACGGTCAGCGCCTGCCGCACCACCTGCGGGGAGATCCGCCGCCCGAAGAGCCCGGCCTCCCGGTGGCCCCGCACCTCCGCCAGCACCGCCGCGCCGAGCACGGCGACCGTGGTCACCTTGATCCCGCCGGCCGTTCCCGCGCTGCCGCCGCCGACGAACATCAGCACCGACGTGCCCAGCAGCGTCTCCGGCTCCATTGCGGCGATCTCGGTGGTGTTGAAGCCGGCGGTGCGGGCGACGGCGGAGTGGAAGAACGCGTTGAGCACCTTCTGACCGACGTCGAACGGGCCGAAGGTGACCGGGTTGTTCCACTCGAAGGTCAGGGTCAGCACCCAACCGGCCACCAGCAGGCACGCGCTGGTCGCCAGCGTCAGCCGGAGGTGGAGCGACCAGGGCGTCGAGGTCCGCACCCCGCCCGCGCCGCGCCGGCGGGTGCGGTAGCGCAGCAGCTCGATGATCACCGGGAAGCCGAGCCCGCCGGTCAGCGCGGCGGCCGCCAGGGGCAGCAGCGTCCACGGGTCGCCCGCGAAGCGGCTGAGGCTGCCCGGATAGGGGCTCAGCCCCGCGTTGTTGAACGCCGAGACCGCGTGGAAGACGCCGTGGTAGAGCGCCCGCCCGAACGGTTCGCCGTGCCCCAGCGTGAAGCGCGCGGTCAACAGCACGGCGGTGACCGCCTCCACGGTCACCGTGATCAGCGCGATCCGCCCCAGCAGCCGCCGGATGTCGCCGCCGCCGGCCGAGGTCTCGGTGTCCAGGCTGAGGGTGGTGCTCAGCCGCAGCTTCCCCGCGACCAGCAGCGCCAGCAGCGAGGCCAGCGTCATGATGCCGAAGCCGCCCACCTGCACCAGGACCAGCACCACCACGTCCCCGAAGCCGGACCAGTAGCTTCCGGTGTCCACCACCAGCAGCCCCGTGACGCAGACCCCCGAGGTCGCGGTGAAGAGCGCGGTCAGCAGCGAGGGCGACTCCCCGGCCGTCGAGGCCATCGGCAGGCTCAACAGCGCGGTGCCGACCAGGATCACGCCGAGGAACGCCAGCACCACCAGCCGGGCCGGGTGGGTCTCCGCGATCCAGCGCCGCAGGGGGAGGGCGAGATGCGCCACGACGTGCCCGTTTCCGTGTCTGCCGACGGGGCCGTTGCCCGGCCGGACCGGTGTCGAGACTGATCGCCCGTCAGCATAGTCCCGACATGGGGCGGTTCATGGGTGAATGAACGGGTTCGCGATCCCCGTGGTGCGACGCCTCGCCCGTTCGCGCGGGCCCGTTTCTGTGACCGGTAGGTGGAGGGCCCCCGCGATCCTGGGGAAGGTCCGGGCGGCGGCGCCGGGGCGGCGGCCGGGTCGGTGATCCGATGCGCGCGGCCGTCTGACGTGCGCGTTCGGCCACGGCCACGCACGGATGGAGGCGAACGGAGGTGGGATGCGATGACGGTTCGCGGACCGACGTGGTCGGGAAGCGCACTGGCGCGGCGGGGCGTTAAGGATGTATTAATGGAGGACAGGTGACCTTGGGGGGGTGACATGGCGGACTTCTTCGCGACGGCGCTGGAGTTTCCCGCCGTCGTCTTCTCCATCCCGCTCGCCGTGGTCCTGCTCTACTGGCTCTTCGCCCTGGCCTTCGGCGTGGGCGCCGGGGCCGTGGAGGCGGCCGACGGTGCCGCCGACGCCGGCGGCGGCTTCGGCTGGTTCGGGCTCGGCGGCGTGCCGGTGGCCGTTCCGCTGTCGCTGCTGGTCGCGTTGGCCTGGTTCGGCTCCATGGCGGGCGGCGAGCTGATCGACAACGAGGTCGGTCGCGCGCTGGTGCCGCCCGCCGCGCTGCTGCTCGGCTGGGCCGGGGCCTGGCTGGCGGTCCGTCCGCTGCGGCGGCTCTTCGCGCCGGAGTCCGGGATCTACCACCGGGACTTCGTCGGCCGGGTCTGCGAGGTGCGCACCAGCCGGGTGACGGCCTCCTTCGGCCAGGCCGAGGTCGCCGCCGACGACGGCGGCACCGCCATCGTCCAGGTCCGCGCCGAGGGGCCCGAGGCCGCCGAACTGGCCGCCGGGCACCGGGCGTTGATCTACGGCTACGAGGCGGACGGCGGGTTCTTCTGGGTCGCGCCCTATGACGCGGGCCCGCTGGACCCTGGCCCCGACGAACCCGGGCCCGGTCGAAACCGGGCACTGGACTGACGCGTCCTCACCTGTAAGCCACCGCTTCTCACCGCTTCTCACCGAACTCTTCGCACAACCGTGGCGGCATCTCGCCGCGCGCGACCGGCCGGGGGCCGGCCCGCGCCCCGCCGCCGCGACCGAAGCGTTGCCCACACAACGCCGACCGGACGCCGAGCCGGCGTCCCACGAACGGCCGGAAGTCCGCGACTCGTCGCGGCGGCGCGGGCCTGAGGCCCCGTCGACTCGAACACACAAGGGGGGCCACCCATGGACACTCTCGGGACCAGCCTCGGCGTGCTGATCGCCGCGGTCCTGATCATCATCCTGGCCACGTTGTTCCTGCTCACCCGCCTCTTCCGCAAGGTGGAGCAGGGCAAGGCGCTGATCGTCTCCAAGGTGCGCAAGGTGGACGTCACGTTCACCGGCGCCGTGGTGCTGCCGGTGCTGCACCGGGCCGAGGTGATGGACATCTCCGTCAAGGCCATCGAGATCGGCAGGACCGGCAAGGAGGGCCTGATCTGCAAGGACAACATCAGGGCCGACATCCGGATCTCGTTCTTCGTCCGGGTCAACAAGACCGTCTCGGACGTCATCAAGGTGGCGCAGGCCATCGGCACCGAGCGGGCCAGCGACCGGTCCACGCTCCAGGAGCTGTTCAACGCGAAGTTCTCCGAGGCGCTCAAGACCGTCGGCAAGCAGCTCGACTTCGCCGACCTCTACACCAAGCGTGACGAGTTCCGCGACCGGATCATCGCCGTCATCGGCACCGACCTCAACGGCTACAGCCTGGAGGACGCGGCGATCGACTACCTGGAGCAGACGCCGCTCGGGCAGCTCGACAGCAACAACATCCTGGACGCCCAGGGCATCCGGAAGATCACCGAACTCACCGCCGCGCAGCACGTGTTGACCAACGAGTTCCGGCGCAACGAGGAGAAGGAGATCACCCGGCAGAACGTCGACGCCCGCGAGGCCGTGCTGGAGCTGGAGCGCCGGCAGGCCGACGCGGAGATCAAGCAGCGCCGCGAGGTCGAGACCGTCCGCGCCCGCGAGGAGGCCGAGACCGCGCGCGTCCAGGCCGAGGAGCGGCTGCGCGCCCAGGCCGCGCACCTGAAGACCGAGGAGGTCCTCGGGGTCCAGAACGAGAACCGCGAGCGCGAGATCGCCGTCGCCCGGCTCAACCGGGACCGGGTCGTCGCCATCGAGAACGAGCGGATCGAGAAGGACCGGCTGCTGGAGGTCATCGCGCGCGACCGGGAGACCGGCCTGTCGCGGATCGCCGCCGACAAGGAGATCGAGGGCGAGAAGCGGGAGATCGCCGACGTGGTCCGGGAGCGGATCGCGGTGGAGAAGACCGTGGCGCAGCAGGAGGAGGAGATCAAGCGGCTGCGCGCCGTCGAGGAGGCCGAGCGCGGCCGGCAGGCCGTGATCATCGCGGCCGAGGCCGAGGCGCAGGAGCGGCTGGTCAAGGACATCAAGGCCGCCGAGGCGGCCGAGGCCGCGGCCGCGCACCGCGCCAACGAGAGCCTCACGCTGGCCGAGGCCAAGCGGAAGGCCGCCGAGTTGGAGGCGCAGGCCGCGATCCGGCTGGCCGAGGGCAAGCGGGCCGACGCCGCCGCGCCCGGCATCGCCGAGGCGGAGGTCCAGGAGCGGATGGCGCAGGCCATCGCCGCCACCAGGGCGGCCGAGGCGGAGGCCGCCCGCCAGATGGGGCTGGCCGAGGCCGAGGCGCTGCGCGAGAAGATGGGCGCGGAGGCCACCGGCCTGAAGGAGAAGGCCGAGTCGATGGCGGCGCTGGACGCGGCCAGCAGGGAGCACGAGGAGTACCGGCTCCGTCTTGAGGCCGAGAAGGACGTCCGGCTGGCCGGCATCGACGTGCACCGGCAGATCGCGGAGGCGCAGGCCACGTTGGTCGGCGCCGGGCTGGAGAACGCGAAGATCGACATCGTGGGCGGCGACTCCGTCTTCTTCGACCGGCTGGTCGGCGCGATCTCGGCGGGCAAGAGCGTGGACGGCTTCCTGGACCGCTCCGAGCACGCCCGCACCCTGGTCGGGCCGTGGCTGGACAAGGACGGCTCGACGTTCACCGACGACCTCTCCCGGATGGTGGGGGGCCTGGGCGCCGGCGGGCTGCGCGACCTGACGCTGGCCGGGCTGCTGAGCGGGCTGATCTCCAGGGGCGGCGACAACGCGGGCCAGCTGAGCGGCCTGTTGGAGACGGTGCGCGCCCAGGGCCTGGGCGACACCCGGCTCTCCGAACTGGCGGCGGCGGCCGGACCCGCCGTCAACGGCCGCCCCGCCAGGGGCGAGGGGCCGGTCCTGGAGAAGCAGCCGTAGGCGGGGCGCGGCGGCGGTCGGCACGGCGCACTGACACATGGGGGGAGCGAGGGTGGAGACGCGGGAGCGGGAGACGGCCATGGCCGAGACCGAGGCCCCTGACCGGGGCAGCTACGAGGTGCTGCGGGACCGACTGCGGTCCGCGGCGGGCGAGTTGGGGGAACGGACCCGGCGGCTGAACGCGGAGCGGGTCGCCACGTTCGGCGGCGGCGATCTCGAACTGGTCGCCACCGACCGGCTGCGCACCGAGCGCGACAGCCTGCCCCGCGACCTGGTGCGGGTCGGCGGCGCGCTGCTCTTCGGATACCGGGTGCCGCCGGCGCCGGGCCAGTCCACGGGCGTCGCCGAGGTGTTCCGGCTCTACCGGCCGGCCGGCGACGGCTTCGCGCCGGCCGGGCCCGAGGCGGTGCCCGGGCTGCTCGACGACCCGGCGTTCCAGCGGGACTTCGCCGACCTCTTCCGCTACTTCCAGCAGTCCGCGCTGCTGCGGCTGCGGACCGTCGGGAGCCTGCTGCTGGCGGTCTTCCGCACCGGCGAACGGGTCGACGACATCCGGGTGTTGCGCTGGAAGATCCACCCCGACGGGCGGCCCGAGTACGTGGACGCCAAGGGCGAGCGGGACCATGTGCCGCCCGACCCGGACGAGGTCGCGTGGACGGCCACCACCCGCGACGACCACGTTCCCGGCGCGGCGCCCGGGCAGCCGCCGCACATCGACATCGACGGCACCCTCCGGCTCGCGACCGCCGGCGGCACCCTGCGCCTCTCCCTCGCGGAGGGGCCGGACGGCGAGGCCGAGGAACGGCACAGCGAGCCGCTGGCCGAGCCGCTCCAGTCGCTGGCCGACGCCCAGGTGCACTACGCGCGCGTCGGCCCGCTGCTGCTGCTGAAGGTCCTGCCCTACAACGAGACCGAGCACCGCCATCTGGTGCACAACACCCGCACCGGCGAGATCATCCGGCTCGACGGCATCGGGCAGGGCTGCCGGGTGCTGCCCGAGGACCAGGGCGTGATCTTCCCCGGCGGCTACTACCTGTCGGCGGCGCCGGCCGGTTCGGCCGCCCGCACCTTCGACCTCGACACCGAGGGCCTCGCGTTCGAGCGGCTGCTGCGCTCGCCCAACGGCGAGGACCTGCTCTACGTCTTCCGCGCCGACGCGCGCGGCCGGGCGCTGCTGCTGCCCTACAACCTCATCGACAAGGCCGTGCGGAACCCGATCCCCTGCCTCGGGTTCGCGCTCTTCGACGACGGCCGCCTCGTGGTCTGCCGCGCCGAGGCCGCCGAGGCGTCGCGGGTGCACCCGGTGCAGCTGTGGGCGACGCCGTTCGTCAGCGAGGAGCACGCCGCCGCCCAGCCGGCCGGCACCGGGCCGCTCGCCAGGATCGGCAACGCCGACCTGGTGCGTGGCATCTCCGACGCGTTCACCGTGGTGCGGATGGCCACCGAACTGGAGCCGGACACCGCCGTGTTCGAGGCCGTGATCGCCGCCTGCGACCGGCTGACCGACCAGTACCACTGGCTGGGCCAGCCCCAGACGCAGGCCCTGGCCGAGCCCGTCGCCCCCCTGCGCGCCACCGCCGAGCAGGTCATCGCCGAGTACGAGCGGGTCCGCCAGCTGCGCCGGCAGGCCGCCGCCGCGCTCGCCGAGGCCGAGACCGACATCACCGGGCTGGTCCGCCGGGCGCGCGGCGAGGCCCCGCGCGGCGCCGCCGACTGGGTCACGCTGCTGACCCGGCTGCGCCGCGCCCAGGGCCACCTCGCCGCGCTCCGCGACACCCGCCACATCGACACCGCCGCGCTCGACCGGCTCGACGCGACGCTCGTCGAGTCGCTCGCCGCCACCGGCCGCCGCGCCGTCGCGTTCCTCTCCCGGGACGACGCGTTCGACGAGACGCACGCCGCGATCGCGGAACTCGCCGAGCGCGCCGGCGCCGTCGAGAGCGTCGCCGACGCCGAGCCGCTGGGCGCCGAGATCGCCGAGCACGCCGACGAACTCCGCACCGTCACCGAGGTGATCGGCACCCTGGAGATCGCCGACGCCGTGGTCCGCACCGAGCTGCTCACCCGCATCGGCGAGGTCACCGGCGCCGTCAACCGCGCCCGAGCGGTGCTCGACGGGCGGCGCCGCGAGCTGCTGGAGACCGAGGGCCGCGCCGAGTTCGCCGCCGAGTACGCCCTGCTCGGGCAGGCCGTCACCGGCGCCCTGGCCTCCGCCACCACCCCCGAGGAGTGCGACGAGCACCTCGGCCGGCTGCTGCTTCAGGTGGAGAACCTGGAGGCCAGGTTCGGCACCTTCGACGAGTTCCTCGCCCAACTCGCCGACCAGCGCGAGGAGATCTACGAGACCTTCGCCGCCCGCAAGCAGGCCCAGCTCGACGAGCGGGCCCGGCACGCCGAACGGCTGGCCGCCTCCGCCGAACGCGTCCTGGACACCGTGGGCCGCCGCGCGAGCGCCCAGGGCAGCCTCGACGAGATCAACGCCTACTTCGCCGCCGACCCGCTGGTGGCCCGCGTCCGCGCCACCGCCGACGAACTCCGTTCCCTCGGCGAGGAGGTCCGCGCCGACGAGATCGACGGGCGGCTCACCGCGCTCCGCCAGGAGGCCGGCCGCACCCTGCGGGACCGCGCCGAACTCTTCGGCGCCGACGGCACCATCCGGCTCGGCCGCCACCACTTCACCGCCGCCACCCAGCCCATCGACCTGACCCTGGTGCCGCACGACGGCGGCCTCGCGTTCGCCGTCACCGGCACCGACTACCGGGCCGCCGTCGCCGACGCCGAACTGGCCGCCGCCCGGCACTTCTGGGACCAGCCGCTGGCCTCCGAGTCGCCCGAGGTCTACCGCGCCGAGCACCTCGCGGCCAGCGTGCTCGCCGCCGCCGACCCCGACGAGCTGGCCCGCGCCGCCACCGAGGACCACCTCACCGCGCTGGTCCGCCGGTTCGCCGAGGCCGCCTACGACGAGGGCTACGACCGGGGCGTCCACGACCACGACGCCGCCCGCATCCTCGCCGCCGTGCTGAGGCTCCGCGAGGCCGCCGGGCTGCTCCGCTACCCGCCCCGACTCCGCGCCTGCGCCCAGCTGTTCTGGGCGCACGGCACCACGGGGGAGACCCGCCGCGCGCTGACCGTCCGCGCCCAGTCGCTGGCCCGCGCCCGCGCCACGTTCGGCGCGACGGGCGCCGTCGACGCGCTCGCCGCCGAACTCACCGACGCCGTCGACGCGTTCCTCGCCGCCCTGCCCGAGGACGCGGGGCTCCCGGCCAGTGCCCCGGCGGGCGTCGGCGGCTATCTGCTGGAGGAACTGGCCGCCGGCGGGCCCGCGTTCGTCACCAGCCCCGCCGCCGGCGCGCTGCGCGGCGACTTCCACGCGGCGCTCGGCGAGGCCGGCGTCAAGGAGCTGACCCAGGACCTCGCCGCCGTCGGCGCCGACCTCGCCGCCCGCCACCAGCTGGTCACCGCCTGGCTGACCGCGTTCACCGGCGCCCGGGGCCCAGGCGACGAGAGCTTCCCCGACCTGCCGGAGGCCGCGGCCCTGGAGCTGACCGCCGACACCCTGGAACACCGGCCCGTGGACGCCCCGCTGACCGCCGTGATCAGCGGCCTGCTCGGCAGCCACCCCCGGCTGGAGCGCGGCGAACTCCCGCTGCGCCTCGACGAGTTCCTCACCCGCACCGAGACCTTCAGGACCGAGCGGGTGCCAGCCCACCGCGCCTATGTCCGCCGCCGCAACGCGCTGCTGGAGACCGAACGCCGCCGGCTGCGCCTGGAGAGCTACCGGCCCCGCGTGATGCCGGCGTTCGTCCGCAACCGGCTGCTCGACGAGGTGTATCTGCCGCTGGTCGGCGACAACCTCGCCAAGCAGCTCGGCGCGGCCGGCGCCGAGCGACGCACCGACAGCCAGGGCCTGCTGCTGCTCCTCTCCCCGCCCGGCTACGGCAAGACGACGCTGATGGAGTATGTCGCCGCCCGCCTCGGGATGGTCTTCGTCAAGGTGGACGGGCCGGCCCTCGGCCACCACACCACCTCGCTCGACCCGGCCGCAGCGCCCGACGCCGCCGCCCGCCGCGAGATCGAGAAGCTCAACTTCGCGCTGGAGATGGGCAACAACGTCCTCCTCCACCTCGACGACATCCAGCACACCTCGCCCGAGCTGCTCCAGCGGTTCATCCCGCTGTGCGACGCGCAGCGCCGCATCGACGGGGTGCGCACATCCGACGGCGAGGCCGTCAGCCACGACCTGCGCGGCAAGCGCTTCGCCGTCGTGATGGCGGGCAACCCGTTCACCGAGTCGGGACACCGCTTCCGGGTCCCCGACATGCTGGCCAACCGGGCCGACGTGTGGAACCTCGGCGAGGTGCTCACCGGCCGGGAGGAGCTGTTCGCGCTCAGCCACATCGAGAACGCGCTGACCGCCAACCCGACGCTCGCCCCGCTCGCCTCCCGCGACCGCGCCGACATCGAGCTGCTGGTGCGGCTGGCGCGCGGCGACGAGACCGCCTCAGCCGAACGGCTCCGCCACCCCTACACCCCGGCCGACCTGGAGCAGATCCTCGCCGTGCTGCGCCGGCTGCTGCGGGTGCGGGACGTGATGCTCAGGGTCAACGCGGCCTATATCGCCTCCGCCACCCAGGAGGACGCCACCCGCACCGAGCCGCCGTTCCGCCTCCAGGGCTCGTACCGCAACACCAACCAGATCGCCGAGCGGATCGTGCCCGTCCTCAACGACGAGGAGCTGGAGGCGCTCATCGACGACCACTACCGCGCCGAGGCGCAGACCCTCACCACCGGCGCCGAGGCCAACCTCCTCAAACTCGCCGAGCTGCGCGGCCGGTTGACCCCGCAGGAGGCCGAGCGCTGGGCCGAACTCAAGGCCGCGCACGTGGCGCGGGCGGCCGCCGGCCCCCTCAGCGGGCGAGGCTGATCGCGGTGGCCACCAGATAGCACCCGCCGAAGAACGCGACCAGCCGCACCACCCCGGCGCCCACATACCGCCAGTAGAAGCGGCGCAACGGGGAGGCGTTCTCCGGCAGTCGGGCCAGGGTGACGGCGGGGGAGCGGCGGCCCCCGCCCGTCATCCGCCACAGCCGCTCGGTGTGCAGCGCCGGTATTCGCCAGCCGGCCAGCACGCCGCTGATCACCATCTGGTGCCGCAGCCAGGCCAGCTCGTGCCGCCAGCCGACCTTCCGCACGCGCGGCACCCGGTCCGCAGGCTCCCGCCACTTCAGGAAGCAGTACCGGAAGCACAGCGACCAGCCGACCGCCAGCGTCACCGCCGTCGCCGCCACCGGCCACCACTCGCCCGGGTCGGCGAACACCGGGGCCAGGGTGGCCAGGGTGCCCACCACGGTGAGTATCCCGACCGCCCAGCCGGCGAGCGTCCAGCGGAACCTGACGAACGGCGCCGTCCGCATCCCGCGCACCAACTCCCGCTGGTCGCGCGGGCGGAACGCGGTCAGCCGCTCCGTCGAGCGGTGGTACAGCTCCTGCGCGCCCCGCCACAGCGGCTCGGCCCGTGCCGGGCCCAGCGGCGGCAGCGCGTACAACTGCCGCAGCACCGCGTCCCGTTGCTCCTCGCCGGCGCGGAACTCCGCGCCCAGCGGGCCGTGCCGGGGCGTCAGCCGGCGCAGCGCCAGCCAGGCCAGCCACAGCAGGCCGGCCGCCACCGGGACGCCCGGCAGCAGCCAGCCCGCGTAGGCGCCGACATCGCTCAGCGGCACCGCGACGCCGACCAGCACCGCGCAGGCGGCGACGGGGACGGCGACCAGCGCCAGCAGCAGCGGCGCGGCGCCCGACCGCTCGTAGTGCTGCCGGTCCAGGGCGACCAGATAGTCGTTGATCGGCCGCAGCCGCCCCAGCCAGTCCCCGTCTCCCGTGCTCACGCCCATGGCCACCATGATGCCCGCCACCACTGACAGGCCGGCCGCGCGGCCCGTCCGACCGCGCGGCCACGGGGCCACGGGGCGACTAGCCGCGACCGCCCAGCGGCTCCCGGGTCAGCACCACGTCGCCGCCCTTGCGGGCCTTCGCCACCGTGTCCTCGTCGAACGACACCGTGCGCGCGATCCGCGCCAGATGGTCCGCGAAGACCGAGGTGTGGTGCACGGTCGGCGTCGAGATGGTGAAGTAGACCGTGTAGTCCCTCGGCGCCGGCACCGCCAGCTGGAGGAAGGACACCCCCAGCTTCGGCGGCGGCCCCTGCCCGATCCCCGGCGGACGGGGAAAGGTCATCGACCGCAGCGAGACCGACGTCACCCCGGGACCGACCGGCAGCTTGGTGGCCAGCAGCGTGTCCTCGGGGCCGCGCAGCCCCTTCGCCAACCGCTCGTCCACATCGGCCAGTTCGGACTCGGGCACCTCGCGGAAGTACTCCTCCTTCTTGGCCCGGTAGATCGACTCGGCGCAGATCAGCGCCGACTCGTGCCGGGTGGGCAGCAGGCCGACGACCAGCATCCCCAGCGCCAACGAGCCGTTCTCCACGCTGATGTGGACCGCCGTCTTGCAGATCTCCTCGACCTGCAACATCGGCAGCAGGCGCGGCATGTTGTCCATCGCGTAGGTCCGGCCCTCGCCGCCCACGGTCGGCAGCAGTTGGTCCAGCGTCTGGGACCACTCCTCCGGCGAGGGCGAGTCAGGCAGCGGGACGTAGCTGTCCGGGACGCGGGCGGTGAAGCAGACGGGTATGCCGTCCTGTTCGCCGGACGTGGCCGGCGTCGCGGTCCTGGTGGGTGCGTTCACGCCGCCACCTCAAGCCCGCTGATGAACGACGAGTCCGCGCCGGTCAGGATCGCGTCCGGGTTGACCGCCGCCGGCACCACCTCGGGCATCGGCACCGGATCGCCCGGCGGCCGCACCTCCGGCATGGGTATCGGGTCGTTCGGCAGCTCCACGTCCGGCATCGGCGCCGGCTGCGAGGGCCCGGACGGCGGCGGAACGAACGTCGCGTCCGGCGCCATGTGCTCCCCGGCCAGGTCCCCCAGATCGCGGAACGGGCCCAGGATCGGCACGTCGCCGAAGGTGGCGCCGTCGTCCTCCATGCGCCGCCGCTGGCTCTCCGCCGAGCCCAGGTTGCCCAGGACGTTGCCGGCCCAGCCCATGCCCTCGCCGACCAGCGTCCAGGCGCCGCCGGCGCCCCTGATCCCGCTGAACATGCCGCTGCCCAGGCCCGCGATGCCGGTCGCGCCCCTGGCCGCGCCGGCGATCCCCGCGCCCAGCACGCCGAGCCCGCCCGTGGCGACCGTGATCAGGTCGAAGCCGATGGTCTCCCAGGTCACGCCCTCCGCGCCGCCGGCCATCGCCATGCCGTGGAAGAGCAGCCCGGCCACGCCGGCGCCCAGGCCGATGTAGCCGCCGATGGTGCCGATGGCGCCCAGGATCAGCGCCGCCGTGCCGCCGCTGGCCACGAACAGGCCGATCACCGCGACCGCCAGGCAGATCACCCCGACCACCATGGCGATGTCGGCGAAGATGTCACCGATCAGCTTCCAGGTGTTGGGGTCCATCATGAAGTCGACGATGTCCGAGACGACATCGGCGATCTTGTCGAACAGCCCCGGCTCCGGCGGCGCGTCGTCCGCCGCCCTGGAGAGCGCCCGCGAGGTGTCCTCGGCCGAGGCCAGATACTCCTCGTGCAGCTGACGGGCGCGCTGGATCACCTCGTTGAGCGCGGCGTTCGCGGAGTTCAGCGCGCTGTCGCGGGCCCGCTCGGTGTCCTCGTGCTCGGAGAGTTCGTCGTCGTCCATGTCCGAGGTGTCCGAGGGCAGCGCGTCGACGGCCGCCTGCGCGCTGTCGACCTGCGCCCGGGCGCTGGCCGCCTCCTCCTCCAGCTGGCGCGCGACCGACTTGAAGCGGTCCAGGTCGTTGACCCACCACTCCAGGGCGCGGGCGGCGACGTCCAACGCGTTGACGGCGCGCTGGAGATACGGCGGCACCTCGTCGAACGCCTCGCTGAACGCGTCGGCCGCGCGGCCGACCCAGATGCCGCTTGAGGTGTTGATCGCGGTCATCGCGGTGTGCGTGTTCGAGCTGAGGGTCGCCACGTCCCGCATCGTCGCGGCCACCGCCTCGGCCGCCGGGAGGTCCCCGGGGCAGGGGTCGAAGCCCAGGTTCGGGTAGGAGTCGCTCATCGTGGCCTAGCCCCCGCTCCCGCCCTCGGAGAGGGCTCGTTCCAGTTCCTCGTCGGTGGCCGTGTAGGTCTCCGCCGCGTTGATCGCGACGTCACCGATCCCGCTGGTCAGCTCCGACAGTTGGCCGAAGCCGTAGTCCCAGGAGTCGGCGAAGTCGTCGCACCGGCTGGCCAGTTCGGACGGCCCGATGCTGGCGGCGCTGGTGCCCGAGAGGCTGCGCGAGGCCTCCCGCATGTCGTCGCCGCTGGACTCCAGCCGGGCCGCCAACTCCCGTACCTCGTCCTCGAAGAATCTCAAGAAGGACATCGCGTCCGTACTCTCCCCGTTCTCTCCCCGTTGTCCCCATGTGGTGCCCGTTCCGTGCGGGCCGCTCGGCATCGCGAGGGCCGCGTGTGGGGCCTGTGCCGCGGGCGCGGCGGGTGCCCCGACATGCGAAGGGGCGGTGCCGGATGCCGTGAGACACCCGCGCACCGCCCCGGACGAAGCAGGCGAGGTCAGCCGCCGCGGATCGCGCCCTCAAGGCCCTCGTCGGTCTCGCGGTAGGTGTCGGCCGCGGTCTTGAGGTAGGTACCCATGCCCTCAAGACCCTCGATCACCTTGCGAGCACCCGTGGTGAACTCACGGTAGGACTCGTCGAAGGCACGAGACGCCCGGCTGGTCACGAAGCCGGTCGAGACCAGGTTGTCGATGTAGCTCTGGAGCGACGACAGCTTCTGGTCGATCTGCTCCCGCTCATCGATGAGTCGGTCACCCGCCTCCTGCATATCGTCATAAGTCACATCCATATCGCTCATGGCGGTCCCCTCCTCTGGCCCAGGCGGAAGGCGTCTTCCTCCCGCGTTCATGAGGTAACTCACGGCGGTTCGCGGTCCGTGGACCGTACCGCGCCACTCAGCCTACGTGCGCGGCACTTGGGACGAAAGCCCGGTCTCGGTGCCTTCCTCGCGAGTCGTTCGCGACCTCAACGACACCAAGGACGCGGGTCGTTCCCCATCGGTTGCATCCAATCTCCAGATCTTCCGGGGACGGTCCGACGCGCTCCTCCCACGGGTCAACACACCACCCCCGCGCACCCCACGCGCCGGCTTCCGCCCCCCGCGGCGCGCGCCCCGTACGCCGCCGTCCGTTTCGCGCCCCCCTTCGTCCCCGTCTCGCTTCCGGAGCGGGCAAAACTGCGGCATCGTGGAAGAAGCAGGCAACCAACGGGAACCAAGCGCGTTTTCCGCGTCATCTCCGACCGTGGCGGTGACGCCGGCCGTGACCTTCGGCCACCGTTCGGGGGGCCATCGACCGCCCGGCGCACCGTCGGTGCGGGATGCGATGATGAGCGGGTCTTCCAGCCAACTGGAGGCCGTGTCAGCAACGGGAGGATGAGTGTGCGCCTGACCCTGACAGTAGTAGACCCGGTCGGGGGTCATCGGGCCGATACCGTGATCGACGCCGACCCGGAGACGCAGATCGCGGACCTGACACCCGAGTTCGCCCAGGCGGTCGGCAGCCGGTTCGCGCCGGCCCAGGCGGGCGGGCCCCAGGGATACGCGGAGGCACCCGCCGGCGCCCACCTGTTCGTCAACGGTGAGTACGTCGACCCCGGCCTGACGCTGGCCCAGTCCCCGCTGCGCGAGGGCAGCGTCGTCAGCCTGCACAACCCCAGCGGCTGCTGGCCGCCGGAGCCCAACGGGCTGGTGGAGCTGCGCGTCGTGGGCGGCCCCGCCGCCGGCGCCGTGCACCGCATGGGCGTCGGCAAGCTGGAGATCGGCTACGGACAGCAGGTCCACATCCACGTCCCCGACCCCACGCTGCCCGAGCGCGCCATGACCCTGCGGGTCGCGGCCGACGGCACCTGCCGGGTCACGGTGTACAGCGACGAGCAGCCGCTGATCGACGGCGAGCCGTTCTTCCACGACGAGGGCGACCGCGCCGTCTGGAAGCTCGGCAAGCAACTCTCCGTCGGCGACTCCCTCTTCGAGCTGACCCCCTACTTCCCGCCGGACGCCGCGCTCAAGGTCTCCGAGGACGGCGCCGGCCTCGACTACAACCGGCCGCCCCGGCTGCTGCCGCCCGAGCGGCAGACGCAGTTCCAGCTGCCCAAGCCGCCCGGCGAGCGCGAGAAGCGCCCGCTGCCCTGGCTGATGGCCATCCTCCCGGTCGTCGGCGCGGTCGCCATGGCCTCCATCACGGGACGCTGGATCTTCCTGATGATGGCGTTCATGAGCCCGATCATGCTGCTGTCCAACTACTTCATGGACAAGAAGCGCGGCCGGATATCACACGCCAAGAAGGTCGAGGAGTACAAGGAGCGCAAGGCCAGGATCGAGAAGGACGCGCGCGACGCGCTGATCGCCGAGCGGTTCGCCCGCCGGCACGCCGCGCCCGACCCGGCCACCGTGCTCACCCAGGCCACCGGCCCGCGCACCCGCCTCTTCGAGCGCCGCCGCACCGACGACGACCACCTGCTGATCCGGGTCGGCACCGTCGAGTTGGACTCCGAGGTCGTCCTCACCGACCCCGAGCAGGACGAGCACAAGCGGCAGGTCGCCTGGAAGATCGCCGACGCCCCGGTCACCCTCCCGCTGCGCACCCTCGGCGTGATCGGCTACGCCGGCTCCGGCGACTCGGCCCGCGCGCTGGCCCGTTGGACCGTCGGCCAGATCGCCGTGCTGCACAGCCCGATCGACGTCCAGTTCGTGCTGCTCACCGACGGCACCGGGCAGTACAGCTGGGAGTGGACGCGCTGGCTGCCACACGCCAGGCCCGCCCCCGAACACGACACCAACCTCCTGGTCGGCAACGACGCCGAGACCATCGGCGCCCGCGTCGCCGAGCTGACCGCCGCGCTCGACGCCCGGCAGAAGGCCGCCAAGCAGGCGCGCACCGGCGGCGGCCCGACCTCCTTCAAGGACCCGGACATCGTCGTCGTCTTCGACGGCTCCCGGAAGATGCGCTCCCTGCCCGGCGTGATCCGGCTGCTGCGCGAGGGCCCCTCGGTCTCCATCTTCGCCCTCTGCCTCGACGACGAGGAGCGCTTCCTGCCCGGCGAGTGCCAGGCCGTGGTCATCGCCGAGCCCAACCCGGACCGCGCCGCCCAGGGCGGCACCCGCAGGCCCGGCTTCGCGACCGGCTTCCACACCTTCCTCGCCGTCCCCGGCAGCGCGTTCCCCGGACAGGGCCCGGGCTCGGCGCCCGCCCCCGCGATGACCGCCGACCGGCTGCGCGTCGAGCAGACCGGCGCCTGGCGCATCAGGGGCGTGCGGCCCGACTGGGTGCTCCCCGAGTGGTGCGAGCTGATGGCCCGTTCGCTCAGCCCGATCCGCGACATCAGCGGCGAGTCCGAGGACGCGGCGCTGCCCTCGTCCTCCCGGCTGCTGGACGTCATCGAGATGGAGCCGCCGTCCGCCGGGGCCATCGCGGCCCGCTGGCAGATGGGCGGCCAGTCCACCGAGGCGGTGATCGGCGAGTCCTACGACGGCGCGTTCGCCATCGACCTGCGCAGGGACGGCCCGCACGGCCTGATCGCCGGCACCACCGGCTCCGGCAAGTCGGAGCTGCTCCAGACGATCGTCGCGTCCCTGGCGGT
Organism: Streptomyces triticirhizae; assembly: GCF_003696235.1. GTDB lineage: Bacteria > Actinomycetota > Actinomycetes > Streptomycetales > Streptomycetaceae > Streptomyces > Streptomyces triticirhizae. Next base: position 28,978 of record NZ_RFFJ01000031.1, read on the forward strand.
GGCCAACACCCCGGAGAACATGACGTTCGTCCTCGTCGACTACAAGGGCGGCTCCGCGTTCAAGGACTGTGTGCAACTCCCGCACACCGTCGGCATGGTCACCGACCTCGACAACCACCTGGTGGAACGCGCGCTCTCCTCGCTGGGCGCCGAGCTGACCCGCAGGGAGCACATGCTCGCCGACGTCGGCGCCAAGGACATCGAGGACTACCAGGACCTGATGCGGCGCAACCCGGGCCGGCTGCCCGCGCTGCCCCGACTGCTCATCGTGATCGACGAGTTCGCCTCGATGGTCCGCGAGCTGCCGGACTTCGTGAAGGGCCTGGTCAACATCGCGCAGCGAGGCCGTTCGCTCGGCATCCACCTGCTGCTCGCCACCCAGCGGCCCAGCGGCGTGGTCTCCCCGGAGATCCGCGCCAACACCAACCTGCGGATCGCGCTGCGCGTCACCGACGGCAGCGAGTCCTCCGACGTGATCGACGCCCCGGACGCCGGCTTCATCGCCAAGTCCACGCCGGGCCGCGCCTATGTCCGGCTCGGGCACGCCTCGCTGGTGCCGTTCCAGTCCGGCCGCGTCGGTGGCCGCCGGCCCGGCGCCGTCGACCCGGTGGTCTCCCGACCCTGGTCCGGCCAGCTGGAGTGGAACAACCTCGGCCGCGCCGCGCTGAAGAAGCCGCCGGGGGCCAAGTCCCAGGAGGAGGAGATCACCGACCTCAAGGTCCTGGTCGACGCGATCATCGAGGCCGACCGCCAGCTCGGCTTCGCCAAGCAGCACAGCCCGTGGCTGCCCGCGCTCGGCGACACCGTGCTGCTGCGCGACCTCGAACACCCGGTGCCCCAGGGCGCGTTGCCGGCCGCCCCGTACGGCGTCGAGGACCTTCCCGCGCAGCAGGCGCGGCGCTCGGTCGCCATCGACTTCCGTTCCTTCGGGCACATGCTGGTCGGCGGGGCGCCGCGCAGCGGCCGTTCCCAGCTGCTGCGCACCATCGCCGGCTCGCTGGCCTGGATTCACTCCACGGCCGACGTCCACATCTACGGCATCGACTGCGGCAACGGCGCGCTCAACGCCCTGACCAAGCTGCCCAACTGCGGCGCGGTCGTCACCAGGAACCAGGTCGAGCGCGTCCGCCGGCTCATCCGCCGGTTCCGCCAGGAGATGGACCGCAGGCAGGAGGTGCTCGCCGCCGACGCGCTCGCCGACATCAACGAGCAGCGCGCCGCCGCCGAGCCCGACAAGCGGCTGCCGCACCTGGTGGTCCTCGTCGACCGCTGGGAGGGCTGGGTCTCCACGCTCGGCGAGATCGACCACGGCGCGCTCACCGACGAGATGTTCGTGATGATGCGCGAGGGCGCCTCGGTCGGCATCCACGTGATCATCGCCGGCGACCGCAGCGTCCTCTCCGGGCGGATCTCCACGCTCACCGAGGAGCGGTACGCGATGCGGCTCTCGGACCGGTCGGACTACTCCAACATCGGGATGCCGGCCCGCAAGGTGCCGGAAGAGGTCGCCGACGGCCGCATGTTCAGGAACCAGGCGCTCACCGAGATCCAGGTCGCCGTCCTCGCCGAGGAGCTGTCCGGCCAGGCACAGGCGGCGGCGCTCGGCGCCATCGGCGACTGGGCGACCGAGCGGGACGCGGCGGTGCCGCGCTCCCGGCGGCCGTTCCGCGTCGACGTCCTGCCGAGCCGGCTCACCTTCGCCGACGCGTGGGAGATGCGGGACCCGGAGGCGTCGAACTCCCGGCTGTGGGGCCTCATCGGCGTGGGTGGCGACGAGCTGATGGGCTACGGTCCCGACCTGGCCCAGGGCACCCCGGCGTTCATCATCGCCGGCCCGCCCAAGTCGGGGCGCTCCACCGTCCTCACCATGCTCGCCAAGTCGTATCTGGCGCAGGGCGTGCGGGTGGTCGTGGCCGCCCCGAGGCCCTCGCCGCTGCGCGACCTGGCCGGGCAGGACGGCGTCATCCAGGTGTTCACCGGCGACGACCTGTACGAGAAGGACCTGCGCGAGGCGGTCTCCACCTCCTCGGTGGAGAACCCGATCGTCGTCCTCGTCGACGACGGCGAGGACCTGCGGCGCTGCGACGCGGCGGACGAGCTGAAGGCCCTGGTCACCCAGGGCGCCCAGCTCGGCCGTTACCTGGTGCTCGGCGGCGACGAGGGCGAGATCTGCGGCGGGTTCTCCGGCTGGCAGGTGGACGCGAAGAAGGCGCGCCGAGGCGCGCTGCTCTCGCCGACCACCCACCGCTCGGGCGAGCTGATCGGCGCGAAGCTGCCGCGCAGCGCGGCGGCCGAGCAGCCGACGCCGGGCCGCGCGATCCTCCATCTCGGGGATGGCACGGCGTTCTCGGTGACGACGCCGGCGCCGTGACGCGTCGCTGACGGATCGCACGGTCGGCTTTCGCGCGGTTGGCCCCGAGGTCCCCGTGCTCCGCGCCCCAAGGGGGTGCGGGGCACGGGGACCTCGGCCGTGTGGGGTGGTGCGCGTCGCCGGCGCCGTGGCCGGCCGCCTCGGCCGGAGTGTCAGTGGCACCGGTTACGCTCCGAACATGCGGAGTGAGGAGCGGATAATGACCGACGGCCGGATGGCGAGCGATGACCAGGTTCCCCGGGGCGACCTGACCGGCGGGGTGCCCGAGGGGGTGCTGGGCGCGGGGCTGGGGGTGCACTTCGGCGGCGGGGTCAACATCGCGATGAAGATCCCCGCCCCCGACTGGGCGGCGACCGTCGCGTTCTACCGCGACACCCTGGGACTTGAGGTCGTCGACGAGGCGGAGGGCGAGGCCACCGGCACCGCTACCGTCTCCCACACCGTCGCGGTGCGGTTCGGGCCGACGACGCTGTGGCTGGACCGCGTCCCCGGCGCGGCCCGCTCCGACGTGTGGCTGGAGCTGCGCACGCCCCACCTGGAGTCCGCCAGGGAACGCCTCGCCCGCGCCGGCCACCAACCCCTCGACACGGTCGAGCCCTTCACCGCCCCCGACACCCGCGCCCACTGGTACCGCAACCCGGCGGGGGTGGTGCACCTGCTGACGGAGGAGTGACGGGGGTCTCCCGGCGGGGAGGCCGTGGCACCGGGGTCAGGAACGCAGTGCCGTCATGCGTGCTCATTCGGTAACGTTGACAGAACGCTGGAAAACGAGCCTGGGGGGATCGTGGCGCGACCGACTGACTGGTCTCCGGTGGACATGGATCGGGACCCGACACCCGGTGACCCGGACGAGGTGCGCGAACTCGCGGACGAGTTGCGGGAGTTCGCCGACAATGTGGCGGAGGCGCTGGGCAAGATCCGCGGGTTGGCCTCGGAGCGTGCGGTGTTGGACTGGGCGGGGTTGTCCGCGGACGCGTTCCGTTCCGAGTTCGAGGGCGTGCCGGACAACCTGACCAAGCTGGAGGACAGCTATTCCCTGTGCGCGCGGGCACTGCACACGTACTGGCCGAAGTTGCAGACCGCGCAGGGCATGGCGGACCGGGCGTTGGACCGGGCGATCTCCGCGCAGGCGGATCTCGCGTCCGCTCAGTCGGCGTTGGGGGACGCGCGGGATTGGGTGGGCCGGGCCGGTGATGAGGCGGAGCGGCTTCAGCGCGAAGGGGAACGGGAGAACGTCGAGCCGCCGGACGAGGCCGACGTCCGGGCGGCCGCCCGCGACCAGCAGGCAGCCGAGGCCGCCGCCGGCGCGGCCAGATCCCGGGTCAACGATGCCGAGGAACGCCTCGCGGCCGCCCGTCAACTCGCCCAGGACGCGCAGGAGATGCGCGAGGAGGCCGCGCGCGAGTGCGCCCGCGACATCGACGAGGCGTCCGACGCCGGCATCCAGAACCGGCGTTGGTGGGAGAAGGCCATCAAGTGGGTGACGGACAACTGGGACACGCTGGTCGACATCTGCAAGGTCATCGTCGCCGTCCTCGGCGTCGTCGTGATGATCATCGGCGGCCCGCTCGCCTGGGTCGTCCTCGCCGCCGCCCTGGTGGTCCTCGCCGACACCCTCGTCAAGTACGCGCGCGGTGAGGCCGGACTCCTCGATGTCGCCTTCGCCGCGCTCGACTGCATCCCGGGGATGAAGGGGCTCACCACCCTGGGTGGACTGGCTCGGGGGATGCGGTCGTTGGCGTCCACGGGATTGCGTGGTCTCGGGCGGGGCGCGCTCGGGCTGGGGCGGAATCTGCGGCAGCGGGGCGTACAGATGTTTCGCCGCAACGCCTGCGGAGACCCGGTCGACGTGGCCACGGGTGAGCTGCTGATGTCCGCCACTGACGTGGAACTCCCCGGCGTGCTCCCTCTGGTCATCGAGCGGCACCACATCTCCACCTACCGGGACGGCGGCTGGTTCGGCGCCTCCTGGGCCTCCACCCTGGATCAACGCCTCGTCCTGGACGAGTACGGCGTGCGGCTCTTCACCGCAGATGGCATGAGCCTGCTGTACCCCCGCCCGATCCCCGGGGAGTCGGTGCTGCCGGTGGAGGGGCCTCGGTGGACCCTGGACTGGGACGGCCAATCCAGCAGCCCGATGGCCGTTCACCAACGCGAGAACGGCCGAACGCTCCATTTCGCTCCGATCCAGGGGCGGCCTGGTTCGGTGCTACCGCTGAGCGCGATATCGGACCGGAACAACAACCGCATCACCATTGCCTATGACGAGCATGGTGCGCCGACCGATGTGGTCCACACCGGCGGCTACCACCTCGGGGTCACCACCCGCGAGGGCCGCATCACCGACCTGCGACTGCTCAACGACGCCGGGCAGCCCAGACTGTTGCGGTACGACTACGACGAGGCCGGGCTGCTCGCGCGGCTCACCAACTCCTCCGGGCAGCCGCTGCGCTTCTTCTACGAAGGCCACCGACTCGCCCGCTGGGAGGACCGGAACGGCTACTGGTACGCCTACGAGTACGACGCCGACGGCCGCTGTGTCTTCACCACCGGCACCGACCGCGCCCTCGAGTACCGCTATACCTACGACTCCGCCAACCACCGCACCACGGCAACCAACTCCCTCGGCCACCACACCACGTACGAGTTCAACGACAGCTACCAACTCATCGCCGAGACCGACCCCCTCGGCCACGTCAACAAGCGCACCTACGACCGGTACGACCGGGTCCTCTCTCTCACCGACCCTCTCGGCCGCACAACCCGCTATGAGTACGCCGACATTGGCGACGAGGTTGCGGTGCTGCGGCCCGATGGTCACCTGGTGCGGGTCGAGTACAACGAAATCGGCCTGGTCACCTCGTTCATCGAGCCGGACGGAGCCAGGTGGGAGCAGGGATTCGACGCCGCCGGCAACCGCACCGTTCTCGTCGACCCGGCCGGCAACCGGACCCGCTACACGTATGACGCACGTGGCGGCCTGGCCACCATCACCGACGCCGCCGGCGCCACCACCCTGGTGCGGTGCGACCCGGCCGGCCTGCCCATGGCGATCACCAACCCGCTGGGCGAGGTGACCATGTTCCGACGCGACGCGTTCGGGCGGATCACCGCCACGACCGACCCGTTGGGCAACACCACCCGAACCTGCTACTCCCCGGAGGGCTGGCTGTTGAGCCGGATCGACCCGCTGGGCGGCACGGAGATCAGGACCTGGGACGGTGAGGGCAACCTGCTCACCCTCCAGGACGCCAACGGTGGCCTCACCCGCTATGAGTACGGCGCCTTCGACCAACTCACTGCCCAGACCGGCCCGGACGGCGCCAGGTACGAGTTCCTGCGGGACACCGAGCTGAAGTTGGTCCGGGTGACTGGCCCACACGGCCGCACCTGGGACTACACCTACGACGACGCCGGCCGCCTCATCAGCGAGTCCGACTTCGACGACCGGACCGTCAGCTACACGCTCGACGCTGCCGGACAGCTCGTGGCACGCAGCAACGCCCTTGGCCAGACGGTCGGTTACGTACGCAACGCTGTAGGCGACATCATCGCCAAACACACCGGGGACCACGACACCAGTTACGTCTACGACCCCGTGGGACGCCTGCTTCGCGCCGTTGGTCCGGACTGTGAGCTGGTCATCGAACGGGACCGACTCGGACAGGTGCTGACCGAGACCGTCAACGGGCGGACGCTGGCGCAGACATATGACTGCGTCGGGCAGCCGGTCAGGCGCATCACACCGAGCGGCCACACCAGCGCCTGGGCCTACGACGAAAGCGGGCGCCCGGTGTCGCTGGACAGCGCGGGCCACACCGTCCTGTTCGAGTACGACGGTGCAGGCCGCGAGGCGCGCCGCGAACTCGACCACGGCGTCGCCCTGACCCACGCATGGGACCCGGCGAACCGGCTTGCCAGGCAGGAGGTGGTGGCACCCAGCCGGGCCGCCTGGACCCGCTCCTTCGTATACCGTGCGGACGCTTATCTGATCGGTCTGGAGGACAGCGACCGAGGTCGGTCGGTTTTCGGGCTCGACGCGATCGGCCGCGTCACCGAGGTCTCGGCGCCGGGGTGGAGTGAAACATACGCGTACGACGCGGCGGGCAACCAGGTCTCCGCCGACTGGCCGGCGCCGGCCGGGAACGCGTCGGGCGCCGGGGGGCGGCACTACGAAGGCTCTGACCTGCGAGTGTCAGGTCGCATCCGCTATGCCTATGACGCCGCTGGCCGCACCGTGCTGCGGCAGCGGGTGCGGCTGTCCAAGAAGCCCGCCAGCTGGCGCTACGAGTGGGATGCCGAGGATCGTCTGACCGCTGTCACCACACCCGACGGCGCCCGTTGGGAGTACCGCTACGACCCGCTGGGCCGCCGCGTGGCGAAGGAGTCCAGGGCCGCGGACGGCACTCCGGGCCAGTTCGTCGAGTTCACCTGGGTGGAGACAACTCTGGTCGAGCAGACCACGCGGGCGGCGGACGGCCGGTCCCGGACGGTCACCTGGGACTATCTAGGGCTCCATCCGCTGACCCAGGTCGAGCAGGTCTCGCAGAGCGAGATCGACCGGCGCTTCTACGCCATCGTCACCGATCTGGTCGGCGCTCCGACTCATCTCGTCGACGAGGATGGCGGCATCGCGTGGGAGGCCCGCACCACTGTGTGGGGAGCGTCGGCCGGAGGCGACGACGGGGCGGGCACGCCGTTGCGATTTCCCGGGCAGTACCACGACGCGGAGACCGGGTGGCACTACAACCTGCACCGCCACTACGACCCGGTCACCGCCCGATACGCCTCGCCCGACCCGCTCGGGCTGGACCCGGCGCCCAACCACTACACCTACGTTCACAACCCACACACTTGGACCGACCCGCTCGGTCTCGCCGCGCACCCCACCGGGCTGAAGAACGCCTCCGCTGGGCTGAAGAACATCTTCTCCAACGGAAGCGTCCGGAGCCGGCCGATCATCGAGATCCGAGCGGCTCTGCTCGACGACGGCTTCGTCAGGCAGCTCGCGAAGAACAAGAAGGGCTACCTCTACACCAACCCGGCGGGCGAGCAGGTGCGGATCATGCGACGGAACGGCAACTGGGACATCCGGATACAGAACAGCGCCGGCAACAACCTTGACGAGTTCGGCAATGTGGCTCCCCCCGCCCAGACTCACGGCATCAACGTATATTCACGGTGATGACAGAGACAGACGGGACACCAGGGATGGTGAACAGCGCCCGGCACAGGCTCGACGCGCTGCTGAGTGAGTGGAGCTCCTTCGAGGAATGCCTGCTGCACGACGTCCGGCCCGTGCACTTCGGGTTCGGGGTGCGGATGGACATCAACCACGTGTGGGGGCCCGACGGCCAGGTCCGGCCGGATGCTCTGGAACGGCCGGTGCTGGTCCGCCTGTTCCTGATGGGGGTGCAGCGGCTCGAATTCACCGGCGCCCTGAACCACGCGCAGCTCGCCGATCCCGAGCAGCTCGACTGGGGCCTGACCGAGATCGCTGTGGTTCGTCGGTTCGACGTCCCGGATCTCGTCGGGCTGGCGGTCGAGTGGGAGAGCGAACGTCAACTCCGCGTGTGTTTCGCCGATTTCCTACTGTCAGTGCCCGACGCCTAGCAGGGCACCGGCCGATCTGGTGCCGTCACGCGAGCCGGGTGGACGTCATCGACGCGGAGGCGGGCGAGGCTGTCGGGAAGGCCGACCCCGGCGCGGCGCCTGTGCTGCACCTCGCCGCATGGAGCTGATGACCTCGGGGACTGGCAGATGGTCGACGACGACCAGCAACGCGGAGCAGGCGACTGCGGCTGAGCTTTGGTGGGGTGTGTGGTTGGTTGTGCGCGGGCGGTGACTAAGCTGGGATTCGCTCGGATGTGTGACTCGCCTTCTGTGATACGGAGTTGCTGTGGCTCGTCGGAACAGGATCGTGTACGGGGCCGTGGTCGCGGCCAGCGCGCTGGTGCTGACCGCGTGCGGTGGGGATGGGGACTCGGCTGAGGACGACGAGATCGCGGGCGTCCAGACGCCGACCGAGGAGTCGGAGCCGGAGGAGAGCGCGGACCCGGAGCCGACGGAGGAGCCGGAGGACGGCCGCCCGGAGATCGACCTGGGGCCGGACTTCGAGAATGTCTATGAGGACGAGCTGACGGGTGATCCCGTCGTGGACGCGGCGATTGGTGATCTTCAAGGTTTCCAGGATGCGGTAGCCGAGGCCATCGTCACCCACGAGACCAACCGGCCAGCATTGCGCTATTTCATTGCTGGCGAAGCCCTGAATCAGGTCATCACCATGATGGATGGCGTGCACGAGGATGGGCTGACGTCGACCGGAACCGCCCGTTACTACAACCAGAGCGTCAACCTCGTGGATGATGCTTCTGCCACTTTCAGTTTCTGCCGTGATTTCCGGGAGGTGGCCACGGTGGACTTCACGACAAGAGAGTTGGTCGAGGAAGCCGATGCGACCGCCGCGCCGTCCTTGTACACCGGACGGTTGGAACTGAACGACCTGGGTGTCTGGCAGACCGTCGGCTACGACCTGGAGTCAGATTCGCAGTCATGCTGAGTAGTCCACGGCTGAAGTACCTGGGTTCCGGCCTCCTGGTCATTTTTCTCATGGCCGTCTCCACACCTGCATGGGCCGACATCCAGCAGGACGGAGATGAAGAGGTGACGGGGAGTTCGGACGGCCCGACCATCGATGCGAGTGCGGGTGTCGCTCGGATCACCTACACCCCGGCCGAGCCCGGGCCGGGGTCCGGGCCCTCGGTGGGTGCCACGTCCTGGTCGCCGCCGGCCTGTTACTACGCGCCGACGTACTCGCCCGAGGAGTTCCAGGCGTACTGGGACGAACTCTCCCGCGAGTTCTACAACTCCGGACATCTGCCCGAGGACAAGGAAGCCCTCAGGCAGTCCCTGGAGGACTCCTACGGGGAGGATGGCGAGTATCCCAACTTCAACGTGGACCGGCAGGGGGAGGGGATGTTCTGGCAGGTGGTGCGGAACGACAATCACCCGGATGCGGACGCTCGTTGGGCGTGTGAGTCCCGCACCTTCTGGGTGGACTTCGGGGACCCGCCGCCCGCCGATGTTCCCGAGGTGGTGGACGTCGAGATGCTCGCCGAGTTGGCGTACGAGCGGATTCGGGTGCCGGACACCGAGATCGAGATGAACCCGGGCGGGGCGCAGACCGTCAATCTCGCGACGTGGGTCTGGCTAAGGCGGGGGGAGTTCGAGCCGGTGTCGGTGACGGCGTCGCTTGACGACTACGGGTTGTCGGCGACGACGACCGCGACGCCGGTGGGGTTGACGATCGAGCCGGGGACCGGGGACGCCGTGACGCACCCCGGTTCGGGGGAGTGCGCGATCGACGCGGCGGCGTACCGGGAGGGGGCGGAGGGCCATGAGCCCCCGTGTGGGGTGACGTATCTCCGGTCCACCCCCGAGGGCGGCGCCTACGAGTTGACCGCCTCGGTGCGGTGGGAGATCGCCTGGGAGGGCTCGGACGGCTCCGGCGGCACGCTGCCGGACGGGGTCTTCGAAACCACCTACGACGTGACCGTCGACGAGGTGCAGACGATCGTTCGGTGAACTCTTGTGACAGGGGGCGCGCGGGGTGCGATATGTTGCGCGACCGCCGTTGTAGGCGCCGCGAGCGGACTGATAGCGTGCGAATCACCGGATAGGGTAATGAGACCGTTCTTTTGCGTGAGCGTTCAGGCGATGGCCGTGAACGCCGCCTCCACGTGGGAACCGGGGTTGGCGGATGAGAACTGAGGACCGGGTCACCACGGCTGCGAAGAAGTCGATCGCCGTTGGTCCAGTGGCCGGGGATCGGCTGCCCGCTCCCCCGCGCGAGCGCAAGCCCGCGTTGGCGGCGCTCGCCGCGCTGTTGGTGCTGATCGGCGCCCTGGGCGCCACGGTGCTGGTGATGCGCGCCGGCGACCGGGTGGAGGCGATCCGCATCACCGAGCGCGTCCCGATGGGTCAGCGGATACCGGAGTCCGCGATGGAGTCGGTGCTGGTCGCCGAGGACGACGCGGTGAGCTATGTCCGTTGGGAGCAGCGGCAGACGGTGATGGAGAGCCTGCGGCCCACCACCGACCTGGTCGCCGGCACGGTGCTGGTCGGCGAGATGCTCACCGGTGAGCCGACGCTTCCCGAGGGCGAGGTCATGGTCGGGGTCTCGCTCCAACCGGGCCAGTTCCCCTCGGGACTTGAGGCGGGCGACACGGTCGCGGCCTACTGGGTCGGCGACGACGGCCCCGCCGGCAACGCCGAGCAGGAGGACGCGCAGCAGCCCAGCCAGGACACGTTGTTGACGGACTCGGCCCAGGTGGTGGCGATCCACGGGGACGGCGGCGGCAGCGGGAACAGCACGCTGCCGGTGACGCTGCGCGTGGACGAGGCCGTGGTGGCCGAGTTGACCAGGGCGGCAGCCGCCGGCGACGTGTCGCTGGTGGTCGTCGCGGCCCCCGCCGAGTGAACGACGACCGCGGAGGGGGCGAGGGACCGGTGCGCGGGGGAGGAACGGGGAGCGGATGGCGCTGATCGCAGTGGCCGCTGACAAGGGCGCGCCGGGTGTGACCACCACGGCCGTCGCCCTGGCCGCGCTCTGGCCGCGCCGGGTGCTGCTGGCGGAGATCGACCCGGCCGGCGGCGACCTGGTGTACCGCTCGGTGACGGAGAACGGCCGCCCGCCCGACCCGACCACCGGGATTCTCTCGTTGGCCGCCACGGCCCGCAGGGGCGTCGTCGCCGAGCAGCTGTGGGACCACGCACAGCGGCTCTCCGGCGGCCTCGACGTGCTGGTCGGCCTCGCCAACTCGGACCAGGCGGCCGGACTGACCGGCCAGTGGGGCGCGTTGGGTCGGGCCTTCGCCGAGCTTGCGCAGTCGCCGCACCACGAGGTCGCCGCCGACGTGCTGGCCGACTGCGGGCGCCTGGACGCCGGTTCGCCGGTGCACGCCGTGCTGCCGCACGCCTCGGTGCTGCTGCTGGTGACGCGTTCCTCGCCCGAGCAGATCGCCCATGTCCGCGACCGCGCGGCCGCGTTGCACAACAAGTTGCACGGCGGCCAGCGCGGCACGGCGCAGTTGGCGCAGCCGCAGATCGGGGTGGTGCTGGTGGCCGACCCGCAGCGCGGGGAACGGGTCGCCACCCAGGTGAACGAGATGCTGATCGCCTCCGGCACCGGTTCCCGGGTGGTCGGCCTGCTGGCCGAGGACCCGGTGGGCGCCGAGCAGTTGGCCGGGCGCAGGCGCGGCCGGCTGGAACGGTCGCTGCTGGTGCGCTCGGCCCGCCGGGTGGTGGCCGATCTGCACCAGGTCTACCGCTCGGAGTTGACGCCGTCGGGCAGTGGCGCGACCGGCCCGCAGCAGGTGCCGCCGCCCGGCGCACAGGGCGTGCCGGCGCCGCAGGGCGCGCCCCCGGCGGGCGGGTACGGCGCGCCGGGGAGTTACGCGCCCCCGCCCGGATACGGCGCGCCCCCGCCCGGGTACGGCCCGCCCCCGCCCGGATACGGCGCGCCCCCGCCCGGCTACGCCGGTCAGCAGCCGACCAAGGGCGGTCAGATGCCGAGCCCGGCCGGTCAGATGCCCAATGCCGGCGGGCAGGCGCCGCACGCGTCGGGACAGCAGACGTACGCCTCCGGTCAGCCGGCCTACCCCGGCGCCGCGACCGGCCCCGCCGGTCAGCCCGGCGCCGACGCCCACCCCGGGACCACCGACCACGCCCAGGCCGTCGGCCAGGCGCCCACCGCCG
>NZ_RFFJ01000310.1 GCF_003696235.1 Streptomyces triticirhizae
CGGCGGGGCGTGCGGCGCGCCCGCACCGGCGCACGCCCCGCCGCGCCGCGAGGCGCCGGGCGGTCAGCCCGGGTGCCCGTTCGCGCTTCGAGGCGCCCGGCCCGGTTCATGACGAAACCCCCGGCCCCTGTGAGGGGTTCGGGGGTTTGTCGTCCGTGGCGTCCGGGCGGGCCGCTCGCGTGGTCGGAGGCGCTCAGTCGGCGATGGCCGTGAACTCCCTGGCCACCGAGGGCTCCTGGCCCTTCTCCAGCACCGTGCGACGGGGGTTGGCGGTGCTGGCCGGCAGCTCGGGCGCGCCGGCCGGGGCCAGTTCGGCGGGGGCGAGTGCGCTGGCGTCGGCGAGGTGTGCCAGGGTGGTACGCCGAGGATTGGCGATGGAGTGGGTGATCAGCGTGGTCTTCACGGTGTGTCAGCCTTGTCAGTCCGGGAAGCTTTGTAAAGCCGAGGCTAAGCGCCGGATACCCGGCGGGGACGGGGTGATAGACACCCGTGAGGTGTGAGTTTCCTCACGAGACATGGGGTAAATGGGGTGATTCAGTGCATTCACCATCGCCGCCGATCCGGACATCCCGGGCGGGGCGGCGCGCGGCCCGCGACAGGTTCCGGGGCGCGTGAGAATCCGATGGTGATGTGGTGGCCGAAAGTCCGGTTTCTCCCGCAGGCTCTGCACGCCAGGTGATGGTCCGTCTTCACAGCGTCATAGATGTCACAGGAGTATCCCGGGCCCTTGTTGGAGATCGGCCACTGTGCTGGAATTCCACGAACCGCGCGGGTCAGCGGGTTTTGTGAGGGCGCACACCGGCGTCACTCACCAACCGATCCGATCACCTTCACCCGCCGGTTGCCCAAACGACCGTTACGGGGCCTCGACTGCCCCGGGCTCGATACCGTCCGCCGCACCCGCGGCGAGACGCCTGGTCCAGAGGTTGCGACGCTAGTGCAGGGACGTTTCAAGAAGGAAGGCAGTGCCGCGGGGGACGCGGGGCAGAGCGACGCGACGGATCGCGGCTCTTCCACCGGGCCTGCCCCCGGTGCCGAGCCGGCACGGCCGGCCGCCGGCGGCAAGGATCAGCCTTCCGGGAAGCGGTCGGTCAGCCAGGGCAAGGACGCGCCCTCGGGCGCCTCGCCGGTGCGCCCGATCAGCGCCGGCTCCCGGCTGGCCCTGCGCAACTGGCGCATCAGCACGCGCCTGGTCTCGCTGATCGCGCTCCCCGTGGCCGCCGCCACCGTGATGGGCGCCCTCCGTATCGAGCAGTCGCTGGGCAACGTCGAGCAGCTGGAGGACATGCAGCTGCTGACCGACATCACCCAGCAGGCGACCCTGCTGGCCGCCGCGCTCCAGGAGGAGCGCGACCGCTCGGCCGGCCCGCTGGTCAGCGGCGACAACCCGGACAGCGACGAGGTCATCAGCTCCCGGGAGCGCACGGACGAGGCGATCCTCGCCTTCTCCGACGCCCGCCTCCAGATCAACAGCTACGACGACTCGATGCGCGGCGTCGAGGCCACCATCCACGACATCGCCCGGCGGCTCAACGAGCTGAGCCAGGTGCGGAACTCGGCCTACGACGACCCGGACTACGCCTCCCAGACGGTCACCCAGTACAGCGAGGTCATCGAGGCGCTGCTGAGCCTGTCGCAGGACATGGCGCAGGCGACCAACAACAGCGACATGATCAGCAGCACCCGCGCGCTGGCCGCGTTCTCCTCCGCCAAGGAGCACGCCTCCATCCAGCGCGCCGTGATCACCGCCGGCCTGGCCCGCGCGGAGCGGCCCGGCGGTCAGGCGGAACTCTCCGAGGCGGACTGGCGGTTCGGCCGCACCCACCTGATCAGCGAGGAAGTCGCCATCGACAACTTCGCTCAGATCTACGGCGACAACGAGCAGGTCCGAACGCTGCTCTCGCCGCTGGAGGGCGGCATCGCCAACATCGCCGCCGCCGACGACTTCGCCCAGCGGGTCTTCTCGGCCGAGGAGGGCATCCGCACCGAGGAGCGCACGTACCGCAACTGGTACGACCAGGACCGCACCAAGATCGAAGCGATGGGCAACATCGAGCGGACCCTGCTCTTCGAGATGCAGGAGCAGGCCCGCCAGCTGCGCGACGAGGCGCAGCGTGAGGCCCTGCTCAACGGCGCCATCGTGCTGCTGGTCCTCGGGATCTCGCTGGTCGGCGCGTTCGTGGTGGCCCGTTCCATGGTGCGCTCGCTGCGCCGCCTCCAGGACACCGCGACCGAGGTGGCCCGCACCCGGCTGCCCGAGGTCGTCAAGCAGATGTCCGAGGCCGAACCGGGCGACGTCGACACCTCCGTCGAGTCGGTCGGCGTGCACACCAGGGACGAGATCGGCCGGGTGGCCCAGGCGTTCGACGACGTGCACCGGGAGGCCGTCCGCCTCGCCGGCGAGCAGGCCCTGCTGCGGGGCAACGTCAACGCGATGTTTACCAACCTCTCGCGCCGCAGCCAGGGTCTGATCCAGCGGCAGCTGTCGCTGATCTCCGAGCTGGAGTCCCGCGAGGCCGACCCCGACCAGCTCTCCTCGCTCTTCAAGCTGGACCACCTCGCGACCCGAATGCGGCGCAACGGTGAGAACCTGCTGGTCCTCGCCGGCGAGGAGCCCGGCCGCCGGTGGACCCGCCCGGTCCCGCTGGTCGACGTGCTCCGTGCCGCCGCGTCCGAGGTGGAGCAGTACGAGCGCATCGAGTTGAGCGCCGTGCCCAAGACCGACGTCGCCGGCCGGGTCGTCAACGACCTCGTGCACCTGCTCGCCGAGCTGCTGGAGAACGCCACCTCGTTCTCCTCGCCGCAGACCAAGGTGAAGGTCACCGGCCACGCCCTGCCGGACGGCCGGGTGCTCGTCGAGATCCACGACACCGGCATCGGCCTGTCGCCCGAGGACCTGGCCGAGATCAACGACCGGCTGGCCAACCCGCCCACGGTGGACGTCTCCGTCTCCCGCCGGATGGGCCTGTTCGTGGTCGGCCGGCTGTCGCTGCGGCACGGCATCCGCATCCAGCTGCGGCCCTCCGACTCCGGCGGCACCACCGCCCTGGTCATGCTGCCCGCCGACGTGGCCCAGGGCGCGGGCCGCCCCCGGCCCGGCGGCCGGGCGGCCGGCACCGCCTCGGCCACCCTGCAACGGGACACCCCGCCCGGGCGCCGCCCCTCGCTGGGCAAGCCCGAGGGCGGCCAGCAGGAGCCGGGACTCGGCCGCCAGGCGCCCGCGCGCGGCGTTCCGGGTCGGCCCGAACGCCCGGCGCTGCCCTCGCGTTCGCACGCCGACGCCCGCCCGGGCCCGGGAAGCCCCGGCAGCCCGGGAAGCATGGACGCCCCCCGGCCGCAGGGCGCACCGCAGGAGCCGCAGCGCGGCCCCAGCGCGATCGAGCCGCAGCGCGCCGAGGCGGGTCCCGAGCGGCAGGGGCACGTTCCCCAGCAGCAGCCGGCGCACGCCCAGCACTCCGCGCCCCCGGGACAGCCGGCGCAGCAGCCCGCGCCGGGCCCGGCCGCTGGCCGCCCCAGCTGGGCCACCGGGGACGACACCGCGCGAATACCCGCCGTGGGCAACGACGTTGACGCCCCGCGCGGCCACGACGCCTCCTCCACCGGCGAGTACCCCCTCGCCGAGCCGCCCCGGCAGCACTCCGACGTCGAGCGTCCGCAGGCGCCGACCCCGCAGGGCCACGGCCAGCGCCCCGACGCGCCCGCGCCCCGCCCCGACGGGCGCGGTCAGGCCGCCTTCCCCGGCGCCCCCGACGACGGTGGTTCCGTCTTCGGCGCCCCGCCGCCCCGGCACGGTCAGCCGGGACCGCACGACACCGGCGAGTTCCCCACCGGCGGCTACCCGGCGGCCCACGCCCCGCGCCCCACGGAGTACCCCACCGGCGAGTACCCGGCCCGGCAGGACCAGCGGCAGGGGCTGCCGGCCGACGAGCAGCGCACCTCGTCCTGGCAGCGTCCGAGGGACGAGCTGACCGCGCCGCTGCCGGCGCAGGAGCCGCAGCGGCCCGCCGAACGGACCCCGATCTTCGAGGAGATGGAGTCCACCTGGTTCGGCACCCGGCGGGCCTATCCGCCGCCCGACGCCGGCCCCCGGCCGGCCGAGGCCCAGACCCCCACCGCGCCCGCCGTTCCCCAGCGGGCGCACGACACGGCGCCCCCCACCGCCCGGCCCGACGGCCCGGCGAGTGCCGTTCCGCCCTCCGCCCAGCAGCCCGCGTCCGGTGCCGGCCCAGGCGCCTGGCGCGCCTCGCCCAACGACGAACGCTGGCGCCAGGCCGAGCAGTTGCGTCAGCCGAGCGCGGGTGGTGTCACCACCTCCGGGCTGCCCAAGCGGGTGCCCCGCGCCAACCTGGTGGCGGGGGCCGCGCAGTCGCAGGCGCAGCCCACCCAGGCAGGCCCCCAGGTCTCCCGCCGTCCGGACGACGTCCGGGGCAGGCTGACCAACCTCCGTCGGGGCATCCAACAGGGGCGCCAGGCCGGCTCTTCGGCCGGCCGCACAGACCGGGGCGTCGGCCCCACCTATCAGTAGGAGCGTTAGTGTGAGCCCGATGAGCCAGGCGGCGCAGAACCTCAACTGGTTGATCACCAGCTTTGTGGAGAACACCCCGGGGGTGTCGCACACGGTGGTGGTGTCCGCTGATGGTCTTCTTCTGG
>NZ_RFFJ01000311.1 GCF_003696235.1 Streptomyces triticirhizae
CCGGCGGCGGCCGGCCGGCGGAAGCCGCCCGGCCGGCCCCGGGAGGGGGAGGGCGCGGCCGGGCGGCGGAGCGGGAAGCGCGGGGTCAGTTGACGCGGGAGGTCACCGCGCCCGAGGTGGAGCCGAGGGCCTTCAGCCAGGACGGCCCGCTGAGCAGCTCCAGGAGTAACAGCAGCCGGCTCAACGGCTCCCACTGCGGCGTCGCCGCACCGCCGTCCCTCGGCTCGTCGGCGGCGAGCAGCGCCCAGACCGCCTTGCCGTGCCGATCGGGCGTGGTCCAGCCCCAGTTCTTCGCGAGGGCCTCCAGGACCTTCAGGCCGCGCCCCGACTCCTGGTACGGCTCGGGGGCCCGCGCCAGCGGCACGTCCTGGCCGGGGTCGAAGACCGCGCAGAGCACCGAGCGTTCGCAGTGCACCAGGCTCAACAGCAGCGGCTGGTCCTCGCTGGCCGGCGGCAGCGGGGTGGGGCGGGAGCCGGCGGGCAGGCCGTACCGCAGGGCGTTGGTCACCAACTCGGAGACCACCACCGTCGTGTCACCGACGAGTTCGTCGAGGTCCCAGTCGGTGAGGGTGGTTCGGGTCAGGGAACGCGCCGATCTGGCGGCGCACGGCTCTCCCGGCAGGGGGAACGTCGCGAAGCCCGCCACGTCCGCCGACGGGGTCCTCCGCCCGGCAGCGGCGAGCGTCGCCATCGAGGCGTAGGGGAGAGCTGACATGACCGACCTCCGCGGGTGTCCGACATGACCCAGGCGGTGACTCCGCAGAGTCTATCCTGGGGGACTCAGAGTATCGCTGCAAGTACATCTGAAAGAACGAACGCAAGAACAGCTGCAAGCCACGGATGCAAGAACGGATGCAAGAACGCCGGGAGTTGGGGCAGTATCAGGGAGGCCGCACGCCACCCCACGGCGTGCGGATGCAGGCACGACCCAACCCGAGGAGTGCGAATGCCGGATTTCGTCAACGGAGTGTCGGCCACTCGGATCACCGGCGTGAGCTGGCGGAAGAGTGCGCGCAGCAACCCGAACGGTAACTGCGTCGAGGTGGCCGCCCTGCCCGACGGAGGCGTCGCGGTGCGGAACTCGCGGGACCCCGAGGGCCCCGCGCTCATCTACACCAGGGCGGAGATGACCGCGTTCGTGCGGGGAGCCAGGGACGGGGACTTCGACGACCTGGTTGACTGACCGGGTTGGCTGACGAGTCAACCGACGGGTTGACCGTGTCGGGTTGACCCACGGCGCGGTCGGCGGTCCCGCGCGGCCGGCATCGGACCGCCGACCGGACCGCCGACCGGACCGCCGATCGAACCGAACGTCCCCCCCACCCCCGAGCGGCGCGCGTCGCCCGAGGTGGCGCCCCCCGGGGCGTCACCCTGGGTGTGGCCGAGGCGACTGTACGCCTGGTCCGAACAGTGCAACACTTGAGCGCTAATTCAACAGCTCAGGGGAACTCACATGACGTCAGCTCACCTTGGCCCGACCCCTGCGGTGAGGGACCTGCTCGCCCATCCGAGGGGCGGGCCGACGGTTCTGCGGATCGTGCTCGGCACGCATCTGCGCCGGCTCCGTGAGGGCTGTGGGATCAGTCGGGAGGCGGCGGGGGACGCCATCCGAGGCTCGCACGCCAAGATAAGTCGGCTGGAACTGGGCCGCGTCGCCGCCAAGGAGCGCGACATCGCCGACCTGCTGACCCTCTACGGGGTGACCGACGAGGAGCAGCGCGGACAGTTCCTGGCCCTGGCCCGGCAGGCCAGCACCCCCGGTTGGTGGCAGAAGTACGGGGATGTGCTGCCCAGTTGGTTCGAGACGATGATCGGCCTGGAGGAGGCCGCTTCACTGATCCGCACCTACGAGGTCCAGTTCGTGCCCGGCCTGCTCCAGACCGCCGACTACGCGCGGGCGTGCATCCGGCTCGGCAACCCGAGGGCCACCGACCGGCAGGTTGACCGGCGCGTCGAACTCCGCCTGGAGCGCCAGAAGTTGCTCATGCGGGACGGTGCGCCCCGGCTGTGGGCGGTCGTCGACGAGGCCGCGTTGACCCGGCCGATGGGCGGGCCCGAGGCGATGCGGCAGCAGATCCGCCACCTGCGGGAGATGGCCGAACGCCCCAACATCACCCTCCAGATCGCTCCCTTCCGCCTCGGCGGGCTCGCCGCCGCCGGCGGTCCGGTGACCATTCTGCGCTTCCTGGAGCCCGACCTGCCCGACATCGTCTACCTGGAGCAGCTCAACAGCGCGCTCTACCTGGACAAGCGGGAGGACGTCGAGGACTACCTCGCCGTGATGGACAGCCTCTGCGCCACCGCCGAGCCGCACGGCCGGACGCCGGCGACGCTGGAGCAGGTCCTCGCCGAACACGAGCGCGCCGCCGACGAGGCGTAGCCGCACCGGCGCGGCAGCGTCGACGACCAACGAGACGGCGGGCCGGGGGAGTTGACCCCCGGCCCGCCGTCGCGCCGTGCGCCGCGCTCAGGGCTTGCGGGCCACGCCGCCGAACTCGATCCACTCCTCGGTCTTCTGCTTCGGCCCCAGGTCGCTGTCCGGGCGCCAGGTGCTGATCTCGACCAGGCCCGGCTCCAGGATCTCCAGGCCCTCGAAGTACCGCCGGACGTCGGTCTGTTCGCGCACCCGGCCCCAGCGGCCGCCGGTCGACTCGTTCATGAACGTGGTGATGGAGGAGCGCAACTCCGGGTCGTCGCTGACCAGTTGGTTGATCACCAGGAAGCTGCCCGGGGCCAGCCGCTCGGTCACCCGGCGGACCAGCCCGGCCGGGTCGTCCTCGTCGGGGATGCAGTGCAACACCGACACGAACAGCGCCGCCACCGGCTCGTCGAAGTCGATCAGTCGCTCGACCTCCGGGTGCCCGAAGATGCCCTCGGTGTCGCGGAAGTCGGCCTGGATCACCGCCGTGTTGGTGTTCTCCTCCAGCAGGGCGCGGCCGTGTGCCAGCACGATCGGATCGTTGTCGATGTAGACCACCCGCGCCTCGGGGTCGCTCCGCTGGGCGATCTGGTGCACGTTGTCCTGGGTCGGCAGCCCCGAGCCGTGGTCGACGAACTGCCGGATGCCGTACTCCTCGGAGAGGATGCGCACCGCCCGCTGGAGGAAGCGGCGGTTGTTGATGGCCAACGGGCGGGTGCTGGGCGCCGTCCGCTCCAGCATGTCGAACGCCTCGCGGTCCACCGCGTAGTTGTCCTTGCCGCCCAGGGCGTAGTCATATATGCGCGCGACGCTGGGCACGTTGACGTCCACCTCGCGGGTGGTGACGTCCTCGGCTCCGGCCATGACGACCTCTTCTCTGGAAACTCTCCGTGGAACCTGTACAACGGTGACGTATCCTCGCACGACGCACAGTAGTTGACTGTTCATCATGCCGCGACGGGCACACAACTGTCCGAATGTCGACGGTGGTTGCGGTGGCTACGCGGCACCGGGCCTCAGCGGTGCTCGTCGAGCCAGGTCAACAGGTCGGCCTGGACCTCGGCGCGGTTGGTCTCGTTGAGGATCTCGTGCCGGGCGTCCGGGTAGGCGCGCCAGCTCAGCTCGCGGGTGCCGTGGTAGCGGAAGTCCTCCAACAGCTCGTAGACCAGGGTCAGCCCGCTGTGGCAGGGGTCCTTCTCGCCGACCGCCACATGGACCGGCAACTCTCGTGGCACACGGGCCTGTTGCTCGGGGTCGTTGATCTTGCGCACGCCCAGCACCCAGTCCAGCGACAGCCCGGCGCCGAAGGCGAACCCGCACCGTTCGTCCGCCACATAGGCGTCCACCTCCGCCGGGTCCCGGCTCAGCCACTCGAAGCCGGTGCGGTGCGGATAGGGGTCGTTGAACGCGGAGAAGAGGTCGGGCACGAACGTCGATGGCGCGTCCCGGCCGCCGGCCTCGATCTCCTCCTGGAGGCCGGCGATCGCGCCGCTCGGCTCGCAGCCCGGCAGCGAGCGGAAGGTGCCGCTGAGCACCAGCCCGTGCAGCGTCCCGCCGTACTCCTGCGCGAAGTCCCGCGCCAGCTGGGAGCCCATGCTGTGGCCCAGCATCACCAGTGGCACCCCCGGGTGGGTCTCGCGGGCGCGGTCGCCCACCAGCCGCAGGTCCTCCACCGTGGCCCGCCAGCCGGAGGCGCCCACCGCGCCGAAGCCCCCGGTGTGCGCGGCGGTCGCGCCGTGTCCCCGGTGGTCGGAGGCGACCACGGCATAGCCGTGCGCGGCCAGCTCCCGGGCGAACCGGTCGTAGCGCAGGGCGTGTTCGGCGGCGCCGTGCACGATCTGCACCACGGCGTGCGGCCGTCCGCCGTGCTCGGGCGGCCAGCTGTAGGTGGCGATCGGCACCCCGTCCCTGGCGGTGCTGAAGTCGGCGCGGGGGGTCGTGTGCGTTGCCTGGTCCACCGTTCACTCCTCTGTTGCCGGGCCCGTGCCGGCCTGTGCCGGGTTTCCGCTGTGTGCCGTCGGCCCGCGCGCGAGCGTCGCGCGCGGGCGTTCCACGAAGCGATCGCTTCCCTGCGCGGGGGCGGCTCATGGCACCCGATCGTGCCCCGCCCGCCAGCGGTCGCACCGGACGGCCGGCCGACCGCTGGCCCGGTGCGCCCGCCGGCCGCCGCCCTGGCCCGCCCGCGTCGGCCG
>NZ_RFFJ01000312.1 GCF_003696235.1 Streptomyces triticirhizae
GCCGGGCCTGACCGGCCCGGGGCACGGTCGGGTGCGCGGCCCGGCCGGGCCCTCGGGGCCTCGGCCGGGCCGCCGGGGGTCAGCCCAGCTGGAGCAGGTCGCCGGTGGTGTCGGCGCCCGGGTTGGTCACCGCGTCGGGCAGCGCGGCGGCCGAGAGGGCGGCCAGCACGTCGTCCGGCGTGGCGTCCGGGTTGTCCGCCAGGTACAGCGCGGCCGCGCCCGCCACGTGCGGGGTCGCCATCGAGGTGCCGGAGATGGTGTTCTCGTCGGTGTCGCTGGTGTTCCACGCGGAGGTGATGGCCTCACCGGGCGCGTAGATGTCCACCACGGAGCCGATGTTGGTGAAGAACGCCGAGCTGTCGTCGTCGGAGCTGGCCGCCACCGTGATCGCCTCGGGGACGCGGGCCGGCGAGCTGAGCGAGGCGTCGGCGCCGTAGTCGTTGCCGGCGGCTATCGCGTAGGGGATGCCGGCGGCTATGGACTCGCTGACGGCCGCGTCCAGCACCTCGTCGACGCCGCCGCCCAGGCTCATGTTGGCCACCGAGGGGCCGCTGGCGTTCTCGGTGACCCACTCGATGCCGTCCACCACGGACTGGGTGGTGCCGGAGCCGGAGTCGTCGAGCACCTTGACCGAGACGACCGTCGCGTTCTTGGCGACGCCGTACTCGCTGCCGGCCACCGTGCCCGCGACATGGGTGCCGTGGCCGTAGCCGTCGCTGCCGTCGCCGCCGAAGGCGTCGAACCCGAACTCCGCGCGGCCCCCGAAGTCCTCGTGGGTGTAGCGGATTCCGGTGTCCAGGACGTAGACCGTCACGCCCTCGCCGCCGGGTCGGGGTAGGTGTAGGAGTCGTCCAGCGGGAGCGCGGGCTGGTCCAGCCGGTCCAGGCCCCAGGAGGGGACCGGCGACTGGGTGCCGGAGACGGTGAACGTCTGGTTCTGCACGACCTCGGCCACGGCCGGGTCGGCGGCCAGGGCGACGGCGTCCTCCTCTGAGGCGGAGATCGCCAGGCCGTTGAGGACCGTGTCGTAGGTGCTGGTGATCTCGGCGTCATAGCGCTCGGCGAGCGCCTCGGCGCCGGCCGACTCGGCGCGGACGGCGCTCTCCTTGAGCACCACCAGATAGCTGTCGTCGACGGTGCCGGGGGCGTTGGCGTTGGCGATGAACGCGCGGGCGTCGACCGGCGTCTCGTCCGCCGAGGCCACGGTGGGGAGCAGCACGCTGGCACCGAGACCGAGCGCCGCCGTCGCGGCGATCGCCGTGGTGCGGGTGATACGCATCCCTGCCATAAGAGGGGTCCTCCTCAAGAGGTGAAGCGCGAATGTGTGGGGGAAGTGCTCTGAGTAACGGGCGTGAGCATGACACAGCTGCGCTCACCACTCGTCAGCTCGAAAGGTTCGTCGAACCAGAGGAATTGAGCAAGGGCGCCTGTACGGAAGATGCGTGTTTGTCATGTAAACGTAAATCGTCAAGCGCGGTTACGGAACCGAACGCCGCGCCCGGACCCGGGCCCCCGGCCGGCCGGTGCGGGGGCGCGCGGCGGGGGTGGGACAATGGCCCGGTCGCCAAAAGCCAGAAGGAGAAGTGCCAGCCGTGGCCCAGACCACCATGGAGACCGACTGGGTCTCCCGACTCGCCGACGAGGTCATCGCCGAGGCGGAGCGCCGCGCCCCCGGCAAACCTGTCGTCTGCGCCTCGGGCCTCAGTCCATCGGGCCCCATCCACCTCGGCAACCTCCGCGAGGTGATGGTGCCCCACCTGGTGGCCGACGAGATCAAGCGGCGGGGGGTGCCCTGCGAACACCTCGTCTCCTGGGACGACTACGACCGGTTCCGCAAGGTGCCGGCCGGCGTGCCCGGCGTGGACGAGAGCTGGCAGGAGCACATCGGCCGGCCGCTGACCTCCGTGCCGGCCCCGGCCGGCAGCCCGTACGCCAACTGGGCCGAGCACTTCAAGGCGCCGCTGAAGGCCGCCCTGGACGAGATGGGCATCGAGGTCAGGGGCATCAGCCAGACCGAGCAGTACACCTCGGGCGCCTACCGCGAGCAGATCCTCTTCGCCATGCGGGAACGGCGCCGGATCGACGCGGTGTTGGAGCGTTACCGGACCAGGGGCAAGGCGTCCCAGGACGCCGCCGTGGCGGCCAGCGAGGACGAGGCCGAGCTGGCGGCCGTCGAGGGCTCGGGCGCGGCCACCGAGGACGACGGCGGCTCGGGCAGCGCCGGCTACTACCCCTACAAGCCCTACTGCGCCGTCTGCGGCCGGGACACCACCACGGTGACCGACTACGACGACGAGACCACCGAGTTGCGCTACGACTGCGCGTGCGGTCATCAGGAGAGCGTCAAGCTCAGCGAGTTCAACCGGGGGAAGCTGGTCTGGAAGGTGGACTGGCCGATGCGGTGGGCCTACGAGGGCGTGATCTTCGAGCCCGCCGGCGTCGACCACCACTCGCCGGGCTCCTCCTGGGTGGTGGGCGGCCAGCTGGTCTCCGAGATCTTCAAAGGGAAGCAGCCGATCGGGCCGATGTACGCCTTCGTCGGGATCAGCGGCATGGCCAAGATGTCCAGCTCCCGGGGCGGGGTCCCCACCCCGTCCGACGCGCTCCAGATCATGGAGGCGCCCCTGCTGCGTTGGCTCTACGCCAGGCGCCGCCCCAACCAGGCGTTCAAGATCGCGTTCGACTCCGAGATCCAGCGCACCTACGACGAGTTCGACGCGCTGACCCGCAGGGTGGCCGCCGGCACCGCGCAGCCCGCCGATGTCGCCGCGCACCACCGGGCGGTGGCCACGGCGGCCGGCGAACTGCCCAGGACGGCACGTCCGTTGCCCTACCGGATGCTGGCCTCCGTGGTGGACGTCACCACCGGGGACGAGGAGCAGACGCTCCGCATCCTGAGCGAGGTCGATCCCGACAACCCCGTCCGCTCGCTGGACGAGGTGCGTCCCCGGCTGGATCGGGCGGCCCGCTGGGTGGAGACCCAGGTGCCGGCGGACCAGCGCACCTGGGTGCGCACCGAGCCGGACACGGAGCTGCTGGACTCCCTGGACGAGGAGCAACGCGCCTCGCTGGCGCTGCTGTTGGAGGGGCTGGACGACCAGTGGTCGCTCGACGGGCTCACCGCGCTGCTGTACGGCGTGCCCAAGCTGCGCGCGGGGCTGCCGGCGGACGCCAAGCCGACTCCGGAGCTGAAGCTGGCGCAGCGGAGCTTCTTCGCGCTGCTCTACCGGCTGCTGATCGGCCGTGAGACCGGGCCCCGGCTGCCCACGCTGCTGCTGGCCGTCGGCGCCGACCGCATCCGGCGGCTGCTCGGCGGCTGACGAGCCCGGCCTCGCGCGAGGCCGTCGTCCGAACGTGTCCCCCGGCGGCCCGGCCGCCGGGGGACACGGCCCCGATGGGCCCCGGGCGCGGTCCCCGGTGACGGCGGCCGAGGAGGGCAGCGGCAACGGGGCGCGCTGGCCAGGGCGATGGCCTGCCGTCCGCGCGCGTTCCTCGGCCACCGTCGCCGGGACGAGCGCCCGGACGGCGCCGTGGAGCGTCGCGCGGACCGCGCGGACGGTGGTGAGAACGCGTCGGGCGACGCGCCACGGTGCGATGACTGAGGACGACATGGCTCTCCCCTCGGCGCCCAACCCCCCGGCGCCCGGCGACCTTTCACTGACGGTCACCAGCATCATGCAGTCAATAACGCTCCGTCATCGTCCTCAGGGTGGGTTCGACCCCCTACGAAAGGACTACGCACCGGAGTCGACGGACTACGGCGCGGCCACCGGCGGGGCGTCAGACCCCGGTGCCCATCTCCGCGCTGTACCGCTCCCTGAACCCCCGGGTGTACGGCCGGAGATACTGCTCGCTCAGCAGCGTGCCGTCGTCGTCCGTGATGGCGAATCGTTCGTGCAGGAAGCGGGAGAGCTGGCGGGCGTTGGGGAAGTCGCCCTGCTCGTATATGTACTGGCGATAGGCGTCGTAGAACGCGTCGTTGTGCGGGGCGCCATCCGGCGGCCCCTCGAACTCGGCGGCCTGCGGCGGAACGGCGGGCGCGTTCCCCAGCGCGCGGCGCCGCCCGGGACCCACCGGCACCGTCACCGTGGCCTCGGGCGCCGGCGCGGGGACCTCGTCGGGCGCCATCGCGAACGCCGGCTCGGGCACCGTGTCAGCCACCGGCCCCGGCGCCGCGTCAGCCACCGGCTCGGGCACCGTGTCAGCCACCGGCCCCGGCGCCGCGTCAGCCACCGGCTCGGGCGCCGTCTCATGTGCCGGCGGCTCATGAGACGGCTCGGGGAACTCATCGGCCGGCGCCATCCGTTCCCCCACCGGGACCGGCTCCGCCGGACCCCGCCAGCCGCGTTCCTCCGCTCCGTTCGCCGGCGCCGGCCCGAAGTGCCCGTTCACCGCCGCCGGCTCCACCGCCTCCTCGACCACGCCCGCCGCGCCCGAACCGTCCTCCGGGTGCCGGACGGCGCCCGCCCGGCGCGCCGCCCCC
>NZ_RFFJ01000313.1 GCF_003696235.1 Streptomyces triticirhizae
CTGCGCCGGCTCGCCGAGGAGCTGCTGGACGAACTGGCCGCGCTGCCGGCGCCGTTGGCGGAACGGGAGCCCACCTCGCTGGCCGCGATCCGCGCGGCCTGCCCCGACTGGCCCGCGCCGCCGGCCCGTTCGGAGCGGCCCGACGCCCGGCGGCTGGAGGCCGCGTGGCTGGGGCGGGCGGCCGGCTGTGTGTTGGGCAAGCCGGTGGAGAAGCTGCCACTGGCGGCGATCCGGGCGCTGGCGCGGGCGGCCGGCAACTGGCCGTTGAACGACTGGTTCACCGCGCGCGGCGTGCCGGCCGAGCTGCTGGCCGCGCACCCGTGGAACCGCCGTTCGGCCCCCACCTCGCTGGCCGAGAACATCGCCGGCGCCCCGGAGGACGACGACCTCAACTACCCGCTGCTGAACCTGCTGTTGCTGCGCCGGCACGGCACCGGGTTCACGACGGCCGACGTCGCCGGGCTGTGGCTGGACGAGCTGCCGGCCGGGCGGACGTTCACCGCCGAACGCGTCGCCTACCGCAACCTGTTGGCGGGCCTTGAGCCGCCGGCGACGGCCATCCACCGCAACCCGTTCCGGGAGTGGATCGGCGCCCAGATCAGGGCCGACGTCTTTGGCTGGACCCACCCGGGCGACCCGGGACGGGCCGCCGAACTCGCCCATCGGGAGGCGGTGTTGACCCACACCGGCAACGGCGTCTACGGCGCGATGTTTGTCGCGGCCACCATCGCCACCGCCATGACGGGCCGTCAGGACGTGCACGGCGCTCTGGCCGCCGGGCTCACCGTCGTCCCCCCACGGTCCCGTTACGCGGCGGCCGTGCGGCTCGGCATCGAAGTCGCCCGCGCGCACCGGGACTTCGACGCGGCCGTCGACGCGCTGCACGCGCACTTCGCCGACCACCACTGGGTGCACGCGCTGCCCAACGCGGCGCTGTTGGCGGCCGCACTCACCCACGCCGACGGCGACTTCACCGGCAGCATCTGCCGGGCGGTGGCCGCCGGCCTGGACACCGACTCCAACGGGGCCACCGCCGGCTCGGTCGCCGGCGCGCTGGCCGGCGCCCCCGACGCGCTGCCGCACCGCTGGACCGCCCCGCTGCGCAACCAACTGGCCAGCTCCGTCGCGGACTTCGACGGGATCGGCTTCGACGAGCTGGCCGAACTGACCCGGCGGGCGGCACCGCCGCCCCGGGACATCTCCGCCCCCGCCCCGGGGGCGACCGCCCCAACCCCGGAGGCACGCCGATGACCACCCACCGCGCCACCGCCGTCGCGGTACTGGGCTCGACCAACATGGACCTGGTGGCCTTCACCACCACCGCGCCCCGCCGGGGCGAGACCGTCACCGGGCGGGAGTTCCGCACCCTGCCGGGCGGCAAGGGCGCCAACCAGGCGATCGCCGCCGCGCGCGCCGGGGGCGCGGTCGCCATGATCGGCGCCGTCGGCGACGACGCGTTCGCGCCCCGGCTGCGCGCCGCGCTCGCCGAGGCCGGCGTGGCCACCGACGGGCTGCGCACCGTGCCGGGCGCCAGCGGCATCGCCCACATCGTGGTGGACGACGAGGGCGGCAACTCCATCGTCGTGGTGCCCGGCGCCAACGGCACGGTCGCCGGCCTCGCCGAGGGCGACGAGGCGCGGATCGCCGCCGCCGACGCGCTGCTGATGCAGCTGGAGCTGCCCCTGGAGGGCGTGCTCGCCGGGGCGCACGCCGCCCGCGCGCACGGGGTCCGCACGGTGCTGACGCCCGCGCCCGCGCGCCCGCTTCCCGATGAACTGCTCTCGCTCATTGACCTGTTGGTGCCCAACGAGCACGAGGCCGCCGCCCTGACCGGAACGTCCGAGCCGCTGGCCGCCGCCCGCGCCCTGCTGGAGCTGGTGCCCGAGGTGGTGATCACGCTGGGCGCCGCCGGCAGCCTGCACGCCTCGCGGACCGCCGAGCCGGTCAGCGTTCCCTCGGTGCCGGTGCGGGCCGTGGACTCCACGGCGGCGGGCGACACGTTCGTCGGCGCGCTGGCCGTCGCCGCCGGCGAGGGCCGGCCGATGCCGGAGGCCATGGCCTGGGCCTCGGCCGCCGCCGCGCTCTCCGTCAGCCGCCCCGGCGCCTCCGCCTCCATGCCGAACCGCGCCGAGATCGACGCGCTGCACCGCTCGGCCCCCCACCCCTGGACCGCACCATGAACGACACCCCCGAATCCCCCGAATCCCCCGAATCCTTCGGGTTTTTCGAGTCCCCCGGGTCCTCGCGCGCTTCCGGCGCCGCGCCCGGGCCCGCCCCGCTGGCCGGGCTGCGGGTGCTGGACCTGGCCACCCTCTTCGCCGGACCGCTGGCCGCCACCCTGCTGGGCGACTTCGGCGCCGAGGTCATCAAGGTGGAGCACCCCCGCCGCCCCGACCCGTCCCGGGGCCACGGCCCCAGCAAGGACGGCGTCGGCCTGTGGTGGAAGCTGCTGGGCCGCAACAAGCGCACCATGACGCTGGACCTCTCATCACCGGACGGACAACGGCTGCTGCTGCGGCTGGCCGCCGAGGCGGACGTGGTGATCGAGAACTTCCGCCCCGGCACCCTGGAGCGCTGGCACCTGGGGCCCGATGAACTCCACTCCGTCAACCCGGGGTTGGTGCTGGCCCGCGTCACCGGCTTCGGCCAGTTCGGGCCCTACGCCCGCCGGCCCGGCTTCGGCACGCTGGCCGAGGCGATGAGCGGGTTCGCCGCGATCACCGGGGAGCCGGACGGGCCGCCGACGCTGCCACCGTTCGGCCTCGCCGACTCCATCGCCGCGCTGACCACGGCGTACGCGGTGATGACGGCGCTGGAGGGGCGGCGGGCCACGGGCCGGGGCCAGGTGGTGGACATGGCGATCATCGAGCCGCTGCTGACCGTGCTCGGGCCGCAGCCGCTCTGGTACGACCAGCTCGGCTATGTGCAGCCCCGCACCGGCAACCGCTCCGCCAACAACGCGCCCCGCAACACCTACCGCACCGCCGACGGGCACTGGGTCGCGGTCTCCACCTCCGCCCAGTCGATCGCCGAACGCGTGATGCGGCTGGTCGGCCGGCCCGAGTTGATCGAGGCGGAGTGGTTCGCCACCGGCGCCCAACGCGCCGCGCACGCCGACGAGTTGGACGAGGCGGTGGGCTCCTGGATCGCCCGCCACGACCGGGAGACGGTCATCGCCGCGTTCGAGGAGGCGCAGGCCGCGATCGCCCCGATCAACGACGTGCGGGACGTGTTCGCCGACCCGCAGTACCGGGCGTTGGGCACGCTGGCCGAGGTGCCCGACGAGGAGTTGGGCACGGTGCGGATGCAGAACGTCCTCTTCCGGCTCTCCGAGACCCCGGGTGCCATCCGCTGGGCTGGCCGCCCCCATGGCGCAGACACCGAGGCGGTGCTGGGCGAACTCGGCGTCCCCGCCGAGGAGATCGGCCGGCTGCGGAAGGAGGGCACGCTGTGAACGGGGCCGACGGCGCGGGCACCGTGCTGACCTGGCTCTACGCGCCCGGCGACCGGCCCGACGTGGTCGCGAAGGCGCTCCGCTCCGGCGCCGACGTGGTGATCGTCGACCTGGAGGACGCGGTCGCGCCCGAGCGGAAGGGCTACGCCCTGGACGCCACGGCGGAGCTGCTGACGGAACGCCCGCCGGTGCCGGTGCAGGTGCGGGTCAACGCGCTGACCGGCCCGTTGGCCAGGAACGAGGTCGAGCGGCTGGCCGGCCTGCCCGGGCTGGCGGGGCTGCGGCTGCCGAAGACCCGCTCGCCGCAGGAGGTGGCGACGGTCGCCGCCTGGGCGGGCGGCGGGCCCGGCGGCGCGGTGCCGCCGCTGTGGCCGCTGCTGGAGAGCGCGTTGGGGCTGGAGCGGGCGTTCGTCATCGCGGAGGGGCACCCGGCGGTGGCCGGGATCGCGCTGGGCGAGGCCGATCTGCGGGCCGGGTTGGGCGTCGCCGACGAGACGGGCCTGGCCTGGGCCAGGAGCCGCGCGGTGGTCGCGGCCCGCGCGGCGGGGCTCGCGCCGCCGGCGCAGTCGGTCTACCCGGACGTGCGCGACCTGCCCGGCCTCGCGGCCTCCTGCGCGGTCGGCCGCGCCCTCGGCCTGGTCGGCCGGGCGGCCATTCACCCGCGTCAACTCCCCGTGATCGAGGCGGCGTTCGCGCCGACTGAGGCGGAGGTGGCGGCGGCCGACGAGATCCTCGCGGCGGCCGCGACCGCCGCCGGGGCGCAGGCGCTCCCCGACGGCCGGTTCGTCGACCCCGCGATCGTCGCGGGCGCCCGCCGCACGGTGGCCCTGGCGGAACGGTTCCGCTGACGCGGAGTTTCGGGAGGGGCCGTCGTCGCCTCGCGCTGCGCGCGAGCGGACGACGGGCCGGGCCCGAAGGCCCCCGGCCCGGGCGAGGCGGGCTCCGCTGCGGGGCACGCCTGGCCGGGGGCCGGGCGCGGTC
>NZ_RFFJ01000314.1 GCF_003696235.1 Streptomyces triticirhizae
GGTCAGCGGCCGGCGGTGGCCGCCTCGGTGAGGTGCCGCAGCACCGCGCGGCCCGCCGCGCGGTGCTCGGCGGCGCCGGCGGGGTCGGTCGGCGTCACCAACCTGAGCGGCCGGCTCGACGCCACCCCCCACCAACGCGCCGGCACGACGCGCTGACCGGCGGGGCCCGCCCGGCGACCGCCGAGCAGCAGGATGGAACCGCACCACCATGTGAGACAACGAAGGAATCCCCCATGGCCGACAGCCAGAAGAAGAAGACCGCCGCGAGGACCGCCGGCGGGCGGGGCCGGGCGTCCGACGCCGCCGCCGAGGGCTTCACGCCCGAGGAGCGGGCCGCGATGAAGGAACGCGCCAAGGAGGTCAGGGCGTCCTCGCGCCGCCTGTCGCGCGAGGAGCGCGCCGCCCAGGACGAGGCCGCCGTGGTCGAGAAGATCGCCGAGATGGAGGGCTCGGACCGGGCGATGGCCGAGCAGGTGCACGCCATCGTCAAGGCCAGCGCGCCGGAGCTGACGCCCAGGCTCTGGTACGGGATGCCGGCCTACGCCAGGGACGGCAAGGTCGTCTGCTTCTTCCAGAGCGCGGCGAAGTTCAACGCGCGCTACGCGACCCTCGGCTTCAACGACGCGGCGACCCTCGACGAGGGCACGATGTGGCCGACCGCCTTCGCGCTGACGGGGCTGACGCCCGCCGACGAGCGGCGCATCCGCGACCTGGTGGTCAGGGCCGTTGGCTGAACGCGGCGCGCGCCGGCCGTCCTCACGCGCCGCCGCACCCGGCCGCGCCCCGCAGCGCCGCCTCCCGGTAGTCGCGCGGCGGCTGGCCGTAGGCCGCCCGGAACGCCCGGGTGAAGTCGCCCGGGTGAGTGAAGCCGTGTCGCCGCGCGATCGCCGCGATCGACAGCCGCGCCGAGGCCAGGTCCATCAGCGTCCGCCGCGCCCGCTCCAGCCGCTGCTCCCGCAGAAACGACCGCACCGTCGTCCCGTTCCGCTGGAACAGCCGGTGCAGCGAACGGACCGACACATGGTGGGCCGCCGCGATCCGGGCCGGCGACAGGTCGGGCTCGTCCAGGTGACACAGGATGTAGCGCTGGGCGCTCAGGAAGGCGGCCGTGGGGCGTTCCTCGGCCGGGTCCCCGGACTGCCGGTCGTCGAGTCGTTGGCCGATCGTGCCCGAGAGCAGGTCGATCAGGACCGGGAGCAGCCGCGCCCCGTCGCGGGGGCCGTAGGTGTCGGCCCGGTTCGTCACCTGGACGAGGAAGTGCGCCAGCAGCTCCCCCATGCCCCCGTCACCCGGCAGCCGGTCGGCGACGACGGCGGCCAGCTGGTGGTCCGGGACCGGCACGAGGCGGCGCGGCAGCTGCGCGACGATCTGCCGCACCCCGCCGCCCTCCTTCGGCAGGGCCGCGCCGTGGAAGGGGCGGGAGGAGTCGTAGAGCAGCAACGTTCCGGCGGGACAGACGGTTTCGTTGTCCGCCTGGGTCAGGGCCATGGTCCCGTCGAGCGTCAGCGACAGCTGGAGGTACTCGGGGTCGCTGCGCCGGATCAGCCGGGGCGTGCGGCGGACCCGGGAGATCGAGGGGTAGGCCATCGCCGAGATCTGTGCCGGGCCGAGGTCGACCATGGTGATCGAGGACCGGAAGTCCTCCGGGTGGTCGGTCGACAGGTCCGTCGGGATCAGGGCGGACACGGTCATGTCCTGCCACCAGTCGAAGCGTTCCGCTCTCGGTAAGTGCTCGCTCGTCAAGCTGGTTGTGATCATCGGTCACCTTCGATCGCTGACAGGGGCGGTCCGTCACGGAGACGTGGCCGCGCCTCGGGCCGGTTCCGGTCCGGTTCCCCGACCCGGGCCGCCGACGTGGCGCGCAGCGCACAGCGGCTGGCACGCGGTGCTAAGGAACGAGGCCCGCCGGCGCGGCACACTCGCCAACGATGGGTCATCCGCGAGAGGACCGACAACGGCCGCCCGCCGCATGACCGGACAACGACCGGGGACCGACCGAACAGCGACCGGGCAGCGCCTGAACAGGCCACCAAACAGCAGGTATCGAGCAGCAACCGATCAGGAAGCACACCGCTGATGGAAGAGATCAAGCTTTCTCCGGAAGAGGTCGACCGGGTCCAGGCGATCATCGCGCGGGCCTACGAGGACATGGGGGAGGTCGCGACCGGTATCGGCGGACACGGCATCAGCCTCGGCACCGCCTACCGGGGCAGCGGCACCGCCGTCGGCGTCCAGACCTACGAGGACCTCGGCAGGGCGGGCCAGGCGCTGGCCAACGCGCTCTCCGGCCTCTCCCAGGGCCTGGGCCTGACCGCCGCCACCGGCCGCGAGACAGACGAGCAGGCGCGCGGCGCGCTCCAGGGCGTCACCGCACCCACCGTCCCGGCGGACCTGACCATCGCCGCGCAGATCTGAACGAACTCGACACCGAGCAACGAACCGACACCGGGACAAGGGGGAGGACGAGCATGTCGCTCGACGGAGTCATCCACTTCAGGAACGAGGGGCTGGACACGATCCAGGCCAGCACCAAGGGCCAGCAGGAGCGTTACATCGAGATCTGGGACACCGTGCGCAACCAGCTGTTGGCGCTGGTCAACAACGGTCAGGTGGACGCCCAGATCGGCACGGTCCTGACCGAACGCGATCAGCGCTTCCGCCGCGAGGCCGCCGGCTTCGACCAGAGCGTCTCCTCGCAGAACACCGCGATGCGCCAGGTGCAGGGCATCGGCAACGAGGGCGGCGCCGCCATGGTCCGCGCCGCCGCCGGCGGACGCTGACGGGACACCCACGCGACGGCACGCGCCGTCGACGTGAGCAACCACGGGACACCAGGGGGAGACGGAGCCATCGTGGTCACGATGAACATCGGCGGCCTGCGGAACGCCGAGGAGGGGGCGGGCGAGCGCGACCAACTCGCCCGGCTGAAGGCCAACTTCGCGCTTGTCGCGTCGAACACCGCGATGTTCGGCGACGTGCCGAACGCGGACCGGGCGGCCACCGCGCTGCGGTCCGCCGCGCTCGCCATGCTCACGGAGCTGGAACGGGCCGGGCACACCGTGGAGGACATCAGGAACAGCGCCGCCACAGCGGCCGGCATCGGCGAGGGCGCCGACGCGGCGGCCAGGCGCACGCTCTCCAGGGAGCAGGCGGAGATCGTGGGCGTGCTGCTCATGCTCGACCTGTCGAATCCCACGCTGGCCCCGCCCCCCGCCACGCCTTCGCCCGGCGGGCGGTGACGGGCCCGTGAGCGCGGCGGACAGCGCGTTCCGGGACGCGGTGGACCGGATCAGGAGCAGCGACTACATCTCCATCTTCGCGGCCGCCGGCGCCTGGATCGCGCTCGCCAACAGCGCGGGCGCGGAGTCCGGCGCGCTGTCGGGCACCGCGCGCCGCGCGGCCGGGGAGCCGGGCGTGGGGCTGTTGCGGCTCGCCGACCGCCTCCAGGCCACCAGCAGTTGGGCCGAGGGCGCGGCGACGGTGGCCCGCGAGATCGCGGACCAGCTGCAACGGGCGGCCGAACGTTCCGCCCGGGCCAGCGAGAAGGCGGCCCGGCTGGACGTGGAGTTCGACGAGTGGCGGCAGTGGCAGTTGGAACGCAACGAGCAGCTGCCCGACGGCATGGGCGTGCGGACGGCCAACGTGGAGGCCGAGGAGCAGAAGGAACGGCTGGCCGCCGAGGCGCGGCGTGAACTGGAGGCGCTGGGCGAGGAGTTCGCCCGGGTGATCGGCGGCACCGCGCCGCCGGCGCCGGAGGGCGGCGCCGGCCCGGGCGCCACCCCGGTGGCGGCCGGGGGCGGCGGGATGGCCGGGGTGGCCGGCGTGGCCGGGGGCTCCTTTGGGCCGATGACGTTCCACGAGGCGGGCGGCGGCGTCGCCGGGCGGGCCCAGGTGGCGCCGAACGGCGCGGTCATCGGCACCGAGTGGCACCCGTCGGCGCATGTGCTGGGCCCGGAGGGCGGCGACTTCGCCGGCTGGGTGCGCAGCCCCTCCACCGGCTTCCTGGTGGACCCGGCGACCGGGCGGGAGTTCGACCCGGTGGCCGGCCGGTGGATCGACCCGGTCACCGGCGAGCCGTTCGGCGAGGTGACGGAGTACGCCACCCGGCTGTCGGGGCTCGGTGCCGGGCCGGGCGCGATCGCCACGGCCGGCGGCCTGACGGGCGCGGCGACCATCGCCGGCCTCTACGGCGGCGCGGTGCCGCCCAGCATCGGGCCCACCGGGCCGCAACAGGCGCTGCGCAACCTGGGGTTGCGCTCGCGCGCCGCCACCCGGTTCGCGCTGCACGAGGCGTCCCTCGGCGGGCGGCCGTTCACGCCGCCGCCCGGCGCGAGCGCACACGGCGGGGC
>NZ_RFFJ01000315.1 GCF_003696235.1 Streptomyces triticirhizae
GGCGCGGCACGCCAGGCGGCGGTCGCGCCGGGCCGTGGGCGTGGCGGCCGTGTTGGCGCTGGGCGCCGGCCTGTTGGGGCAGGGCGCGGTCGGCGGCGGGGCCGGCGCGGTGACGCCCCCGTTGACGATGACGGCGGAGGACCTGCCGACGTGGCAGACCAACGGCATCGTGTACGCCCTGGCCGAGGCCGACGGCGTGGTCTACGCCGGCGGCACGTTCTCCACGGTCCGGCCGCCGGGCGCGGCTCCCGGCGCCCGCGAGCAGCCGGCGGTCAACTTCGTGGCGCTGGACGCCGCTTCGGGCGAGCCGCTGGCGGACTGCCAGCTGGCGTTCACCGTCGGCTCCGGCTCGGCCACGGTGCGGGCGCTCGCGGTCTCCCCCGACGGCTCCACCCTCTACGCGGGCGGCACCTTCGGCACCGTGGCCGGCTCGGGCGCCTCCAGCGTGGCCGCGTTCGAGCTGCCGAGCTGCGAGCGCAAGCCGTTCCCGGTCGCGGCCAGCGGCATCGTGCGGGCCATCGCCGCCACCGACGAGACGGTGTATCTGGGCGGGGACTTCGGCCAGTTGAGCGGCCAGCCCCGCGCCAAGTTCGGCGCGGTGGACGCCGAGGGTCGGCTGCTGGACTGGCGGGCCGACGCGGACGAGGCGGGCAAGGCCATCGCCCTCACCCCGGACGGCGAACGCGTGGTCCTCGGCGGGGACTTCTTCACGGTCAACGGCGCGGACTCCCACGCCCTGGCCGTGGTCGAGGCGGACTCCGGCGCGCTGGTCCAGGGGTACCCGGAGGGCTTCATCGACCCGCGCTCCACCGTGCAGGCGCTCGACGTGGACGAGACCGGCTTCTACACGGGGAACGAGGGCACCGGCGGCGGCGTCTTCGACGGCCGGATCGCCCTCGACCTCGACACCCTCCAGGAGCGGTGGCGCGACACCTGCCTGGGCGCCACCCAGGCGGTCGCGGTCCACGGCGAGGTCCTCTACAGCGGCCACCACGCGCACGACTGCTCCAGCATGGGCGAGTTCCCCAACCAGCCGCGTTACCACCTCTTCGGGCAGGGCGTGGACGACCCGACGCTGCTGGGCTGGTTCCCCAACACC
This sequence comes from Streptomyces triticirhizae, assembly GCF_003696235.1. Taxonomy (GTDB): domain Bacteria; phylum Actinomycetota; class Actinomycetes; order Streptomycetales; family Streptomycetaceae; genus Streptomyces; species Streptomyces triticirhizae. Next base: position 1,100 of record NZ_RFFJ01000315.1, read on the forward strand.
AACGACGGTCTCGGCGAGCAGCTGGGCCCGCGCGCGCTGGCCGTCAGCACCCAACACCCGTCGGACGAGCGGGACTTCCTGTGGGTGGGGGGCGGCTTCACCACGGTCAACGGGCAGCCCCAGTGGGGCCTGACCCGGTTCGCCACCGAGCCGGACACCGGCGCGCCGACCGTCCCCGAGACGCAGGTGGCCTCCACGGCCGAGGGCGAGGTCCAGCTGAGCTGGCGCGCCAGCCTGGACCTGGACGACTCGCTGCTGACCTACCGGGTCTACCGGGACGGCTCCGCCACCCCGGTGCACACGGTGGACGCCTCGTCGGTGCCCTGGCGCCGCCCGCAGCTGCGGTACACGGACACCGACACCGCGCCCGGTCAGACGCACAGCTACCGGGTGACGGCCACCGACGGCGCGGGGAACGTCAGCGCCCTCTCGCCGCCGGTCACGGTCACCACGGCGAGCGGCGGACAGCCCTACGTGGACGCGGTGTTGGCGGACGAGCCGCTGCTGTACTGGCGATACGACGAGCCGGCGAACAACTTCGCCTCCGACGCCTCGGGGCACGACTCGGCCGGGGTGCACCGGGGCGGCCCGCAGCGCGGGGTGACGCCCCCGGCGGTGTCGGGCCCGGGCGCGGGCGCCATCGGATACGACGGGGTGGACGACTACACCTACGGCGACGTGCGGTACGGCGGGATGCGCGAGTTCACCCTGGAGACCTGGTTCAGCACCACCACGACCAGGGGCGGCAAACTGATCGGCCTGGGCGACCGCACGTTGGAGCCCTCCGCCAACCGGGACAACAACATCTATCTCCTCGACGACGGCCGGGTCGCGTTCGGCGTCTACGACGGCCGATACCACACGGTCACCAGCCGGGAGAGCTACAACGACGGGGAGTGGCACCAGGTCGCGGCCTCCGTCGGCCCGGCCGGGATGCGGCTGTATGTGGACGGCGAACAGGTCGCGGCCGACACCACGATCACCGCCAGCCGCGCCGTCAACGGATACTGGCGGACCGGCGGGGACAGCCTCCAGAGCTGGCCGGGCCGGCCCAGCAGCGACTTCTACCAGGGGCGTCTTGACGAGACGGCCGTCTACGCCCCGCAGCTGCCGGCGGCCAGGATCGCCGCCCACTACGCGGCGGCCTCGGTGCCGACCGACACGGTCACCCAGCTGACGCCCGAGGCCGACACCTATGTCAACGGGGCGGCGCCCTCGGCCAGTCACGGCACCCACCAGCAGCTCGCGGTGCGCGGCAGCAGCCCGTACGAGAGCTATCTCTCCTTCGAGCTGCCCACCGCCCCGGCGGGCACGGTGCTCAAGGACGCGGCGCTGCGGGTGCGGGTCAGCGACGACGCGGCGGCCGGCTCGACGGACGACTTCGCGGTGCGGCCCACCATCGGGGAGTGGTCGGAGGCGGACACCACCTATGCCAGCCGGCCCTCGCTGGGCGAGGAGCCACTGGGCACGCTGTCAGCGCCGGAGGCGACGGGCGGCACCTACACGGCGCGGCTGGAGGTGGGCGCGATAGCGGACGCGCTCGGCGGCGAGCTGGGCCTGGCGCTCACCGGCGAGGGCACCGACAGTCTCTGGCTGCGCGCCAGGGAGACCGGACAGGCCGCCGCCAGGCCCCAGTTGCTGCTGACCTTCGGGGCGCCGTGATGCCCGGGCGGGGCGGGTTGACCGCCGGGCGGCGCGCGGCGGCGCCTGCGCTGCCGCTCGCGCTGCTGGTGGCGCTGTTGGTGGCGCTGACCGCCTGCGGCTCGGACGACGACTCGGGCGGGGCGGACGGGCGGTCCGCCGACGCGGGGCGGACGGCCGCTTCGGCGGAGTCCACCCCGCCGCCGGAGGAGCCGGCCGAGCCGGCGGACGACGGGGTGCCGGACGAGACGCTGCCGGAGGAGGAGTTGGCGCCGCCCGACGGCGCGTTCACCGAGGAGCAGCGCGAGTTCCTGGTGGAGCGTGTGCCGTCGGGCGTCGACCCGGGGGCGGTGCTCGACCAGGGCACGGCCGCCTGCGAGCGGCTGGGCTATCTCTCCCGGCACGCCCCCGAGGCGATACCCGACGCCGTGGCGGAGGGCGAGATCCCCGAGGCGGAGGCGGCGATCGAGCATCTGTGCCCGGAGTACGCCGAGTTCCTCTCCCCCGCCGACTGACCAGCCCACCCCGGGGGCGCCCGCCCTCGCCCCCGGCCGACCCCGACCCCGAGTCCGAGCCCAAGCCCGAGTCCGAGTCCAAGTCCGAGTCCCAAGGAGCAGCGTGCCCCGACTACCGATAGCCGTGGTGATCCCCACCAGGAACGAGGCGGCCAACATCGTCTCCACGGTGCGCTCGGTCATCGCCCACTTCGCGGCCGTGGTGGTCGTGGACTCCCACAGCACCGACAGCACGCGGGAGTTGGCCAAGGCCGAGGGCGCCGAGGTCATCGGCTACACCTGGGACGGGGGGTACCCGAAGAAGAAGCAGTGGTGCCTGGACCGGGTGCGCACCGACATCGACTGGGTGCTGTTCCTGGACGGCGACGAGACGCCCAGCGGGGAGCTGCTGGCCGAGTTGCGGCGGATCTTCCTGGACGGCCGGAGGGTGCGGCCCGCCGCGTTCGACATCCCGCTGGGGTACTGGTTCGCGGGGCGGAGGCTGCGGCACGGCCACACCATCGTCAAGCGCGCGCTGCTGGACCGCACCCGGGCGCGGTTCCCCGAGCCGGACGACCTGGCCGCGCCGGGGATGGGCGAACAGGAGGGCCACTACCAGCCGTTGGCCGACCCGGTGTACCGGCTGCGGGCCACCATCGAACACCGCGACCTGGACCCGGTGCGCACCTGGTTCGAGCGGCACAACCGCTACTCGGACTGGGAGGCGTGGCTGGAGTGCCACCCCGAGGTGCGCGAACAGATCAGGTTGGCCAAGACGCGGCAGGGCCAACTGTTCCACCGGGCCCCGCTGAAGCCGCTGCTCTCCTTCGGGTACGCGTACCTGTTCCGCCGGGGCTTCCTGGACGGCCGCGCCGGCCTGGACTACGCGCTGGCGATGAGTTTCTACCGCTGGCAGATAGCCCTGAAGTCCCGCGAACTGCGTGTCGCCGAAGGCGACACGCAGCGGGACCCCGCCTGACGGCGGCCGG
>NZ_RFFJ01000316.1 GCF_003696235.1 Streptomyces triticirhizae
CTGGCGCCGCGCGAGCGCGCGCCCCGGCGGCCGGCCCGGCGCGCCGCCTCCGGCCGCGCCAAGGCCACGGCGGACGGCGGTGACCGCTGATGAGCACGGCGCAGGACGAGAAGCAGGAGGAGCAGCAGGACGGGGGCCAGGACGCGTCGGGCCTGGACCGGGTCCGTGAGGAGCTGGTCAAGTTCATCGGCGCCCAGGCCCAGCACCTCATCGACAAGGCCGGCGACAAGCTCACCGGAGTGGCCCAGCGGATCGGCGAGTCGGCCGAGGGGAGCGGCGCGGTCCCCGACGCCGCCAGTCGGATGCTCAAGGGCGAGAACCCCGCGAAGGCGGCGGCCGGTTCGTCCCTGCGCGGGCTGAAGGACAAGGTGACGCCCGGCGGCGGCTCGTCCGAGGACGAGGACGAGGGCGGCGCGCAGAGCGGCGGGGAGCAGGAGGCGGGCGACACCAAGGTCACCAACATCGTCGAGGTGATCGACGTCGGCGTCCCGCTGCGCACCTGTTACGACCACTGGACGCAGTTCGAGAAGTTCGGGGTCTTCACCAAGGGCGTCAGCAACGTCTCCACCAGCGACGACACCACCACCGAGTGGAAGACCAAGATCGCGTTCTCCGAGCGGAGCTTCGAGGCCACCATCGAGGAGCAGGTGCCGGACGACCGGATCGTCTGGCGTTCCGAGGGCTCGAAGGGAACGACGCGGGGCGCCGTCAGCTTCCACGAGTTGACGCCGACGCTGACCCGGATCATCGCGGTCGTCGAGTACCAGCCGGCGGGCTTCTTCGAGAAGACGGGCAACCTCTGGCGGGCGGTGGGCCGGCGGGTGCGGCTGGACCTCAAGCACTTCCAGCGCTATGTGACGTTGGCGCCCGACGAGGAGATCGAGGGCTGGCGCGGGGAGATCAGGGACGGCGAGGTGGTGCGCACCCACGAGGAGGCGGTGGGCGCCGACCAGGAGGACCGGGAGGACGAGGACGAGGACGAGGGGGACAACGAGGACCAGGACGAACGGGAAGGCCAGGACGATGAGTGAAGTCGACACCCCGCAGGGCTACGATCCGGACGAGGCCGATGTGCTCCTCGACGTGCCGGTCCTCAAGCTCGAAGAGCTGAAGATCGAGGCGGAGGACCTGTGCGCGCACGTCTCGCTGACCGCCGAGGTGCTGAGCCTGCTCAAGCTGAACGTGGGCGCCGATGTGACGCTGGGCAAGCTGGAGTTGGACCTCAAGGGCGTGGACGCCCAGGCCCTGCTCAAGGTCCGGCTTGACCAGGTGGCGGCCATCATCAAGCAGGTTCTGACCACCATCGACCAGAACCCCCGCATCATCGAGCAGGTGGTGCAGGAGGCGTCGGCGACCGCCGGCGGCGCGGTCGACCGGGCGGGCGGCGCCGTGGAGAAGACCGGCGAGCAGATCAGCGGCGACGGCGACGGGCTGTCGGTGGCGGGCAAGGTCACGGATGTCGCCAAGGACCTGGCGAAGAAGGCCGCCTCCAGATCCGGGTCCACTTGAAGAGAACAGGCCGAGCGCGGCGAGACGCCCACCGCGGAGCCCGACATCACGTTCGCCGCCCTCGTCCACGCGGACGAGGTCTTCTTCCCCACCGCCCCCGAGGCCGGCGTGGCCTTCCACGGCGCCCCCGGGCACGCGTCCCTCTCGGCCAGTGAACGCCGCAACCTCCCCGACCAGGTCTCCGCCGAGACCCGCTACCGCGACGTCCTGGTCCGCTACGCCCTCGCCACCTCGATCGCCGCCCCCGACGGCGAACCAACCCTCCGCTCCCACGAGGGCGACTGACCACACCCAGCCACCGGCCCGCCCCCGCGCGCGACAGAACCACCGCGCCGGGGGTGGGCTGCGGGCCGTTGAACGGGTGCCCAACACCCTGGTACACGTGGGAGAGTGGCAACGTCACGAGCCCACTGAGCCGGCGCCGGCATGTGCCCCTCGCTCAACTTCCGCCGATTTCACACGACTTCCCCCACGGCAAGGCTTCTGCAAGGAAACGGCAGGCACTTCGCCACGCCCCGTGGGCATCCCCGTTTCGGTGCACGAAACCAACTCAGTTCATGGGGGATGTCATGACAGACAACAGCACCCGCGTCGAGCCCGCCTTAGTCCAGCGGGGCCAGTGGATCACTGTCCCCGACCAGAAGTCGGTTCTGGCCGTGGTGCACACCCTGGTCTACGCGGAGCGGCTCCGGCAGGTGGTGGAACTGATCGAGTCCGACTTCCGCGTCCAGGTGGTCTACACGGTGGCGCCGCACGCCTTCGGCGCGGGCCTCGCCCGGTCCCTGGAGGAGCAGGGCGTCACGGTGATCCCGTGGGAACAGGCCGTGCGGACGCGGTTCGACCTGGCGCTGGCGGCGGGTTCGCGGGGGATACACCTGCTGCGGGCGCCGGTGGTGCGGCTGCCGCACGGGGGTGGCCAGATCAAACTGCTCCGGAAGGCCGAGGGCGCCACGGACCACGAGCTTCGCGTCGCCAGTATGCTCAGCCGGCAGTACCTGACCCATGAGGGCCGGGTCGTTCCCGCCGCCCTGGTCCTCGCGCACGAGCGGGATCGGGAGACGCTGGCCAGGTCGTGCCCGGAGGCGCTGCCGGTGACCCATGTGGTGGGCGACCCGCACTACGACCGCCTGCTGGTCAGCCGGGCACGCCGCGCCGAGTACCGAAAGGCACTGGGCCTGCGGTCCGGGGAACGGCTGTTGTTCGTGACCTCCACCTGGGGAGAGTCCTCGGCGTTCGGGCGTTTCGACGCGCTGTTGCCCCGGCTGCTGCGGGAACTGCCGCCCAACGTCAAAACGATGCTCTTCCTGCACCCGAACCTGCACGCCACCTACGGCAGTTGGCAGCTGCGGCAGTGGCTGGGCGGCGGCGCGGCACGTCGGGTGCGGCTCGCGCACACCTCGGAGGACTGGGTGCCGCCCCTGGTGGCATCCGACTGGATTCTGGGGGACGCCGGCTCCGTGACCTCGTACGGGGCGCTGACCGGTCGGCCGATCCTGCTGAGCCGCTTCCCGGTCAACGAGATCGCGCCCGACTCGTCGGCCGCGCTGCTGGCCCGCACCGCTCCGGCGCTGACGCCGGCGCGCCCGCTGGCCGAGCAACTCGCCTACGCGGAGGAGACCTACGACGCGGCCGGCCACCGCCGGGCGGCCGCCCGGCTCACCTCCCGGCCCGGCACGTTCCATCGCCGGATGCGCGCCTTGCTCTACCGGCTCCTCGGCCTGGCCGAACCCGCCCACCGTCCGGTGGTGCGTCCGGCCGGGCCACCGGCCCAACTCGCCGGACGGCGGCGGACGGAGAGGAGGACGGCGGCATGACCCCGCCGAGCGACCGGGGTGAACTCGTCCATGTGGAGTGGGACGAGGGAGGCCCCAACCCCTGGACCGAGGCCGCCGACACGATCGCCACGGCCCTGGCACGACCGCCCGCCGAGGCGCTGGCGACCGCCGAACGGCTGTTGGCGCACTTCCCCGGCTGCGCGGTGGTCGCCGTGCCGGTGACGGGGAACCGCGTGTGGGTGCTCGGCTGCCGCTCCGGTGGGGCGTTGCTCGCCCGCCCCGGGCGGGCGCCGGCCGGCGCCGACTGGCGACCGGAGGTGCTCGCCCACCTCCACGCCCGGCTGATGTCCGGACGGCCGGTGGTCGAGCCGACCGTGCTTCACGTGGAGACCGCCGCCGGGGCGGTCGCGGTGGAACTCGCCGCCCTCGGGGGCGGCTGAACGCGGGCGGCTGGCGAAACTCACAGCTTCGCCAGCCGCCCCTCCAGCCGGTCGGCGTCCCGCCCGCTCAGCGGGGTGTAGAGCGAGAGGGAGTGTCGGTAGCGGCGCTCGGCCTCCGCCCGATCGCCGTCGGCCTGCGCGACCTGGCCGAGCATCTCCCAGGTCCGCGCCTGCCAGTGCCGCGAACCCCCGTGTTCGAACTCGCCCATGGCTCGTCGCAGCCTCGCCTCGGCCGCGTCCCGGTCGCCGTGGAGTCCGGTCGCCAGGCCGTGCAGCGCCAGCGCCCTGGCGGCGTCGTAGTCCTCCCCCATCTCCTCCAACGACGCCCGGGCCGCGCCTAGGTGTTCTGTCCGGGGAGGTTGTGGACGGTGATGTAGGTCTCGGTTAGGGGTCTTGAATGGGGGAGGGCCTTCTGGGTTCGGTGTGGATTGCGACATCTGCACCGACCTTGAGAAGGCCCT
>NZ_RFFJ01000317.1 GCF_003696235.1 Streptomyces triticirhizae
CCGGCCGCCAGCGGCCAGGAGCCGCGCAGCGCGCGCCGGGCCACGCCCCGCGCGGTGGGCACCGCGCCGGTGGGCGGCGGGGTGCGGCGCCGCTGGACGAGGCGGGTCAGGCCGTAGATCGCGGCCAGCGCCAGGACGGTGATGCCCCAGGAGCCGAACCAGCCGACGTGGTCGGAGAGGACCACCGGGTCGAGCGCCGGCAGGTCGTTCCAGAGGTCGAACTGCCAGGCGGCGAGCGTCGATCCGAGGATGAACCCGCCCAGCGTCAGCACGACCGAGGTCTGGCCGCTGCCCACGGCGAAGAGCGTGCCGGAGGCGCAGGCGCCGCCGAGCTGCATCCCGATGGCGAAGACGAACGCGCCGACCAGCAGGCCGACACCCAACGAGCCGGCGGAGGGCGCGGGTTCGGAGCCGAAGAGGCCGGTGCCGGTGCCGATGATCAGCGCGAAGAGGGTGGCGGTCGTGCCGAGCAGCAGGGTGTGGGCGCGCAGCCCGGCGCCGTTGCCGACGGCTATCAGCTGCCGCCAGGCGGAGGTGAAGCCGAACCGCGAGTGGAACAGCGCGAAGCCGAGGCCCAGGCCGAGCAGGAGCAGGACGCCCGGCTTGGCGCCGTGTCGGGCGAAGACATAGGCGTCGAGCGCGGCGCCGATCAGCAGCGCGCCGGCCAGCGGGCCGCGCCGCACCGGCGGCGCCTCGGGCGCCTCGGGCGGCGGCACCCGGGTGGGCGCCGGCGCCAGCCAGGAGACGGCCGGCTTCGCCGACCCGCGAGCCGGGGACGACTCGGACGGCGAGGGGGGAGGTGACACGGTGGTCATGGGTGAACTCCAACGGAACGAACGGGCCCGGGGACGAGGGGGAAGGGACCGCCCTCACGGGGCGCGGCCACAGCGGCCGGGCCTGGGGGAGGGGAGCGGAATCCGTCAGCGGCGACAGAGGCCGTCGTCGACACAGCAGGCCGAGCCCGCGAAGAGCGCGAGGCAGAGGAGGCGGCCTGGTGCGAACACGCGCGCCATCCTAAATGTCCCTCCTGCCCGGTGGTACCCCGGGGGCACCGGAACGGGGAGTCGGGTCTCAACAACCCGAACACCCCCGACAGCCAGGCCCACCGGAGGAGCGCGGCGCGTTCCGCGATCTGCCGGGCGCCGGCAAGCCGCTGCCGCACGCCTCCCAGCCCTATGACGAGCTGTGGTGGGTGCGCGGGAAGATGGCCAGGGAGAACCTCTCGGCCCTGCCGCCCAGCCTGGTGCTGCGCAAGGAGGCCGAGGACGCGCACGCGGCGGCGCTGGCCGCGCCCACCGAGCGGGCGGTGCGGCGGATTCTCGCGGAGATCAACGAGCGGATCAGGCGGGGCCTGCGCGGCCCGCTGGAGGGCCCGCCGCTCAACCTGGCGCCCTTCGACGAGGAGGCCGTCGTCGCCGAGTGGCGGGCGGCCGTCGCGGCCCGGCTGCGCGAGAACGGGTCGCCCCGGTCACGAGAGGGCTGACCGGCCCGAGGCGAGTGCGGCCAACCGCCGCCGGGTCTCGGCGAGTTCGGCCTGTTGGGCCTCGATGCGCCGGGCGAGGGCGTCCAGCTCGGCCCGCAGCCCCGGGCACATCTCCAGCGAGACGCCGTGGTCGCCGGAGCGGGCGCAGTCCAGGTACCGCCGGATGGTCGCGGTGCCAAGACCCGCGGAGATCATCGCCCTGATCCGGGCCACCCGCGCGACATCGTCCGGGGCGTAGTGCCGGTACCCGTTCCCGTCGCGCGCCGGGACGAGCAGGCCCCGGTCCTCGTAGTGGCGCAGCGCACGCGCGCTCACGCCGGCCAGCTCCGCGAGTTCGCCGATCCGCACCGCCGCTTCTCCCTCTCGTCCCTGAGACCCGTCGACTTGACCTTCACGCTGGCGTGAGGGCATACCGTCCGACGGCATGACATCGGGAACAACCCTGCGGCGCGCCTCGATCATCCATGGCTATGGCGCGAGCCCCGAGGACCACTGGTTCGGTTGGCTGGCCGAGCGGTTGAGGGCGGACGGCGTGCCGACCTCCGTCCCGGCCCTTCCCGACCCGGACGCCCCGGACCCGGCGCGGTGGGCCGAGGCCCTGCGGGCCGAGGTCGGCGTCCCCGACGCGCGCGCGGTCGTGGTCGCGCACAGCCTGGGCTGCCTGGCCGTGCTGCGGCACCTGCGGTCGCTCCCCGGCCCCTGGCGCCTGGGCGCCCTGGTGCTGGTCTCCGGCTTCGTGGACCGGCTGCCCGCGCTCCCGGAGTTGGACCCCTTCGTCGGGGACGGCGAGGAGGTGGCGGGACTCGCCGAGCGCGTGGACCGCCTCACGGTGCTGCGGTCCGACGCCGATCTCCTGGTGCCGCCCGGCCACACCGACCGCCTGGCGCGGCGGTTGGGCACCTCCGCCCGGGTGGTTCCCGGGGCGGGCCACTTCCTCGCCTCCGACGGCGTGACCTCGCTGCCCGAGGCGTACGAGGCCGTCGTCGCGTCGGGGCCGTCGCGCCGTGAGGGCCTCAGCGCCGCAGGTGCGCCGGGCAGCTGACCGGCTGGCCCACGGGCGCCCCGAACTCCTCCAGCGCCCGCGCGTAGTCCTCGCCCGTGCCCCGCACCCGCTCGGCGCTGAACTCCGGGCCAGGGCCGCACCCTTGGGGCGAGAACCAGACCACCGGGTAGTCGGCGGCGTCCCTGCGGGGCGCGGTGATCTCGAACGGGGCGCCGCCGGGCCCGTCGATGCGGGTGGTGTGGGCGGCGCCGGCCACCTCGTACTCGACGCGGTAGGTCCAGCGGCAGTGGCCCTGGTCCGCGTGTGCGGTGATGCGGAACGCGACGGACTCGTTGCGGTCCAGCGTGACGTGTTGGGCGGTCGGGCCGGTGAAGTAGGGGCCGGTGTCCTCGCCGGTGTCGGTCGAGCCGTGCAGGCGGGCGTTGGGCTGGTCGATGTCGACCTGGAGCTGCACCACCGGGCCGCCGCCCTCGGGCGCGGTCAGCAGCAGCGGGCCGGTCAGCGGCTCGCCGCAGCGGCCGTTCTCCAGCTCGGGCACGATGTCGGTGATCCGCACCTGCTGCTGGGCCCGGCCCTCCAGGGTGATGATCCACGAGCCCCAGCCCACGTCGATCAGGTCCAACTCCTGCGGCCAGTACGGGTCTTCGAGGGCCGCGTCGATCTCGGAGACGGTGGCGTCCCGCGCCATCCAGGTGCCGATCTCCCGCTCGGAGCGCACGGTGACCACGTCGATCGCCTCGCCGGGGGCGACCCGGTCGGGCACCCGGTCCAGCGGCAGCAGCGCCCCCAGGGTGGAGCCCAACACGTCCTGGAACGTCGTGGTGGCGACCACCAGCACCACGGCGAGCAGCCAGTTGAGGGGCGAGTTGACCATCCGGCGCAGCCGCGAGGGCTCCGGCTCGGGCGCCGGCCGGCGCGCGCCCCGGCGCACGCTGCTCCGGGTCAGCGCCCGCCCGGGGCGCACCCGGGGGCGCCGAGCGCCGCCCGGCCTGCGGTCAGTCGACATCGGCGCGCTCCCTCGCACGCTCCACCGGCCGGGCGTTCGCGGAGACGGCGACGGAGCCGCCCGCCCGGTGCCGTTCCCACGCCAGCAGCGCGGCGCCGGGCAGCCAGCCCCACAGCAGCGCGAACCTGACCGCCTCCAGCAGCGTCGTGCCCGGCGGGCTCCCGCCGTCCAGCGCCGTCAGCCACAGGTGGTCCACCACCGACGCCACGGCGGCGGCCACCGTGGTCGCCGCCCAGCCCAGCGCCACCACCGCGCCCGCGCCGGCCGGCCTCGGCCGCCAGCGCAGCCGGTACACCAGCCAGCCCAGCAGCACCAGGAAGACCAGCGCCACCGTGAGCGTCGCCAGCCAGGCGGCCGGCCGCTCCCGGTCCAGCGGGCGCAGCCGCAGCGCCGGGTAGAGCGCCCCCGACCAGCGCTCGGCGAACGAGGGCGGCGACCGGTCGTAGAACGCCGGGTCGACGAACGGGCCGTCGGACGCGAAGGGTTCGACCGCGCCGTGGCCCAGCACCCGGCCGCCGGCCAGCGCCAGCAGCAGCATCGGCCCGACCGCGACCAGCGCCGCGTCCCGCCGCTCGCGCCGGCCCGGCGGCGGCAGCGGCCCGGCCAGCCCGCGCGCGGG
>NZ_RFFJ01000318.1 GCF_003696235.1 Streptomyces triticirhizae
CGACCAGGACGGGCGCGCTCCTGGGGCGGCCGGGGTCCGCCGGATCGCGGGGGACGGCGCGCTCGGCGTCGTGGTCGGCGGGGTGCTCCGAGGTGTGCTCGGCGGTGTGCTCGCCGGCGGCGGCCCGGCCCGCCGCGCCGTCCCCGGTGCGGGAGTTGGCGCCGACCGAGGCCGTCAGCTCGACCGGCCCGTCCACCGGGCCGTCGAGCAGCGCGGGCCGCTCGCGCGCCGGGATCAGCCGCTCCCGGACGGGCGGCGGCTCGGCGGCCTCGGAGAGCAGCTCGCCCGGGATCAGGGTGACGGCGGTGGTGCCGCCGTAGGGCGACTCCCGCAGCGCGACCCTGATGTGGTGGCGCTCGGCCAGCCTGGCCACCACGAACAGCCCGATCCGGTCGGTGTCGGACAGCTGGAACTCGGTGATCTCGGAGAGCCGTTGGTTGGCCTCCCGCAGCGCCTCGGCGGTCATGCCCAGGCCCCGGTCGTGGATCTCCAGGGTGACACCGTGCGGCACCCGTTCGCCCGAGACCTGCACGGCGGTGTGCGGCGGAGAGAACACCGTGGCGTTCTCCAGGAGTTCGGCGATCAGCTGGATCAGGTCGGCGACGGCCCCGCCGGCGACGACGAACGGCGGGAGGCGGCGGATCTCGACGCGTTCGAAGTCCTCGATCTCGTCGACGGCGGCGCGCACCACCTCGGTCAGGTGCTCGGGCTTGCGCCACTGGCGGGCGGGCGCGGCGCCGGAGAGGATGACCAGGCCCTCGGCGTGCCGCCGCATCCGGGTGCTGAGGTGGTCCAGGCGCACCAGGTCCACGCGGGCCTCGCTGTCCTGGCTGCGCTGTTCCATGGCCTCCAGCAGCTGGAGCTGGCGGTGCAGCAACACCTGGTTGCGGCGGGCCAGGTTGACGAAGACCTCGGAGACCCCGCGCCGGGTGTAGGAACGCTCGACGGCCGCCGAGGTGGCCTCCCGTTGCAGGGTGTTGAGGGCCCGTCCGATCTGGCCGAACTCGTCGTCCCCGTACTCCAGGCGGGGCGCCTCCGTCTCGACGTCCACATGCTCGCCGGCCTCCAGCCGGCGGGTGACGCCGGGCAGCCGCACCTCGGCCGCGTCCCTGGCCTCCCGCGCCAGGTCCGTCAGGTCGCGGGCGAGGGAACGTCCGCCGCGCAGCGTGAACCAGGCGGCGCCGGCCACCAGGGCCACGCCCAGGCCGCCGGCCAGCACCGCCCGCAGGACGAGCGGGGTGTGGGAGGAGTCCAGCCGGTCGTCGAGCCGGCCGTCGGCGTCGGCGAACAGGACCCCGGTGCCCTCCAGCACGTCGAAGGTGGACTGCTCCCAGCGGTCGCTCGGCAGGGTGCCGGTGGCGGAGATGACCTGCTGCTCGGCCTCGGCGAGGATGCGGGCGGTGCCGCTGTCCCAGAAGCTCTCGTGGGCCTGCCGGTCCTCCAGCGGCAGGTCGGGCACAGCCTGCGCGTACACCGCCTCGCGGCGGGCGATCAGCTCGGTGAGGGCGCGCCGTTCGGTGTCGGTGCTGCGGCCGGTGCCCAACACGCCGGCCACCAGGGCGTCTTCCTGGGATATGTACTCGCGGGCCTGGGCCAGCCCGGCGATCGCGCTGGAGTGCCGCTGGTCGCCGGCGTCGGCGGCGGGCGGGAGCGCCGCGCGGAACCGCAGGGCTGCGGCGGTCAGGTCGCTGTAGGCGTCGAGCGCGCCGGAGAGCGGGATGGTGTTGCTGTCCGTCTGGCCGCGCAGCCGGTCCAGTTCGCCGAGCGTTCTGCGGAGCGTCGTCAGCCGGCTGTCGGCGGCGCCGGTCAGCCCGTCCTCGCCGTCGACCGCGCGCCACAGCCGCCGCAGCGAGGCGTCGGTCTCGGACCTGGACTCGTCCAACGCGGCCAGCGCGTCGGCGCGGCGGGGGTCGGCGAGATAGACGACCGCGCTGCGACGCTCGCGTTGCAGGGCGGCGATCGCCTCCTCGGCGGGGCCCGTCAGCCGCTCGGCAACGGAGGCTGAGCCGCTCGCGGAGAACGCCTCGCTCACGGTGAGCACGGCGGTGAACGTCCAGACCGCCAGCAGGGCGAGGAGCGGGACCAACACCAGTGCCCAGATTCTGCGTTGGACCGTCTTGACGCGAACGCGCATACCCTCCCCTTGCTCGGCCCGGGCCGCTCCCCCACGCGATGGCTGCCGCCGTGTCAACAGCGCGAGCCTACTACCGGGCACGGCGCCCGACCCGCTAACCGTCCGGTAATCATGGGAGTTGACACTCGGTGGGCGCCTCATCCTGGTCCGTGCTGGGCGGGGGCGCAAGGCGTTCTACCATGGAGCGCGAGGACATATCCGCGCATCTCACCGTGCAGGGAGCGAGAGCGGCGTGTATGCGAGACCCCGACTTCCGGACCCGGTGCGCGCCGCCGCCGTGCGGGCGGTGATCATCATCGCGCTGACGCTCAGTCAGCTGATGGTGGTGCTGCTCGGACTGCTGGCCGGCGCCTGGCTGGTGCTGCCGATGGCCATATCGACGCTGGTCAGCTCCGTGGTGGCGACCTGGGCCGTGCTGGACATCTGGATCACCTCGCAGTCCTGGAAGCAGCGGAACGGCGTGGTGTCCGTGCCGAGCAGCGTGGCCAGGGCGAACGCCAGGGCCCGGCGCGCGGAGCGCCGGGCGGCCAGGAAGGCGGCGCGGCGTCACGGCCGGGCCGCCGGCGCGGGCTCGGGGGTCGGCGCGGGCACCGGCCCGGGCTCGGGTGATCCGGACGGCGCGGAGGGCTGGGACGTGTTGGGCCTGCGGTAGACGCGGGTGGCGGTGACCTCGCCGTGCACCGGCTCGGTGCCCTCGTCGGCACTGGGCAGCCCGGGGCGCAGATGCTCCTCGACGCTGATGTACTTCAGCCCCGCGCGCAGGTCGGCGTCGTTGCGCAGCCGGATGACCAGGGGGAACTCGGCCAGCGCCGTGGTGTCGAACAGGCCGGTGGTGTAGAGGAGTTGGACGCCCAGCGCGTCGGCGACGGCGCGCTGTAGCTCCAGCAGGTAGGTGGCGTTGGCCCGGCCGATGGGGTTGTCGAGGAAGAGCGTGCCGGCGTGCCGGTGGCCCTCGCGGCCCCGGTCGTTGCCGCGCAGCGCGGCCATGGTGCAGTAGAGCGCGATGGCGGCGGTCAGCAGCTGGCCACCGGAGAAGACGTCTCCCATCTGGCCGACGGGGACCCGCTCGGCGCGCAGCACCGCGTCCGGCTTGAGGATCTCCACCCGCACCCCGCGCGGCCGCAGCGCGGCGTGCACCCCGCGCAGCAGCAGGGAGATCCCGTCCCTGCGCAGGTCGGTGTTCTTCCGGACGGCGGCGCGGGTGACCTCGTCGACGACCTCGCCCAACCGCTCGGTGAGCGTGGCCTGGTCGGGCTCGTCGAAGCGGATGCGCAGGAACTCCTGCCCCGACCACTCCCCCAGGCCCTCGGGCAGCCGGGAGAGGCGCTGCGCGGAGCGGAGGGTGGCCAGCGCGGACTCGACGAGGCCGCGCAGCCGGTCCACGATGCCGTCGCGGTTCCGCTCCAGCTGGGTCAACTCGTCGCCCAGCACGCGCAGTCGGGGCGCGAACGCCTCGGCCCAGGCGGCGGCGTGGGTGGGCAGGGCGGCGGTGGGCAGCTCCCTGATCTGGGCGCGGGCGGGGGTGCGGACCTGCTCGAAGCGGCTGGCGTTGGCGTGCCGGACGAGCTGGTCGCAGGCGTCGCGGACGGCGGACTCGGCGGCGGCCAGCCCGGAGCCGGCGGCGCGCAGGGCGCGGCGGGCGTCGCCGACGGCGGCCCTGGCCTCCTCGATGGCGCTCGGGTAGGGCTCGGGCGGGGCCGGCGGCGCCTCCGACTCGTCTGCGGGGTCGCGGAGTTGGTCCCGCAGCTGGGCGGCGATCTCGGCGAAGCCGTCGGCGGCCCGCACGGCCTCGGCGTGCCGCTCGGCGAGCCGGCGGTGGGCCGCCTCGGCCTCGGCCAGCGCCTCCTCGCGGGCGGCCAGCTCGGCCTCGGCGGCGCGCAGCAGCTCG
>NZ_RFFJ01000319.1 GCF_003696235.1 Streptomyces triticirhizae
TGAGCGCGGGCGAGGGCCGACGGCGGCCGGCCGGGCCGGGCCGCCCTCCCGAGCCGTACGCGCCGGGCGGCTTCCCCGGCGCCTCGGGCGCCCCCCGGGAGCCCGAGGAGTCCGAGGAGTCCGAGGAGTCCGAGGAGTCCGAGGAGGAGCGCTTTCTGAACGCTCTCGGTCCCCTGTTGGCGGCCATAGGCGGCGAGTTGGTCGATCCGCTCCAGGCCGGCGAGGACGACGTGCCGCTGTGCTGGGACGGCGCGACCGTCGCGGCCGTGCGGCTGCCGCTGCTCTCGGACTCCCTCGACCACATCCTGGACGACCTGCGCCGCCGCCACGGCCGCCCGCTGGCCGAGCTGGACCGCAGGTCCAAGCAGCGGATCGTCAGCAACCTGGAACAGCGCGGCGCCTTCGCCCTGCGGCACGGCGTGGAGACGGTGGCCGCCGCGCTCGGGGTGAGCCGCTTCACCGTCTACAACTACCTCAACCGCGCCGGCGGCGACTGAGCCGACGGCGCCCGGACGTGGCGTGACGGCACGCGCTTCAACAAACTGTTGACGTCCGGGGGCCCCGGCCGCTTAGCTGGGCCGATGACCTCGCCCGCCCATCCCGGGTTGACCTGGCTCAACCACGCCGGCGCCGGCGCCGTCCGGCACGCCCTGCACGCCGTCTGCGCCTCGCGGGACTGGGGCGAACGGGTGCTGTCCGCCCGCCCGTTCGCCGATCCCGACGCCCTGCTGTCCGCCCAGGACGCGGCGGTGGACGGGCTGTCCGCCGAGGAGTTCGAGGCGGCGGTCGCCGGCCACCCGCCGATCGGCCGGCCGAAGCCGGGCGACCCGACCTCCGCGCGCGAACAGGGCGGCCTCGCCGACGCCGACGCGGCCCTGCGGTCCGAGCTGCTCGACCTCAACCTCACCTATCAGGAACGCTTCGGCCGGACCTTCCTCATCTGCGCCACCGGCCTGTCGGGGGAGCGGATGCGGGACGCGCTGCGCGCCCGCCTGGAGCACCCGCCCGAGCGCGAGGCGGCCGTCGCGCGCCGGGAGTTGGGGAAGATCAACCGGCTGCGGCTGACCCGCCTGGTGGAGACGCCCGTCACCGTCTCCACCCATGTGCTGGACACCAGCGCCGGGCGACCGGCCGCCGGGATCGCGGTGCGGCTCGACGTCCGCGACGCCCGGCGTGACGGGCCCGAGGGCTGGCACCCGCACGCCGAGGGGCGCACGGACGCCGACGGGCGCTGCGCCGCCCTGCCCGTGCTCCCCGGCGGCGCCGTGGCCGCCCGGCTGACCTTCGCCGTCGAGCCCTATCTGACCGGCGGCGGCACCGGCACCGCGTTCTTCCCCGAGGCCACGGTCGCCTTCGCGGTCACCGCCGGCGAGCGCTACCACATCCCGCTGCTGCTCAACCCGTTCGGCTATTCCGTCTACCGAGGGAGCTGACCCATGCCGGTGCTCGGCCAGAACCAGTACGGCAAGGCGCAGACCCGCGTGGTGCGCGTCGCGCGGGCGGGCGAGAGGCACGAACTGACCGATCTCACCGTCTCGGTGGCCCTCTCCGGGGACATGGCCGACGCGCACCTCGTCGGCTCCAACGCGGCGGTGCTGCCCACCGACACCGTCAAGAACACCGTCTACGTCTTCGCCAGGGAGCGCGGGATCGCCTCCCCGGAGTCCTTCGCCGCCGAGCTGGCGCGGCACTTCGTGGACGCCCAACCCACCGTGCGCGGCGCGGTGGTGGACGTGGCGGAGCACCGCTGGGAGCGGCTGGGGGACCACTCCTTCGCGCGGGCCGGGCAGGACACCAGGACCGCCCGGGTCACCTTCGACGGCCGAGCCCTGGAGGTGCTGAGCGGGCTGACGGGGCTGACCGTGCTCAACACCACGGACTCCGAGTTCCACGGCTTCGTCCGGGACGCCTACACCACCCTGGAGGAGACCACCGACCGCGTGCTGGCCACCGAGGTCACCGCCTGCTGGCGGCACACCGCCGAGGAGCCAGCCGCCGTCGCGGCCGCCGACTGGAACGCCGACCACGCCGCCGCCAGGCAGCGGCTGTTGGCGGCCTTCGCCGGCACCTACTCGTACTCGCTGCAACAGACCCTGTTCGCGATGGGCTCGGCCGTGATCGAGCAGCTTCCCGGCGTGGCGGAGATCCGACTGTCCCTGCCCAACAAGCATCACTTCCTGGTCGACCTCAGCCCGTTCGGGGTGGCCAACGAGACCGGCGACGGCGCCGTCTACCACGCGGCCGACCGGCCGTTCGGCCTGATCGAGGCCACCGTGCTGCGCGAGGGCGCCGAACAGCGCATCCCCGTCGAACTCACCCGCCTCTGACGACCCCCGGAGACGCCCACCATGGCCATCCCCCCGACCGAGCAACCGCCGTCCGAAGAGCCGTCGTTGGTGATCGAGAACTGCGCGATCGCGACCGTGGACGACGCGGGTACCGAGCACGCCAGCGGCCATCTGGTGATCGCCGGCAACCGGCTGCTCGCCGTGGGCCCGGGACCCGCCCCCGCGCCCCACCGGGCCCGGGCCGCCCGGGTGCTCGACGCCACCGGCCACCTGGCCACGCCCGGGCTGGTCAACACGCACCACCACTTCTACCAGTGGCTCACCCGGGGCCTGGCCCAGGACGCCAACCTCTTCGACTGGCTGGTCGCGCTCTACCCGGTCTGGTCCAGGATCGACGAGGCCATGGTGGGCACGGCCGCCCGCGCCTCGCTGGCGATGATGGCGCGCGGCGGCGTCACCACCGCGTTCGACCACCACTATGTCTTCCCCCGGGGCGCGGGCGACCTGTTGGGCGCCGAGGTGCGCGCGGCGCGCGAGCTGGGCGTGCGTTTTATGGCCGCGCGTGGCTCGATGGACCTGGGCGCCTCCGCCGGCGGGCTGCCCCCGGACTTCGCCGTGGAGACCACCGAGGCCGCCCTCGCCGCCACCGAGGAGGCCGTGGCCACCCACCACGACCCGGCCCCCGACGCGATGCTGCGGATCGTCGTCGCGCCCTGCTCGCCGTTCTCCGTGACCACCGAACTGCTGCGCGAGTCGGCCGCTTTGGCCCGCCGGCTCGGGGTGCGGCTGCACACCCACGGCTCGGAGACGGTCGAGGAGGAGGCGTTCTGCCGGGAGCGGTTCGGGATGGGGCCGACCGCCTACTTCGAGGCCACCGGCTGGCTCGGGCCCGACGTCTGGATGGCGCACTGCGTGCACATGTCCGACGCCGACATCGCGGCCTTCGCCCGCACCGGCACCGGCGTGGCGCACTGCCCCTCGTCCAACGCGCGGCTGGCCGCCGGCATCGCCCGGGTGCCGGACCTGCTGGCCGCCGGCGTCCCGGTGGGGCTCGGCGTGGACGGAACGGCGTCCAACGAGTCAGGCGAGCTGCACACCGAGCTGCGGAACGCCGTGCTGGTCAACCGCCTGGGCCCGTGGCGCGAGCGGGCGTTGACAGCGCGCCAGGCGCTGCGGCTGGCCACGGCCGGCGGCGCCGAGGTGCTGGGCCGGCGGGACGAGATCGGCTCGCTGACGCCGGGCCGGCTGGCCGACGTGGTGCTGTGGCGGCTGGACGGCCTGGGCCACTCCACCATCGAGGACCCGGTCGCGGCCCTGGTCCTCGGCCCGCCGGCGCCGGTCGCGCTCTCGCTGGTCAACGGGGTGCCGATCGTCGAGGACGGCGTGCTGCGCACCGCCGACGAGGCGGAGATCGCCGTCGCCGCCCGCGCCGAGGCCCGGCGGCTGGCCCAACGGGCCGCCAACGCCTGAGCGTTCACCCCCGCGCAGAGTTCACACGACGTTAAGGCGCCGCAATGGCGCGCCCGGCGCGAGTGACGGAGGATGCCACCTCATGACGATCGACGAGAGGCTCTACGACCGCCGCCGGCTGCGCCAGTTCCTCGACGGGCGGGCGCGCGCCGAGGGGATCGACCGCCGCGCCCTGCTCCGCCTGCTGGCCGCCGGCGGCGCGCTGGGGGCCGCCGGCGCCGGCCT